>CALEKU010000074.1 GCA_937902745.1 uncultured Armatimonadota bacterium
GCCCACGCGGACACGGGGCCGCACCACCGCTGGTCGGTCGGCTGCCTGTTCGACAAGGTGACGGTGACGAGTAGTGGCAGCAGGCGCAGCGGTGTGGGCATCAACATTCGGGATCGGGGAAATTCGGGCACGGGGCACGGTTGGGTCGGGGCGAACTGCGTGGTGTGGAACTGCGAGGCCCCGGAGATGATCGTCCAGAGCCCACCGACCGCGCAGAACTGGGCCATCGGCTGCCGCACGCCTTCCAAGAAGGGAAACGGGGTGTGGGAGTCGTTCGGCACGCCGGTCCTGCCGAAGAGCCTCTACCGTGCGCAACTGACAGAGCGCCAGAAACAGAAGAGATAGCGGCCGCATTCGGTGCGATACAGTAGGGCATATGCCCGAGCCT
The DNA here is from genome assembly GCA_937902745.1 of uncultured Armatimonadota bacterium. Lineage (GTDB taxonomy): Bacteria > Armatimonadota > Armatimonadia > Armatimonadales > Armatimonadaceae > CALEKU01. The sequence goes on from CALEKU010000074.1 coordinate 389, forward strand.
ATCTTTACTCTGCACAAGACTGCGCCGGACTGCGCTGCCCGGCGCGGGACGCTTCGATTGCCACACGCTACCGTTGAGACGCCTGTGTTCATGCCCGTGGGGACGCACGGGACGGTGAAGGCGATGACGTTCGAGGAGGTGACGGAGTTGGGATTCCGGCTCATCCTCGGTAACACGTTCCACCTGTACCTGCGGCCCGGCAGCAAGCGCATCGCGCGCTTCGGGGGGCTCCACAAGTTCATCGGGTGGGACGGGGCGATGCTGACCGACTCCGGAGGTTATCAGGTCTTCTCGCTCAAGGAGCTGCGCAAGATCACCGAGGAGGGGGTGCGGTTCCGCTCCCCCCTGGACGGCAGCTACCACGACTTCACGCCAGAGTCGGTGATGGAGATTGAGCACGATCTGGGCGCCGACATTATCATGGCGTTCGACGAGTGCCCCCCCTACCCATCCACCTGGGAGTATGCGAAGGACTCGATGGACCGGACGCACCGGTGGGCGGAGCGGTGCCTGGCGGCGCATGAGCGGCTCGGCGGGAGCGCGTCGGGGTCGCTGCTGTTCGGGATCGTGCAGGGCAGCGTCTACGAGGACCTGCGGGCGGAGTCGGCGCGCTATATTGCGTCGCTGCCGTTCCCGGGCGTCGCCGTGGGCGGGGTGAGCGTAGGCGAGCCGCCGGAGGAGATGCGGCGGGTGCTGGGCTTCACGATGCCCCACCTGCCGACGGACCGTCCGCGCTACCTGATGGGGGTCGGCACGCCGACGGACATTCTGGACGCGGTGCGCGAAGGGGTGGACATGTTCGACTGCGTACTGCCCACGCGCATCGCGCGCAACGGCACGGTGTACACGTCCTACGGCCGGGCGCACCTGGGCAATGCGAAGTGGGCGGACGAGGCGGGACCGATCGACCCGGAGTGCCCGTGCCGGGTGTGCCAGCGCCACAGCGCGGCGTACCTGCGCCATCTGCACCAGGCGAACGAGATCCTGGGGTCGGTGCTGGCGACGTACCACAACCTGGCCTTTTACGCCCGACTGATGGAGGGCATCCGGGCGGCGATCGACGCAGACCGATTCGAGGCGTTCCGGGCCGAGTGTCTGGCCGCCTGGTCGCGTCCACGCGAGGGTTAAGAAACCAGGAACTTCCGAAAAGGAATAGGTTTAGCACCCGCGCCGGGGGGCTAAATACAGAGCGTAAAGCTGACCCCTACCGCGAGCGAGCGGACGGGTCCTGATCCCTAACCTTTTCGGAGGCTCAATAAAATGGAATTCTTGATCTTTCTGCTCGTGGGTCTGATCGCGGGCGTTCTTGCTAAGCTCATCATGCCGGGTGCTGCGAACGAGCCCGGCGGGTGGTTTATGACGATGATCCTCGGTGTCGTGGGCGCCTTCCTGGGCGGCTTCATCGGCCGCGCCATGGGCTTCGGCGGCGCGACGGCCGCGGGCTCCTTCTCGCTGGCCGGCATCCTGTGGGCCACCATCGGCGCCATCCTCGTGATCGCCATCATGCGCCTGGTGACGGGGAGCCGCCGGGCGGTCTAACCACCTCACCAAGCCAAATAAAAAGGAGGGGGCTGCGATGCAGCCCCCTCCTTTTTATTTGGCCTTCCTAGCAGGCTTGACAAGGGAGCACGACCGGGATACAAAGTATCGGCGATTCTTAGAGTCGCCAATACCAACTCCAGGTGTGTTCCATGCCCCGCCCTCACCGCCGTGCCGGCTTCACGTTGATTGAACTGCTCGTGGTGATCGCCATCATCTCGATCCTGGCCGCGATCCTGTTTCCCGTCTTCGCCCAGGCGCGCCAGAAGGCGCGGGAGAGCGCCTGCATCGGCAATCTGCGTCAGATCGGGCTGGCGTTCCGAATGTATGTCACGGACTGGGACGACGCAGGGCCGCATGTGCAGGAGTGCATGGGCGGCTCGACGTTCCGCCCGGCGGATGACCCCCGCAGCGCCCCGGCTCTGTTCCATCCCTATACCAAGAACACGGGTATCTGGTCGTGCCCGGACGCGCCCTATGGTCTGGGCGATCTGCCGGCGTCACAGGCCAATACCTACGTGTATAACGTAAACAAGATTCTGTACGGCGAGGGTTCGAGCCACCCGGACGAGGGGGATAGCACGACCATCGCGGTGGCGTGGGATAACTACACGTACGAGCGCCATTCGCTGCCGGAAGAGACGAAGCTGCCGCCGGTGGCCAAGGCCGCTGACCGCCGCTACCCGCACGTCAACCGCAGCATCAACTGGATCCGGGTGGACGGCCACGTGGACCATCAGATGTTCAAGTAACAGGTTCCTATCCCATGCCCTCCCGTATCTCCTCCCGCCCTCCTTTTCTACGCGCCGCCGCGGCGCTGCTCCTGACCGGCGTCGCCGCGACGCTGGTGGTCGGCCCGCTCCTGCCGGTGTGGGGGCAGACGCCCACCGCCCCTGCGACCTCCGCCCCGGCCACGGGCTCGGATTCGGCGCTGCGCCCGGTGTTCGAGGCGCTGCGCGCGGGCCGCGCGGATCTGGCCGCGAAGATGCTGAAGGCCACGTCCCCCGCCTCGCTGACAGAGTCCGACGCCCGCCGCTACCAGCAGTATGCGGTGCAGGCGGCGCTACGCACGGGGGACCGTGCGTGGCTGGAGGCGCTGAACGACGACGGCGCGAAGGCGAGCCGGGCGACAGACCAGTTGATGCTGACGATCCGGCGCTTCCTGGAGGCCGCGGATTACAAGTCGGCGCGGGTCCTGCTGGAGAGCGTGGAGTCGCCGGAGGAGCTTTCGGAGGTGGCACGGCGGCGCTACTTGCAGCTCTACGCGCGCCTGGAGCAGTTGACGGGGAACCATGCCCGCGAGCGGGCGTACGTGGCCAAGCTGGTAGATTTCGTTGGTCAGTGGGGCGAGTCGCAGTGTCAGGCGTGCCACGCGGACCCGAAGAAGTTCGGTACGGCGGTGACGACGCTGGACGTTTCGCACTGGTGGGCGGGAGAGCGCCTGAGCCGCCTGCTGGCCCAGCACGGGGACGCCGCGAAGGTGCTGGCGGACGCCCGGCAGCGGATGGCGGCGAACCCGGCGGACGGTGCGGCGCGCCTGCGGGCGGCGTTCGCGCTGCGGGCGCTGGGGCGGGACGCCGAGGCGGAGTCGCTGCTGCGGCACCTGGAGTGGGCGGAGTTCCCCGACCGGGAGCGCCGTGCCCCGATGCAGTTTGCCCCCTTCCCTTAGATCCTCAGAGCGTCAAGTCAATGCCCGCGCAAAAATGGCGTGGGCATTACTTGACGCTCTGGGCGCTCTCTGATAAACTATGCACGTTTCGGGCAGGGATACGTGTGTCTGGTCAGGAAAGCGCTCTGTGCGCCCCCCGACAACGGCAGCGATTCCCGCACGGATGAGGAAGTGGGAATTTGCCGGAGTTGCCGGAGGTGGAAACGCTGCGGCGCGGTCTGGAAAGACGCGTGCTGTGGCAGCGAATCGGCGATGTGTCGGTAGAGAACGACCGGGTGCTGAAGTCTCAGTCCCCCGTGGAGTTCCGAGATCGCGTTGTCGGTACCCGCATCACGGAGGTGCGGCGTCGGGGGAAGTATCTGCTGATACGCCTCGAAGCTGCCGCGGCCGTGCCCCCATCCTCCACACCGGCCGTGGCCGCCCCCTCTTCTTTTATCCTTTGTGTTCACCTGAAGATGCGCGGGCAGTTACTGCTGGAATCGGCTTCCCAGTCCCCCGGGCGTTACCACTGCGTGAGCCTGCAGTTGGATTCAGGGGGAAGCCAGGGGGGCGAAGAAGAGGAGCAGGCAGCAGTGATGGCGCTCCGCTACTACGACATGTGGGCGTGGGGCGAAATGCGGGCGCTAACGGAGGCAGAGGTCGCGGCGAAGGTGCCCGCGCTGGCGGACATGGGGCCGGAACCTCTGGAGGCGGGCTGGGACGGCGCGTCGCTGGCTTCCCGCCTGATGGGGCGCCGCACGGCGATTAAGAGCGCGCTGCTGGACCAGCGAGTAGTAGCGGGCGTGGGAAACATTTATGCGGACGAGTCGCTGTTCCGCGCGGGTATCCACCCGGAGCGTCGAGCGCAGACTTTGAGCCGCGAAGAGACGGATCGTCTGGCGAGCGCAGTGCGCGCCGTTCTGACCGAGGCCGTGAGCGGTGGAGGGACGGAGTCGGAAGACTATACGGACCTTGCCGGCTCCGCGGGGCGTTACGTGCCGCGGGTATATGACCGCGGGGGGTCGCCGTGCCCAGCGTGCGGCGAAACGCTGATCCGAATCCGGCTGGGCGGGAGGGGAACCGTTTTTTGCGGTTCCTGCCAATCGCCTGGCTAATGTGCGAGCCCGAATCTACCTAAATACGTTAAGGAAGAAAACCTTTGCGGTTTAAAGCGGACCGGCGCGGGCGTTCCTGAACAGGGCGCGTCCCCGGCCCCCGGTAATTCCCCCGTGCGCTACCAGCGCTCGGAACCGGCCGGCCCCGCTGCAAGGAGTTACTGTCACCTATGTCCGACGAAACCACCGGCGCGACGTCCCCGACGACTGCGACCTCCCCCGACACCGAAACCAGCGCTGCCGGCGCGGCGCTTACTGCCGCCGCGGACGGCGCGGAAGCGGGAGCCTCGCCTTTGTCCGAAGCGTCCGCCACCGACGAAACCCCGGCTGCGGCGGCGGCCGCCCCCTCTGCTCCCGCCCCTGCCGACGAACCGCCTGCCGCCTCCCAGGCCGAGGAGTTGGAGCAGATGCCTCCACTCGACGAGATCGAGGTGCCGGGCGGAGGGACGGACGACCGCTTCGGGTCGGGCTCCGAACTGCGCCAGGGTGACGTCGTCTCCGGAACCGTCGTGCATATCGACCACGAGGGCGTACTCGTGGACGTGGGCGCGAAGACCGAGGGTCTGATTCGCCCGAACGAGCTTTCGCGCGAGCCGGTCCAGAACATCGAGGATATCGTCAAGGTCGGTGACACGATCGACGTCCTCGTGCTGGAGCCGGAGGGCCGCGACGGCAACATGCTTCTGTCCAAGAAGCGGGCCGACTTCGAGAAGGCGTGGGACCGGGTTCAGGAGTCGCTCAAGAGTGGCGAGACCCTGACCGCCATGGTCACCGACCGGGTGAAGGGCGGCCTGACCGTCGATCTGGGCATCCGCGGCTTCGTGCCGGCGTCCCACGTCGGCAACGGCAAGCTCAAGAACCTGGAGAAGTTCGTCGGCCAGAGCATCCCGCTCAAGGTCCTGGAAGTGGACCGCGAGCACCGCAAGGTCGTCCTCTCGCACCGCCTCGCCACCGAGGAGGAGCGTGAGCAGCAGAAGGCCGCAACCATTAACAGCCTGCAGGAGGGTCAGACGCGCACGGGTACCGTCCGCCGCGTCACCGACTATGGCGCGTTCGTGGACCTGGGCGGCATCGACGGCCTGCTGCACGTTTCGGAGATGAGCTGGACCCGCGTCAAGCATCCCTCCGACGTGGTGAAGGTCGGCCAGGAGATCCCGGTGATGATCCTGCGCCTGAACCTGGAGCAGGGCCGCGTGTCGCTCGGTATGCGCCAGATTCTGCCCGACCCGTGGGAGAACGTGGCCGAGAAGTACCACGTGGGCGATGTGGTCGAGGGTGAGATCACCCGTCTGGTGCCGTTCGGCGCGTTCGTGCTGCTGGAAGGCGGCATCGAGGGCATCATTCCGAACAGTGAACTGGCGCACCGGCGCGTGGCCAAGCCGTCCGACGTGGTGGACGCCGGCCAGACCGTTCAGGTCAAGGTCATCGATGTCCGTGCGGAGGAGCGGCGGCTTACCCTGTCGCTGCGCGCTCTGCAGCCGCGTGATGCGGAGCCCCCGATGGGCCGCGACGTGGCCGGCGCTCCGGGCGCGGCTACGGAAGAGGGCGGTGGCGGCCGCCGCGACAAGCGCGACAAGCGGCGCGGCCGCGGCGATGATGAGGACGTGAACTGGCAGCGCTACAGCGACCGGGGCACCGGTGGCGGCGCGGTCACGATCGGCGACATGTTCGGCGAGATGTTCGCCAACGCCAGCCGTGGCTCCGGCAAGTCGGGTGGCAAGAAGCGCCGCCGGAACGAAGAGGAGGACGAGGACCTCTACGATCTGGAGGACGACTTCGATCCGACCGACGTGGACGCCGAGGCCGACGCGTCGGAGACCGAGGAAGAGTAGTCTGCACCGAGGGGACCGGCGGGGGCGTATGCTCCCGCCGGTCTTTGCTTTTCTGGACCCTTACCTTATGAAGACTGTGCTGGGAATTACGGGCGGGATCGCCTGTGGAAAGAGCACCGTCACGCGGATGCTGGCGGAGAGGGGGGCGCAGACGGCCTCGGCGGATGAGGACGCGCGGGCTGTGGTAGCGCCGGACTCCCCTACCCTGCCCGCCGTTCGGGAGGCATTCCCGGAGGCGTTCTCCGCGGACGGGGCGCTGGACCGGGCGGCGCTAGGGCGCCGGGTCTTTTCGGACCCGGCGGCGCGAGAGCGTCTGGAGGCGATCACCCATCCCGCCATTATCGCGCGCATGCGCGCGGTGATTGACGCTGCCCGTCGCGATCCCGCGCCAGGCGTGCTGGCCTATGAGGTTCCACTTCTGTACGAGGCGGGCCTGGAGTCGCTTTTCGACGCGGTGCTGGCGGTGGTCTGCTCGCCGGAGGTGCAGGCGGCGCGACTTCAGGCGCGGGAGGCGGCGGCGGGGCGCCCGCCACTGACGCCGGAGGCTATGGCGGGGCGGCTGGCGGCGCAGATGCCGGTGACGGAGAAGGCGCGCCGGGCGGATTTTGTGGTGCGGACCGATGGGTCGCTGGAGGAGACGCAGGCGCAGGTGGCGGCGGTGTGGGGGCGTCTGGTCGCCGTCGAATGAATTCGCGGCTTCTGTGATTCAAGCCCGCCTGCGCGAGCGAAGCTCCGCTTCGTCGGTGCGGGCTCCTTGGGACGGGGGCAGCTACCCTACCTCCGGATCCCTCACCCCCGGGTACCCTCTGGGTGCCCCTCTCCCGGCGCTGCGGTCCGCCCCGAACTTGGGAGGAGAGGGGGAGGTTCGGATTACCTCTCCCCCCGCCCTTCGCCCCCCGCGACGGCCAGGGGCACCTAGGGTTCGCGGGCGATCTCCAGGTCGTCGAGGTAGGCCTGGACGCGAGCGGCGTTGAAGCTGTGTATCCAGACCTGCAGGAACCGGGTTTCCGGCGGGGCGGCAAAGGGGAAGGCGAACGGCGCCCATTTGCCAGAGTCGCCCTGGAGGGTGCCGAGAGCGGCTTCGTTGCCGCGGGCATCGCGGGTGGTGAGCGGCTTGCGGTCAGCGTCGAGGTACCGGACGTACATCCCGATGCCCCGGCCAGCGGAGGTGTGGTACACCTTGCCCCGAAGCGCGTACTTTCCGCCGCCGGACGGGATGGGGATGCGCGCGGAGGTGACGTTGGAACCGGCGTTGGGGTCGTCGTCCGTGATCTTGAGGGACGCCTTGCCGGAGGCGGCCTGCTCGGTGGAGACGGCGCCCATGCTGTTCTTCGGCATCTCCCACGCCCAACTGTCCACTTCGAAGCCGCCGTTCCTGAGGAGCGCGCTGCCCCCACCGCCGCCGGGGTTTGTGAGGGGCGTGATCTTCAGGGTAACGGTCGCCTCGGCGACCGGTTCCGTCAGGTTGATGCCCAGGCGCGTGGGCTTGACGGCGGCGTCCTCCTCAATGGGCTCGGCGTCTATGGTGAAGGCGCGGCCGCCGGTGTCGATCTCCACGCGCAGCGCCTCTTCTCCGTCGTAGATCAGGAGACTGCCGTCGTCCTGCCGCTTCCAGGTGCCAAGCGTGAGCAGTGCAGTGCCGAAGGACTTCGGGGCGGTGAGGCGGACGTCGTCGGTGACGGTGAGCGCGCCCGCGCCCTGCCGGGAGTAGAGGAAGGTGCGCCGCAGATGGGCAAGTTCCTTCACCGGGTAGGCACTGGTCAGGTCGAGCGCGAGCGTGTCGGCGGCGTCGGTGAACTCAGAGCGCAGCACCTTCGCCTTCGCCTCCGCGCCCGTCCGCTGGAGCGTTCCGGCAACGACGGGGACGGGGTGGCCAAACGAGTTGAGCAGTTTGCTCTCGTAGCGGCGGCTGCTGAAGGTGCGCGCGGTGTAGGTCTCCCCGCCCGGGTCGAGCAGGACGGGGCGCTCCCCGAGGACCACCACGAACGAGCCGAGGTCGTTGTGGTTGTGGTGCTCGGCGTTGTGGCCGCCCTTCAGCGCCACCCCGAGGCGGGCCGATGAGCCGGGTGCGGGACGCGCAACGAGGATGCCGGCGTCACCGAACCAGGAGCGCAGGGGGGAGTTCTCCCCGGCGTCCCGCGGGGCGGGCAGCTTCGGCAGCCCCTGGCTCGCTACGGTGTCGTAGAGCAGGGCATCGTAGAGTGTGCCGTTCGGCACCGGGAAGGCGGACGCGCCCCCGCCGGGGGTGAAGCGCCGGTCGGCGTACTGAAGGAGCGCGGCGGAGGGGCGGGCGGAGACGGCGCAGTCGGCGAACGCGGGCGAGATGCCGTTGACGATCTGGATGCGGGTGCCGAACTGGGCGGGCATGAACGCCTGCGGGGAGGCCATGAGGTCCATCACCCCGCCGGTGGCCTGTCGCAGCGTCTCCGCAAGCAGGACGAAGTAGCCGAAGCCGTAGTTCCAGTAGCCGAGCCCCTCGCTGCAGTAGCCGTCCGGCGTGAATCCGGCGAGGAAGTTGCGGGAGTACTCCTCCGCGGCGACGGCGAACCGGGCGCGCTCCTCGCGGGAGGGTATCTGTGCCAGAGCGGCGCCGGTGACGCCGCCGAGGCAGACGGCGTTCCAGTTGTTCGTGGTGTCCATCCACCAGTTGCGCGGGCGCTTGCCGTCCAGCATGTCGCGGTAGGGCGCGAAGATGCGGCGTTCCAACTCGGCGCGGAGCTTCTGGCGCGTTTCGGGGCGTAGCTTCTCGCCAACGAGGTAGTCCGCGACGGCCAGGTTCCAGGCGAGGGCGGAGGAGCCGAGGTCGATATCGACGGTCTTGCCGTGGAAGTTTTCGAGCTTGGCGTCGTGAGCGGGCAGGACCCAGGTCCGCTCCGCGCAGAGGACGTTGATAAGCTCCTCCAGCGCGGGCAGGAAGCGCCCCTTGTTTTCCACGCACTCCGCGAGCGTCAGCGGCGTCAGGCGGCTACGGCGGGTGTTGGCGACGTTCTGCCAGCGGGTCCGATTGCCGTTGCGCGAGTATTCCAGAAACAGGTCGTCGGGCTGTTCGGGCAGGGGCTGCTTGAGCAGCGCCTCGGCCCGGCCGACCATCCCGGCGAACGCGGTCTGCTTTGCCTTCGCCTCCCAGAACGCCCGGTCGGAGACGGGCTTTCCCGGTCCGGTAGGCTGCGCGGGCAGCGCGGCGGCGACGGCCTTTATCCGCGCTGGGTCCAGCGTCTTCGTGCCGGGAGCGGCGGGCTTCTGTGCTTGCGGCATCGTGACGGCGTTCCTCCTCGTCGGTGAGGCTGAGGCGGTGGTGGTAGTGGTGGCCGCCAGCAGGACAGCCAGGGTGGCGTGATTCAGCAGCGTTCGGTTCATAGTTCCCCGTCCGGGCGCGTCGGCGCGCTCCCGAATACCTTCGACAGGAACAGCCCTTTCCCCTGCCGCCCCCTATCCTAACACGTGTCAATAGACACCCGCTGCGCAGAAACCGGGTAGCTGCGCGCGGCTACCCGCTCTCCTCCCAGGCGAAGCCGTCCAGGCGGGCGCGGGCGCCGAGGAGCGGCAGGACGGCGGTGGCGAGCGAAACAACGAGGAAGACGCCGACGGCGATGGCGAGGATGGCGCCGGACCGCTCCTGCCACTGGTAGGAGAGGAACAGGCCGCCCCCGAGGGCGACGCCGGCGGTGAGGACATAGGCGGTGGCGCCGACAAAGCCCCAGACGAGCGCGGAGAGGCTGGCGCGGTGGGCGGGGTTCTCGTAGGCGAAGCGCGGGAACAGACCGGCGATGCCGACGCCGAGGCCGCAGAGCGCGGCGCATGCGCAGAAGAGAACGCCGACGCCGAGGAGGGCCTGCCCCATCGGGGCGCCGAACCAGGCGCAGGCGAACAGGAGCATGGGCGCGCACAGCAGGAACGCGGGCAGCAGCGCGGACAGGAACTTGGCGCGCACGAGCATGCCGCTGGTGACCGGGGCGCAGAGGACGAGCCAGAAGGCCCGCCCCTCCAGACCGATGGAGGAGAGGCCGAGGATGCTGGTCTCCATGTAGACGATGGTGGCGACGACGCCCGCGGAAAGGAGCAGGAGGTCCTGGCGGGCGTCCGCGCCGCCCGCGGCGATCTGGCCCGCGATGACGAACGGGACGAAGTACAGGATGACGGGGATGCCGACCTGCGAGAGCAGCACGAGGTCGCGGACGACGTAGCGGAAGTCCTTGGCAAGCAGGGCGCGCACGGGCGGGGCGAGGGGCAGAAGGGCGAGCAGACGGTCCAGGGCCGCGGGACGGCCGTCCCCACGGCGCCCGCCCCCCTCCCCTTCCAGCAGCGACTCGCCGACGAGCACCGGCCCGCCCACGGCGACGCAGACCACCCCGGCCGCGACCGTCGCCGCGAGCAGGAGGCCGAAGGGGGCGCCGGCCCCGCCGGAGCCGAGGGCAAGGAGGGCGTCCGAGACCCAGGTAGAGGGGAGCCACTTCGGCAGGGGCGGCGGCAGATCGCCCAGGTTCACCTGGATGCCGAAGCGCGTGATGGTCCGGCCGGTCGTGGCCGCGACACCGGCGCGTGAGGCGTTGTTGGATTGGCGGGAGAACTCCTGGACGGTGAGCAGGCACATGGCGAGCGCCAGCAGAGCACTGGCGACGGCGACGGCGGCCTTGACGCGGCGGACGCCGACGAGGCGGGCCAGGACGAGCAGGAGCGCGGCCACGGCAAGGGCGGGCAGGACCAGGAACAGCAGCAGGAGCGGGAGGAACGCGAGCCAGCCGAGGACGCCGGGGCCGGCCGCCCAGGCGGAGGCGACCAGCAGCGGGACACCGATCACGACGAACTGCCCGGACGAGGCGATCACGGCGTCGATCAGGCGGGTGACCACGATCACGGCGGGGCGAACGGGCGCAGCGGCCAGCAGCGGCAGGTCGCCCGGCGACAGCAGGACGCCGGACACAAACGGGACGCCGCCCGCGAGCAGGAAGAGGAACAGGAAGAGGACGGTGCGCTCAATCAGCGACGCCTGCACCGCCTCGCCCCCGGCCGCCCGCGCCGCGGCCAGGATGGCGGCGAAGCCGACGGCAAGCGCGGCGAACAGGAGCAGGCTCCCGGCGAAGAAGCCGGCGCCGATCCAGCGGTGGATCGGCGGGGCGAATCGGACGGCGTTGACCGCGGAGCGGACCCGCTGCCCCAGGAGGACGCGCAGCGCAGCAGCGGCGGCCACGGCGCTACGTGACCTCCGCGACGAACTGCCGCAGGGCGGGGAGGAACTTGCGATACTCCACCAGGAAGGCGTCGTGGCCGTAGGGGGAGTCCACCAAGAAGTAGCGGGCATCCCGACCGTGGGCACGCAGGATGTCGAGCATCTCCTCGGTCTGGTAGGGCGGGAACAGGTCGTCGGAGGAGATGGCGACGAACAGGGACTTCGCGGTGACGCGCCCGAGGGCATCGGTGAGCGATGGGAAGCCGCGGGAAACGTCGTGCAGGTCGATGGCCTTGGTGAGGTAGAGGTAGGAGTTGGCGTCGAAGCGGCGCACCAGGGCCTCGCCCTCGTCGTGCAGGTAGCGCTCGACATCGAACCGGGCGTGCAGGTCGTGCTCCAGTGCGCTCTCCTCGCGGGCGGGCTTGCGGCCGAACATCTCCTCCATGATGCGGTCGGAGAGGTAGGTCACGGTGCCGACCATGCGGGCGAGCGCCAGGCCGTCGTCGGGTCCCGCGCCGGCCTCGTACTCGCCGAGCCGCCACTTCGGGTCGAGCATGATGGCGCGGCGGGCGATCTCGTTGAAGGCGATGCCGCGCGCGCTGAGGCGGGCGCAGGTGGCTATGGGAACGATGGCACCCACGCGGTCGGGGTACTGCACGGCCCATTCGAGGGTCTGCATGCCGCCCATGGAGCCGCCCGCGATGAGGGCGAGCCGCTCAATGCCGAAGCACTCGCGCAGAACGCGCTCCTGCACGCGCACCATATCGCGGATGGTGACGATGGGAAAGGTGAGGCCGTAGGGCTTACCGGTGGCAGGGTCGGTGCTGGACGGACCGGTGGTGCCGCGGCAGCCACCGAGGGCGTTCATGGCGACCACGAAGAAGCGGTCGGTGTCGAAGACCTTACCGGGGCCGATGAGGCCGTCCCAGTAGCCAACGGAGCGGTTGGTCCAGGCGTACTTCCCCGCGGCGTGGCTGGAGCCGGTGATGCCGTGACAGACGAGTACGGCGTTGCTCCGGTCGGCGTTGAGCGTGCCGTAGGCTTCGTAGGCGACATCGACGCGCGAGAGGGTCTGCCGGTTCGCGAGCACAAACGGGTCATCGGGCGTGCCGAAGGACCAGACCTGCTTCTCTACGAGGCCGACCGAGGCGGGAATGTCATCGGGGTGCGCGTCATCGGGCACGGGGCTGCCGTTCAGCGCACCACCCATTCGTCGGTACCGTCCAATCCGATGGCGGACACTTCGATGCCCTCGGAGCGCGCCCACTCCAGAGCCCTGTCGATGTTCTCGCGGGCGCCGGTGAGTTCGAGCACGGTGTAGCCGCCGGCGTGGACGTCGATGCTGGCGCGGCGGATGGAGAACTTCAGGGCGTAGTCGTGGGCGAAGTGCCAGATGATGGGTTTGGTGACCTGTTCCAGCGGGAAGTTGAGCTGGACCCGGACGGTTTCGTTGCCGTTTTCCATGCCGGTATTGTACCGCTCCCGGGGGGTGCGCGGGTAAGACCCCCTCTGGGAAGTGGCCCCCCTCCCCCGGCTTCGCCGACCCCTCTCCCCATTAATGGGGGGAGGGGTGGTCCGAGGGACGAGGACCGGGGAGGGGGGCCTCTGGTTTACGCTTTGAGCAGGATGGCCTCGCGCTGGAAGAGGTGGGTGGCGAAGGCGACGGCGGCCGCGGCGTAGACGACCGAGGCGGCGCAGGCGGCGGCGACGAAGGCGGGGTTGGAGACGCCCTCCAGCGCCTGCTTGAGGACCAGGGCGGCGTTGGTGATGGGGACGAAGGCCCACACGAGGGGCGCTTCGGCCTTGATCATCATGGAGAGCAGGGCGGCGACGGACGCGCAGAGGATGACCGGGCCAAGGTAGCTCTGCGCCTCCTTCTGGTTGCGAGCGAAGGTGGAGATGGAGAGCAGCAGGCCGGCGCCGAGCACGGCGAGGGGGAGCTGCACCAGGAACATGGCGGCGACAGCGGCGGGGCGCAGAGACAGACCGCTCTCGGACATCCAGGAGAAGGCGGGCAGCTTGATGGCGAACGGCCAGAGCAGGCCGATGAGCGACAGGCTGCCGCTCACCAGCGCAATGGCGGCAACCGCCAGGAACTTGCCCAGTACCAGGTCGCGGCGCGAGGCGGGCGTTACCAGGAGGGTTTCCAGCGTACCGCGCTCCTTTTCGCCGGCCACGGAGTCGTTCGCCAGGTAGATGCCGCCCATGATGGCCGAGAGCGCCATGATGTAGGGCAGGAAGGTCGCCAGCATCAGGGTGCCGCGGCTCGCGCCGCCCTGTATCCCCTTTTCGGTCGTGGTAAAGGGGGTCGCGACTTCGGGGGACAGGCCGCGCATGGAGAGGCGCACCACAGCGAGCTGCTGCCCCTTCTGGTTCAGGACCAGTTTCAGGCGCTCGGCGGCCTCCTGGGAGGACTGGCTGCCCTGGTCGAGAAGCAGGGTCACCGGCACGGGCGTCATCTCGTCGAGGAGTTTGTCAGCGTTCTCGGGCACCACGAAGGCGGCGCGGACCTTGCGCTGTGCGATCGCCTGCTCGGCGTCGGCGCGGGTCATCTCGGTGACCTTGAGGTTGTCGTCGGTGGCGTTCTCGAACAGGGCGGCGACGCGCGGGGCTTTATCCAGGCCGACCGCGGCCACGGGCACTACCGCCTTCTGGGCGTCCTGCACCTGGCGGCGCGCCATGCCGCCGATGACCGCGAGGATGAGCGGGGTGATGAGGAGCGGCGAGATGATGATGTTGAAGAGGGTCCGGCTGTCGCGGAACACCTCGAAGAACTCCTTGCGGAACACAATCTGCCAGGGCTTCATAGCCTCCCCTTCTCCCCTTCCTCCTCGTCGTCCTGGCCGATGAGGCGCAGGAAGACCGTTTCGAACGTCGTGGCGCCGGTGCGGGCGCGCAGTTCGGCGAGCGTCCCGATGGCGGCGATCTTGCCCTGGTACACCACGGCGATGCGGTCGCAGAGCGCCTCGACCTCGCTCATGATGTGGGTGGAGAAGACGACGGTGCGGCCCTCGTCGCGGCACCGCTTGATGAAGCGGACCACGGTGCGCGCCGCGACCACGTCCAGGCCGCTGGTGGGCTCGTCGAAGAACAGGACGGGCGGCTGGTGCAGCAGGGACCGGGCGATGGAAACGCGCTGGCGCTGGCCGGTGGAGAGTTTGTCGCAGCGGCCGTTGGCGAACTCGCCCATCTCCAGCTCGGAGATGAGGCTATCGATGCGCCGCTTCGTTTCCGCGGGTGGGAGTCCGTAGAGCGCGCCGAAATACTCCAGCATCTCGCGGGCGGTGAGGCGTTCGTAGAGCCCGGCGGAGCCGGTGAGGTAGCCGATGCTGGCGCGCACCTTCTCGGGCTCGGTGCGAATGTCGTGGCCCTGGATGCGGGCGGTGCCGGCGGTCGGCTCCAGGATAGTCGCCAGCATACGGATGAGCGTGGTCTTTCCGGCGCCGTTCGGCCCCAGGAGGCCGAAGATCTCGCCCGGGGTGGCGGTGAACGAGACGCCGTCCACCGCGCGCACCTCGCCCCGCTTCTTATCGGTGAAAACCTTGCTCAGTGAGTCGACTTCAATCATATAGGCTGTATCTCTTCCTCCCCTGCCCTGGTTCCTTCCGCTGCGCGTGGTGGATCAGGCTGCGCCCCCGGTGAGGCAGACCGGCCCGCCGCGGGTGTAGCGGCGGTCTAAGGTGCCGAAGAGGAGGATGGGGGTGCGGGCGCCTGGGGTGTCTCAGGGCGTCGGCACGCTGCCGGACCGGGCGCGCGTCGCCGGGCGTGTTGCCTCGTGGCTCGATTCTCAACAGCGGGAATTCCTCACGGGTGAGAACCGCAACCGGGGGCGGTGGTTGCGTCCCGGCGAAAAAAACGGGCGCGGGGCGTGCTGCTGCCCCGCGCCCTGCGCCCGTTCGCGGTCGGACCCGCCGCTCCCGTCAGACTTTGGCGAGGGCCTGATCGAGGTCGGCGATGATGTCGGCGGGGTCTTCGATGCCGACGGAGAGGCGCACGAAGTCGGGGGTGACACCGGTGGCCTGCTGCTCTTCGGCGGAGAGCTGCTGGTGGGTGGTGGACGCCGGGTGGATGATGAGCGACTTGGCATCCCCGATGTTCGCGAGCAGCGAGAACAGCTGGACGTTGTTGATGAGCGCGCGGCCCGCCTCCATGCCGCCCTGGATGCCGAAGCCGAGGAGCGCGCCGAACTGGGTGCGGCCTTCGACGTCCTTCCGGAGGTACTGCTTCGCCAGCTCGTGCGACGGGTGCGAGGGCAGGCCGGGGTAGTTGACCCAGGCGACCTTCGGGTGGTCCGCCAGGAACTGCGCGACCTTAAGGGCGTTGGCGCAGTGCCGCTCCATGCGCACGTGAAGCGTTTCCAGCCCCTGCAGGAACAGGAAGGCGTTGAACGGCGACATGGCGGCGCCCATGTCGCGCAGCCCCTGGAGGCGGGCCTTGAGGATGAAGGCCATGGAGCGCAGCGGCTCGGGCAGGTCGGCGAGCACGAGGCCGTGGTAGGAGGCGTCCGGCGTGGTGAAGGCGGGGAACTTGCCGGAGGCGGCCCAGTCGAACTTGCCGGAGTCGATGATGAGGCCGCCGATGCTGGTGCCGTGGCCGCCGATGAACTTGGTGGCGGAGTGGACGACCACGTCGGCGCCGTGCGCGATGGGGTTGATCAGCGCGGGCGAGGGCGTGGTATTATCCACCATCAGCGGCAGGCCGTGGGCGTGAGCGACGTCGGCGACCTTCGCCACATCCAGCACGTTCAGGCGCGGGTTGCCCATGCTCTCGGCGAAGAAGAGGCGGGTGTTGGGACGCACCGCCTTCGCGAAGTTCTCCGGGTCGTCGGGGTCCACGAAGGTGGTCTCGATGCCAAGCTTGGGTAACGTGTAGTGGAGCAGGTTGTACGTGCCGCCATACAGCGCCGCAGACGAGACGATGTGATCGCCCGCGCCGAGAATGTTGAGGATGGCGACGGTCTCGGCGGCCTGCCCCGAGGCGGTGGCGAGCGCGCCAATGCCCCCTTCGAGCGCCGCGATACGCTTCTCCAGTACGTCGGTGGTCGGGTTCATCAGGCGGGTGTAGATGTTCCCGAACTCCTGCAGGCCGAACAGCGCGGCGGCGTGGTCGGCGTCGCGGAAGACGTAGGAGGTCGTCTGATAGATCGGCACGGCACGGGCGGTGGTGGTCGGGTCGGGGGCCTGCCCGGCGTGCAGGGCGAGCGTGTCGAAGTGCAGCTTAGATTCGTCTAGCGGCATGGTATTTTTCGTTCCTTAATGTCAGGGTCGTGCGCCTATTCTAACGCCGCGACTCCGGGGTGTCAATTCCTGACAATACCAGTCGGTCTTGACAGAATACCAAAAGTCTCGTTCTCTGCGGGAGGTACCAGGATGCGCAGCGGCAGTCTTTGGCCAGTCAGGGATGGCGGGGGGGTATACTCGCATCGGTGTCGGCGCGGTGACAGTGGGTATATACTGTCGTAACTGACCGCCCGCCTCGTCTGCGCCTGCCCTCCCACTATGCCCGAACCCTTCCCTATCTTCCCGCTGGAACGGTCGCCTCTGCGCCTGCTGCGCGCAAACGGGGCCGTTTTCTTCTCCGTGACGGCCCCGCACGCGGCGGGGGGTGCGGGTCGGCGATGACGGAGAGAACGAACCGGACCGCAGCGGCGGAGGTGGAGGCAGAAGAGCGGTACCGGGCGTTCATCGCGCACAGTACGGAGGGCATCTGGCGCTTCGACCTGGAGGAGCCGGTGGCAGTGGATCTGCCCGAGGAGGAGCAGGTGGAAGCCTTCTACCGCTTCGGGTACCTTGCCGAGGCCAATGACGCCTTCGCCCGCATGTACGGCTTTGCGCGTGGCGAGGAGATGGTGGGGGCGCGCCTGGGAGACCTGCTGGTGCGCGATGACCCCGCGAACGCCCTCTACCTGCGCGCCTTCATCCGCTGCAACTACCGCCTGGCCGATGCTCCGTCGGTGGAGACGGACCGCCACGGCAATCTGCGCCACTTCTCCAATACCCTTACCGGCATCGTGGAAGAGGGCCGGCTCGTCCGCGCCTGGGGCACGCAGAGGGACATCACGCAGCAGAAGAAGGCCGACCAGGAGCGCGAGCGGGTTCTGGTCCAGATGGCGGCGGTTCTGGAGACGGCCCGGGACGGCATCATTGTTAGCGACCCGGCCGGGAACTCCCTGATGTGGAACCCTGCGGCGCTCGCCCTGCACGGTTTTTCCCATTCGGAGGAGGCGCAGCGGCATGTCTCCGAATTCGTGAACACGTTCGTGGTCTATCCCTCCCACAACGGAGAGCGGCGAGCCGGGCGGAGCGCGGATGAACCGCTGCCACCCTCCGACTGGCCGCTGGCCCGCCTGGTGCGCGGGGAGACGTTCAGCGACCTTGAGCTGCGCTTCCGGCGGCTCGACACGGGAATGGAGCGGTGGGTCTCCTACAGCGGCGCGGTGGCGCGCGGCGCAGACGGCGCCCCCCTTCTGCTGGTCCTCACCGTGCGCGACGTTTCCGAGCAGGTGCAGGCTACGGAGGCCCTGCGGGCGTCCGAGGCGCGCTACCGCCGCCTGCTGGACACGGCGATGGAGGGCATCCTCTTTCTGGACCGGCGGGCCGTTATCACGCGCATCAACCGCCGGTTTGCGCGGATGCTGGGCTACGACGCCCCCGAGGAGTTGGTCGGCCAATCGGTCTTCCAGCTCTTCTTCCCCGAAGACCAGGAGCAGGCACGGCGCAAGTGGGGCCGGCGCCTGGCGGGCGAGGCAGAGGAGTACGAACTCCGGCTGCGCCGGAAGGATGGCTCGGAGTGCTGGGTGATCGGGCACATCAGCGTGGAGACCGATGGGGAGAGCGGCGCCGTGGTGGGCACCTTCTCGATGGTCACCGATATCACGGAGCGGCGCCGGGCGATGGAGGCGCTGCGGGCCAAGAGCGACGAGGTGAACGCCATCCTCGAAAGCATTGGGGACGCCTTCTTTGCCGTGGATGAGTCGTGGCGCTTCACCTATGTTAACGCGGAGGCCGAGCGGCTGCTGGCCCGTGAGCGTGGCGAACTGCTGGGCCAGAGCCTCTGGGAGAAGTTCCCGGCGGCTATCGGCACCGAGTTTGAAAGCCAGTATCGCCGCGTGATGCAGGCGCGGGTCACGTCGTCGTTCCAGGCGTACTACCCGACGCCGCTGGACTCCTGGTATGAGGTGCGCGCCTACCCCTCCCCCGCGGGCGGGGGGCTGTCGGTCTACTTCCGCAACATCAGCCGGGAGCGCCGCGAGCAGCAGGAGCGGGACCGCCTTCTGGCGGAGCAGGAGCGGCTTGTGGCCGAGCTGCGGGAGGCGGGGGGACGGCAGCGGCGGTTCCTGAAGGAGATGCTGGCGGGCTTCACCGAGGGGCGGCTGCGCCTGTGCTTCTCCGAGGACGAACTGCCTGCGCCGCTGCCGCCGCTTTCGGAGAGGTGGGCGCTTTCGCAGACCTCGCTTCGGTGGCTGCGGCAAGAGCTAGAGGAGCGGGCGGCGGGGTGGGGCCTGCCGGAGGAGCGACGGCAGGACTTCGCTACGGCCGTCCACGAGGCCGCGGTGAATGCCATGAAGTACGGCGGCGGCGGCACCGCCCGCATCCACGGCAACGACAGCACCCTCCAGGTGTGGATTGTGGACGAAGGGCCGGGGATCGCCGAGGATATGATCCACCGCGCTATCGAGCGGGGCTACACCACGCAGGGCTTCGGGCTCGGCATGTTCTTTATGCAGTCCCTCACCGATCGCCTGTACCTGTTTTCCGAGGCGGGCAAGGGAACGACAGTGGTGCTAGAGATGGACAGGACGCCGCCAGGCCCGGCCTGGCTGTGAGTCTTTGCAGACCTTCGGGTCGATCCCGGCGCGGGAGCAGCGTGCGCGCCGGGCGTTTCTCCGGGAGAGGAGCAATATGACGTCTCCGGTGCGGTTCTGGGGGACGGTGGTCGCGGTGCGGGCGCGGCTGACACTGGCGAAGTTTGAGGGGGAGACCACGGCGCGGTGCGACGGGCACATTCTGGTGCTGGAGGGCACGCGCACGGTGGGAAGCGAACGCCCGGTAGAAGGCCGGTACTCCGTGGCGATCGGGCCGGCGACGCAGGAGCGGCGCGCGGTGCGGCGGGGCGATCTGTTGCGCGGCAACGCCCACCCCGTGCCGGAGGGCAACCCGGACACGCCGGCCGACCTGTACCGCGTGGGGACGTTCCATGTGGTCGCCCGCGGCAGCGAGGCCGCGGAGGCGCCGGACCCGCCGCGGACGGACCCGCCCCTGGAGCCGGCGCAGGCGGAGAGCGCCCCGCGCCGGTCCCTGGCGGCGGAGAATCTGATGGAGGATGGCCCGTGTCACACCTGCCCCTACGGCGCGGTGGTGCCTGTGGTGCGTCTCAGCGACCCGCGCGACTGGCGGCGGGGCCAGTGGCGGCAGGTGCCCGCCTGTCTCGGCCCGCTCGACTGCCCCTACTTCCTGCCCCCCAGCCCGGTTACCCCCTCTTAAATCCTCATAACGAACGTTACAACGAACGTTCCGCGCGCAACCAGTCGGCGCCGTCGCGTGTCTGACAGACAGTCAGGAAGGAGGCAACGATGGGTCTTGTGTTTCTGGGGGTTGTGCTGTTTGTTCTTTCGCTCATCCTGCCCAAGGCGTTCGCGGATGTGCGCAAGAACGTCGGCGGCATTGCCATGCTGGCCCGGTTCGTGTCCGTCCTCATGATCGTCGGCGGTATCGTCGGCTCGGGTATCACGATCGTCCCCACGGGGTACCGGGGCGTGCTGCTGCGCTTCGGCGCGGTGCAGGGAGTGCTCAAGGAGGGCATCCACCTGATTGTGCCTCAGGTCAACACCGTGGAGCTGGTAGAGGTGCGTACGCAGAAGGAGGAGACGCAGTCGCAGGCGGCGTCCAAGGACCTCCAGATGGTTTCTACCACGGTGGCGCTCAACTACCACATAGATGAGGAGGGCGTAGACGACCTGTTCCAGAAGGTGGGTACGGACTACCGCAAGCGTATTATCGATCCGGTGACGCAGGAGAGCCTGAAGGCGGTGACGGCGCGCTACACGGCGGAGGAGCTAATCCGGCTGCGCGACAAGGTGAAGGCCGAGGTGCAGAGCGAAATGACGAACCGTCTGCGCCCCTATAACATCGTGGTGGAGCCGAGCGGCGTGTCGATCACGAACTTCGCCTTCAGTGATGAGTTCAACCGCGCCATTGAGCAGAAGCAGGTGGCGCAGCAGACGGCCGAGAAGCAGAAGTACGTGCTGCAGCAGGCCAAGCTCCAGGCGGAGACGGCCATCACGGAGGCCCGGGGTGCCGCGGAGGCGGCGCGCATCAATGCGCAGGCGCTCCAGGCGCAGGGCGGCTCCCGCGTCCTGGCCCGTGAGTGGATTGAGAAGTGGGACGGCAAGCTGCCGACGGTCAGCGGGGGCAACAGCGGCAGCATGATTATCGACATCCGCAGCCTGATGAGCGAGGCGGAGAACGGCGCGGCGGCCCGGGGACAGTAGCCCGCCCTCTGCCCGGAACGCCCCGGTAACGCTTGAGTCGCCCGGCGGTTTCGACCGCCGGGCGGTTTCATGCGTCCCGGCGTGCTACAATCAGGCAGCATTTCGACGGACGAGGAGTGGAGTCATGGGCCTGCTGGACGGGAAGAAGGGCATCATCTACGGCGTGCGCAACGAGCGCTCGATCGGCTGGGGCTGCGCGCAGAGCCTGGCGCGGGAGGGGGCGCAGTTCGCCCTGACGTTCTTCGGAGAGCGCGAGGAGAAGGACGTACGCAAGCTGGCCCCCACGCTGGGCGAGGGCGTGGTTCCCCTGATTCACGGCTGCGACCTGACGAAGCAGGACCAGATTGACGCCCTGCATGAGCAGGTAAAGGCGACGTTCCCGGACGGTATTGATTTTGTGGTGCACTCGGTCGCCTTTGCGAAGGGGCTGTCGGGCCGCTATGTGGACGCGAGCGCGGAGGACTTCAGCATCTCTCTGCTCTCGTCGGTGCATACGCTGGTGGCCGCCGCGAAGGCCGCCGAGCCGCTGATGCCGAACGGCGGGGCCATCGTGACGCTGACCTACATCGGCGGCGAGCGGGTGATTCCCAACTACAACACGGCGGGCGTGGCGAAGGCGGCGCTGGAGTCGTCGGTGCGGTACCTGGCGCACGACCTGGGGCCGAAGGGCATCCGCGTGAACGCCATCTCCGCGGGGGCGACGATGACCCTGAGCGCCCGGGGTATTTCGGGCTTCACGGACATGTTCAAGTTCAGCGGCGAGGTGTCCCCGCTGCGCCACCCGACCACGATTGATGAGGTGGGCGATGCGTGCGCCTTCCTGGTGTCGCACTGGTCCCGGGGGATGACGGGGGACGTCGTGTTTGTGGACAGCGGTTACCATATCCTCGGCATGCCCTCACGGGGCGGCGAGTAGTCCCCCTCCGGAATCTCACCGGGACCGGGCAGCCTGACGCGTCGGGCGGGCGGCGGAGTGCTATAATGCGTTGACACGCCCGCCCCTACTGCCTCCGTTGCCGCCCGCCATGCCCTTCGTCTTTACCCTTACCCCCTACTCTCGGCGCCCCTACCCCGCGGTTGTGTGCCTCGTGCTGCTGCTGGCAGCGGCCTGCGCGGGGTGGCCGCCTCGCGCGTGCCGGGCACAGGAGACGCCGCCCCCGCCGCCGCAGCCACAGCAGCCCCGCCCCAGGGTCGGGCTGGCGCTCGGCGGCGGGGCGGCGCGTGGCCTGGCGCACGTGGGGGTGCTGGAGTGGCTGGAGGAGAACCGCATCCCGGTGGACTACATCGCGGGCACCAGCATGGGCGGACTGGTGGCGGGGGTGTACGCCTCGGGGATGTCCGCGCCGGAGATACGGGCGTACCTGAGCCGCGTGGACTGGTTTGACACGTTCGCGGGCGAACCGCCGTACGAAGTGCGCAACATCCGCCGCAAGCAGGACCGGCGGGAGTACCCCAGCTCTCTGGAACTCGGCCTGCGTAGCGGTGTGCAACTTCCGGGGGGGCTCGACCCGGCGCACCCGGTGGGCCTTCTGATCTCGCGGGCGGTGTTTCCCGCCGGGCCGGTCACGGACTTTTCGCAGCTTCCTATCCCCTTCCGCTGCGTGGCGGCGGACCTGCGCCGCGGCGACGAGGTGGTGATGGGGGGCGGCTCCCTGGTCACCGCGCTACGGGCGACGATGGCGCTCCCCGGCCTCTTTACGCCCGTGGAGCGCGAGGGCCGGCTGCTGGTGGATGGCGGCGTCCTGAACAACGTGCCGGCGGATGTGGTGCGGGCGATGGGCGCGGATGTGGTAATCGCGGTGGATGTGGGGCTGCCGCTCGACCCCGAGGCGAAGATCGGGTCGGTTATTTCGGTGCTGCTGCGCGTGGCGGATGTGCTGACGGCGGTGAAGAACCAGCGCGGTATCCAGAGCGCCGACATTCTGATTCGCCCGGACCTGTCCCCGTTCACGCTGCAGGACTGGTACGACATGGAGCCGATGGCCACGCGCGGGCGTGCCGCCATGGCGGAGCGGGCGGCGGACCTGCTCCCCCTGGCGCTGGACCCGGTTGCGTGGCAGGAGCACCTGGCGGCACGCCGGGCGCGCGTGCGCTTCCCCGCGTTGATGCCGCCCGGCGCCGCTTCCCCCAATAGCAGCAGCAGCGAGGCCCCCCCACCCCCGTTTGCGCCCTCCGTTGTGACTGTCGCCGGGGCGTCCCCGCCGGACGCGGCCCGGGCGCTGGCGCGACGGTTCCGGACGCTGACCGGCGAGCCCCTGCGCCTGGAGACGCTGGAGGACCGCCTGACCGACGTCACGGGTGAAGGCCGCTTCGCGAGCATCGCCTATGAGGCGACGGAGGGACCGGAGGGAGCGCTCGGACTGCGCCTTCTGGCGCAGAACAAGCCCTACGGTCCGCCGTTTGCTAATTTCCTGCTGAACATCAACAACGAGGACGGCGGACGGTTCTCTACCACGCTCGCGAGCCGTGTCACCCTGCTGGACGACGGGAGCCGGGGCAACGAGGTGCGTCTGGATGTCGGCCTGGGTGACAATACCCTGCTGAGCGGTGAGTATCTGCTGCCGCTGGCGAGCCGGCGGGCGGACGCCGCGCCGACCCTGTTCGTTGCGCCACGTCTGTTCTTACGGCGCTCGTTCCAGAGCCTCTACCGCGAGGGCAAGCGGGTGGCGGACTACCGGGTGACGCAGGGGGGCGCCGGCGTGGATGTGGGCCTGCTGATCGGGCGGACGGACGAGGTGCGGGCCGGATTCGAGCAGACCCGCCTGAAGGCGTCCACGCTGGTGGGAGAATCGACGCCGGGCGAGTCCTCCTCCGGCAGTTACCAGGCCCTGCGCCTGCGCTGGGAGCACGACGACCAGGACGACGCTGTTCTGCCCCGGCGCGGTCTGCTGTTTCAGGGGGAGGTGCGCCGCGTTCTGCGCGCCCCGACCGTGGACGGCGCGTTTGACCAGGCGGAGGCGTCCGCTACGTACTGCGTGCCGCTCGGCCGGCGGGATTCGCTGCTGCTGCGGGCGGCGGGCGGGGCCACGTCCGGCGAGGGGCCGTCTACCGCGCTGGAGTTTACGCTGGGCGGCATTCTGCGACTGGGAGCGCTGAACCCGGGCGCGCTGCGGGGCTCGGAGTACGCCTATGGGGCGTTCGGGCTCATCCACCGCCTGGATACGGGCGGGGCGCCGCTGTCCCCGCGCGTGGCGGCGGGTATGTGGGTCGAGGCGGGCCGTATCTCGGGCAGCCGGACGGGCGGGCGCGGCGGCGCGCTTGCCAACCTTTCGGGCGGTCTGCTGGTGGATACCCGCTACCTGGGTCCGGTGTTCCTCGGCGGCAGCATCGGCGGAGGCGACCGCAGCCTGCAGATCGCGGTGGGTCAGGTATTCCGCTAGGAAGCGCCACAAGCAAACAGAAAGCAAACGCCGTATAATACGGTAACCGTCATGGCGTCCGCCCGACTTGAAAAACTGCTCGGCCCGAAGGGCGCGCTCGCCGCGCGTCTGCCCGGCTTCACCCACCGCCCCCAGCAGGTCGCCTTTGCGAAGGCGGTAGAGACCGCTCTGGTGGAGGGGCGTCCCTGCCTGGCCGAGGCGGGCACGGGCACCGGGAAGACGTTCGGCTACCTCACGCCCCTTTTGCAGTGGCTGGACCGGCACGGCGGGCGGGCGGTGGTCTCCACACACACGCTCGCGCTCCAGGCGCAACTGGTGGAGCGCGACATCCCCGCGCTTCTGGGGGCGCTCCCCGAACTGGACATCCGCGCCGCCGCGCTCAAAGGGCGGGGAAACTTCCTGTGCCTTCAGGACCTGGAGATCGCAGCAAACGAGCTGTGGACGCAGGGGGACCCACTGTTCCGGCAGATCCGCCGCTGGGGGATGGAGTCCGACACGGGCGATGTGGCGGAGCTGGACTTCACGTTCCCGCAGTGGAGCGAGATCGCGGCGAACGCCGACACCTGCCGCCAGCGGGAGTGCCGCTTCTTCGACCGCTGCTTCTACTTCAAGGCGCGCAAGGCCGCTGAGGAGTGCAACCTGCTGGTGGTGAACCACGCCCTGTTCTTCGCGGACCTGCGCCTGAAGCGGGCCGCGCCGAACGGCCCCACCCTGATCCCCAAGTACGATGCGGTGATCTTCGACGAGGCGCACCATGTGGACGACACCGCCACGCGGGCGTTCGGCCTGGAGTGGAGCTCGCGTCGCGTGCCGCAACTGGTGGCGCGGGCGCGGCGCCTGCGCGACGGCGGGCATCTGGACGCGACCCTGCTTTCGGCGGTGGAGGCGCTGAACCAGGTGGTCATGGACCCGTTCCTGAGCGCCGAGACCGCGGAGGCGTTCGTGGACGAGCGACTGCGCGCGGACGGGGAGCGCGGCGAGTTCCTGCGGCATGTGGAGGAGCTGGGCGCGGCGCTAGACGCTCTGGCAAAGGACCTGGTGGCGACGTCCGAGGCGGCGAATGTGCCGGAGATGCGGGACCGGGCGGCGGGGTTGGCGCGCACGGCGACCCGGGTGGCGACGGAGTTGCGGCTGGTGACCCGGCCGGACGGCGACCAGCCGGACGAGTCGGGAACGACCTCGTTCCGCTGGTTCCACACGCGCCGCACGCGCACCGGGCAGGCGATCTCGACGCTGGTACGCACGCCGCTTGCCATCGACGGGGCGCTGCGGGGGGCGCTGTTCTCATCCGTGCCGCGCGCCGTGTTCACATCGGCAACGCTGGCTTCGGGGAATGCGTTTACGTTCCTGAAGAAGCGGCTGGGATTGGACGGGGCGGGCGCCGACGCCGAGACGGAGGCGCCGGTGGAGATTCTGGAGGGGTCGCCGTTCGCCTTCCAGGAGAACTGCCTGCTGTACGTTCCGCGCCGCCTCGGCCCGCCCGCCTCCGATGACTACTACATCGACCGGGTGGCGGAGGAGGTGCTGGCGCTGGTGCGCGCGGCGCAGGGGCGGACGTTCGCCCTGTTCACCGCGCACCGGATGCTGCGCGCGGTGCGGGACCGGCTCGCCCACGCCACCGACTACCCGCTGTTTACGCAGGGGGAGATGCCGAACGCGCGCCTGGTGGACGCCTTCAAGGAGGCGGGGAACGGGGTGCTGCTGGGCACCTCGTCGTTCTGGGAGGGAGTGGATGTCCCCGGCCCGGCCCTTTCGCTGGTGATCCTGGACAAGCTGCCGTTCGCCACGCCGGATAGCCCGCTTCAGCGGGCGCGCGAGAAGGCGGTGCGTGAGGCGGGCGGGGATGCGTTCCGGGAGCTTTCCCTGCCGCAGGCGCAGATTCGTCTCAAGCAGGGCTTTGGCCGTCTGCTGCGCACCGTGGACGATCGGGGCGTGGTCGCGATACTGGACGCGCGCCTGTGGACCAAGAGCTACGGCCGGGAGTTCCTGGCCGACCTCCCCCCCTGCCCCCGCACCGACCGCTTCGAGGATGTGACGCACTTCTTCGCGGCGGACGCTCTGGCGGCGGCGGGAATCTCCTGATTTTTCGCAACTTTCTTCACGGGGATTTGACAAAACAGGCCGGGTGAGGCAAAATAGTAGTATCCGTCACTGTGTCTTGCTACGCGGTGACGCGCTTTTTTGCCCGGACCTATGCCTGACCCGAGGGAAGAACCGGTATATGTGATCAGCGTGGCGGCCCGCCTGGCGGGTCTGCCGTGCTGGGTCTTGCGTGTCCTCGATCAGGAAGGCATTGTCGTCCCCGTCCGCACCGACTCCAATCGCCGCCTGTACTCCGACAACGATATCGCCCTGCTGGGCCGTGTCCGCGACCTGACCGAGCCGCCGCTGAGTGTGAATATCGCCGGCGTCAAGGTCATCCTGGAGATGGAGCGCGCCCACGCGCGCGAACTCGCCGATGCGCGGGAACGCGAACAGGCGCTGCGTCGTCAATGGGAAGAAACGCAGGCGGCTCTGGAAGCGGCGCTGGCGGCGCGCGGTGGCCATGGTGAAAATGGGAACGGCGGCGGGGCGGCAGCGCACGCAGCAGCGGCATCGGCCGTCCCGCGCGCGGCGCTGCCCCCCTACCGTCCCCTGATGCCGCCGGACGCCGAGGGCGACCCCTGAAACGTCCCCGTTTTCGCGCAATCGCGCGACATACCGTACAATCACCGCGGCCGACCGCCTGATGTGAACCTGTGACAGTACGCTGCTTGTCTCCCGGCCGCGCCACGCACGCAGCCCGCACCACCGAGGAAGCCCGTAGAGGAAACCCGTAGATGATCTACCCGTCCGCCGATAAGATCGAAGAGCAGATCGACAGCAAGTACGCTCTGGTGATCCTTGCCGCCAAGCGCGCCAAGCAGATCAAGGAGGGCGCGCGCCCGCTGGTCCCCACCGACTCCACGAACCCCCTGACCGTGGCGCTGGAAGAGATCGCCAGTGGCAGCGTCCAGTACGAGTTCGACGAGGCGTCTCTGGCCGGACGCGAGGCGCTGGCGGATCGCGAGGCGGTCGTCGGCAAGCGCGAACTGGAGGTCAAGGGTCTTGACCCGCTCGCCGCGCCCGGCGACGATCTCCTGTCCAAGGCCAAGTCGGAGCTCGGGGCGGACCTCCTGGATGATGAGCTGATGGAGGACGACGATTCCGACATCGAGGAGGAGGGGGATGACGACCTCACTGCCGACGAGGACGACGAAGAAGAGGATGAGACCCCGCTCCTGATCGAGGACGAGGGCGAAGTATCGGAGGCCTGACGACGCCGCGGGGCACCGAACGCCTCGTGGGAAGGGACACACGCCAATGGGACGTATCGTCGGAATCGACCTGGGGACCACGAACTCGGTCGTCGCGGTGATGGAGGGCGGCGAGCCGACCGTTATCACCCTTGCGGAGGGGTCGCGCCTGTGCCCGTCCGTGGTGGGCTTCTCGAAGACCGGGGAGCGCCTGGTGGGTCAGCTCGCCAAGCGTCAGGCCATCACGAACCCGGACCGCACGATCTCCTCGATCAAGCGGTATATGGGGACGGATCACCGGGTCACCATCGACGACAAGTCGTACTCCCCGCAGGAGATCTCGGCGATGGTTCTCCAGAAGCTGAAGGCGGACGCCGAGGCGTACCTGGGGGACAAGGTGGACCGGGCGGTAATCACCGTGCCCGCGTACTTCAACGACTCCCAGCGGCAGGCGACCAAGGACGCCGGTCAGATCGCGGGGCTGGAGGTGCTGCGCATCATCAACGAGCCCACCGCCGCGGCGCTGGCCTACGGGATGGACAAGGATGAGGTCCACACGATCCTGGTCTGGGACCTGGGCGGCGGCACGTTTGACGTCTCCATCCTGGAGATCAGCGAGGGACTGTTCGAGGTCAAGGCCACCAACGGCGACACGCACCTGGGCGGCGACGACTGGGACCAGCGCATCATCGACCATCTGGCAACCGAATTCCAGAAGGAGGCCGGGGTCGACCTGCGCAAGGACAAGATGGCGCTGCAGCGGTTGAAGGAGGCGGCGGAGAAGGCCAAGGTCGAGCTTTCGAGCGTGGTCACCACCAACGTCAACCTGCCCTTCATCACGCAGACCGCGGACGGCCCGGCGCACCTGGACATTACCATCACCCGGGCGCAGTTCGAGAACATCACCTCGGACCTGCGCGAGAAGATGCTCGCCCCGACCCGCCAGGCGCTGGCGGACGCCAAACTGGAGCCGAGCCAGATCGACCGGGTGATGCTGGTGGGCGGCTCCACGCGCATGCCGGCCGTGCAGGATATGGTGCGCGAGATGTTCGGCAAGGAGCCGCACAAGGGCACCAACCCGGACGAGGTGGTGGCGCTGGGCGCGGCGGTTCAGGCGGGCGTGCTGGGCGGCGAGGTGCGCGACATCGTGCTGCTGGACGTCACCCCGCTGACCCTGGGCCTGGAGACGCTGGGCGGTGTGATGACCAAGCTCATCCCGCGCAACACCACGATCCCCTACTCCAAGTCGGAGACGTTCACCACCGCCGCGGACGGCCAGACGGCCGTGGACATCCACATCCTTCAGGGCGAGCGCGAGTTCGCCGAGGGCAACAAGAGCCTGGGCCGGTTCCAGCTTTCGGGCATCCCGCCCGCGCCGCGCGGCATCCCGAAGGTCGAGGTGACGTTCGAGATCGACGCCAACGGCATCCTGAACGTCTCTGCGAAGGACAAGGCGACCGGTAAGGAGCAGCGCATCACGGTGACTGGCTCGACCGGCCTGAGCAAGGACGACATCGAGAAGATGGTGCAGGACGCCGCCGCGCACGCCGAAGAGGACCGGAAGCGGCGCGAGGCGCAGGAGGCGCGTAATAAGGCCGACTCCACGATCTACAACGCCGAGAAGACGATCAAGGAGGCCGAGGGGAAGGTGGACCCGTCCCTGATCGCCACGGCCCAGGAGGCGGTCGCGGGCCTGCGCAAGGCGCTGGACGAGAACGCCGACGCCACGACGCTGGAGCAGAAGAGCACCACGGTGCTGGAGTCGATCTATCCGGTGTCGTCGGCGATGTATCAGCAGGCGAGCAGCAGCGGTGGCCCCGCGCCCTCCGGCGCGGCGGAGGCTCCGCCCTACGACGCCCCGACCAACGGCGCGGACGGTTACGCCGACAACGGCGGCGGTGCGGACGCGGGCGAGCGCACCACGCAGTTCACCGGGTTCGCGGATGATGGTCCCGACAGCGACGGCCCTGCCACCGCGGGGGCGGCGGCGGGCGCCCCGGGCGCGCGGCCGGATGACGTGGTCGAGGGTGAGTTCCGCGAGGAGAAGTAGGCCGTGGCGTAGGACCGCCGCAGGCGGTCGTGGTGTGGGTTGATTGCCGCGCCCCGGTAGCGCCGTGGGTTGAAACCCCGGCTTCCGAGATTCAAGTCGGCCTGCGCCGACTCCCGCGGACGGGGGCGGCTACCGCCTCACGGTACGTAGTTGCATTTGCCGGAGCCCGCACCGACGAAGCGAAGCTTCGCTCGCGGCGGCGGGCTTGAATCTCGGAAGCCGGGGTTTCAACCCACGGCAACCATACGCGGGCGGTCAACCTGCGGCATGACTGCCCGCGGCGACAACGCGGCATCGGTTAGCATTGGCTCGGTGTGGGTGAGGAGACATGGTGACGAAGCGCGACTACTACGAAGTCCTGGGAATCGAGCGCGGTGCGGACATGGCGACGGTCAAGGCCGCCTACCGCAAGCTCGCGCGCCAGTACCACCCGGACGTCAATAAGGAGCCGGACGCCGAGGAGAAGTTCAAGGAGGTCCAGGAGGCGTACGCGGTTCTCACCGATGAGGAGAAGCGCGCCCGGTACGACCGGTTCGGCCACGACGGGATGAACGGCGGCAGCGGCGGCTTCCCGGGCGGAGGTGGGTTCGACCCGTTCGGCGGGGGCTTCGGCGACATCTTCGACGTCTTCTTCGGAGGCGGCGGGGGGGGCGGGCGCCGCGGCGGGCCGCAGCGGGGCGCCGACCTGCGCTACAACCTGGAAGTCACGCTGGAAGAGGCGTACGCCGGGGCGGAGAAGGTCATACGCATCCCGCGGGTCGAGACGTGCGACACGTGCAAGGGCAACGGCGCGGCGCCGGGAACACGCCCGGAGACCTGCAGTGTTTGTAACGGCCAGGGGCAGGTGCGCCGGACTCAGAACACCATCCTGGGCACCATTCAGACGCTCGTGCCGTGCCCGCGCTGCGAGGGCCGCGGCGAGACGGTCGCCACGCCCTGCGGGGAGTGTAAGGGCCAGGGACGGGTGCGCCGCCAGCGCGAACTGACCGTGGCGGTGCCCCCGGGCGTGGACAGCGATATGCAGATGCCGCTGCGCGGTCAGGGCGAGGGCGGCACGTTCGGAGGGCCGCCCGGCGACCTGTACGTCTTCTTCCAGGTCAAGGAGCACCCGGTCTTCGAGCGCGACGGACTGGACCTGTATGCCCATGTGCCGCTCACGTTTGCGCAGGCGGCGCTTGGTGACACCATCCCCGTGCCGACCATCGGCGGCGAGAAGGGCACGATCTCTGTGCCGGAGGGGACGCAGC
Organism: uncultured Armatimonadota bacterium; assembly: GCA_937902745.1. Classification (GTDB taxonomy): domain Bacteria; phylum Armatimonadota; class Armatimonadia; order Armatimonadales; family Armatimonadaceae; genus CALEKU01. Next base: position 31,132 of record CALEKU010000074.1, read on the forward strand.
CGGGCCGGCAGTTCCGGCTGCGCGGCATGGGTATGCCGGATGTCCGCGACAAGAGCCGCCGCGGCGACCTGCATATCGTGGTAACGGTGCAGGTGCCAACGAAGCTGAGCGACCGGGAGCGCGAACTGATACGGCAGCTCGCCACCCTGCGCGGGGAGAAGGCCGGCGAGACGCCGGAGCCGATTACCGGCCACAAGGGCTTCTTCACCCGCCTGAAAGAGGCGTTTACGGGGTCGGACGAGTAGCGCGCCCGCGCCCCCGCTGCCGGGAAAATGCCGGCGGCGGGGGCGTTTGCGTTATAATGGGTTATGACGCCTCGTCTCGCGCGCCCTGCGCGGAAAGGAAACGCAGCCGGTGGAACAGTGCCGTGCCATCTGCAGCGGGGACCGGGGGAGATCGTGAGACTCCTGTCTGTGCTGGAGCGCGTCCCCCTGTGGGCGCTGATGCTGCTGAGCCTTGCCGTGTTCGCCCTCACCGAAACGAAGTTTTCGCCGGGCGAACTGCCCCTGGCGCTCGCCCTGGGCGGGTTCGGGGGAGGCATCGCGTATCTTACTGCCCTGCTCCTTTTCCGGGAGACCCGACTCCAGCGGGCCGTTCTCGCCCTTTTCTGGGCCGTCTTTGCCCTGGCAGTGGCCCGCGTTCCGAGCAGCCCCACGGGTGAGCACTACCGAGCCTTCCGCGCAATTCGCGCCGGTGCGACGGTGCCGGATGTGTATGCCGCCTTCCCCGCCCGAGAGTTGGCGGAGTTGCCGCCGGACTTCACGGGGCTTGTGAGCCTGTTTAATGGCTCGCGCTTCGATCCCCGGACCAGCCGCTTCCTCCTGGTGTTTGAAAACGGACGGGTGCGGACGGGGCGCTTTGGCAAGCAGGCTGATCTGCTGTACCGCTACCGGGCCATCGCGCCAGGCATGACGCAGGAAGAGGTGGCGCTGCTGATGGAGCGTGACGCCGTGGAGATGGCGGACCCGTTTTATCAGCGGGATGGCACCGCCCTGCCCCCCTCCTCTGACGAGACCGGCCCCGGCTGGCAGTCCTACCGCGATGAGTTGGAGGGACTGGGCTGGGTGCGTGTCCAGTTTGACCACTCGGGCGTTCTGTACAAAGACCTCGTCCGCTATTCCCTCCGCTGACGCCGGGGGTTCCTGCGCACGCAAGCAGGTCCCCCGCCCCCTGCTCCCGAATTAAAGCGGTGAGGCCGCGCGCGCCGGGTGTGTGCGCCGCGTGCCCCAGGAGTGGAAACGATGGCTGAGCAGCAGAGATGGGCGGAGATGGCGGTGGAGGCGCGGGGCGACCTCCAAGAGGTCGTGGGCGCGCTGATGGTGGAGGTGGCCGGGACGCAGGGCTACGCCACCACGCCAACTGCCGTGACCGGTTACCTGCCGGTGGACGAACGCCTGGAGAACACGCTGCTGAAGCTGAAGGAGGCGCTGCGCTCGCTGCCCGAGGACGCGGGCGTGCGCGGGGTTCCGACCGATGTGACGGTGCGCTTCGTGGCGGAAGAGGACTGGGCAAGCGCCTGGAAGCAGTACTTTAAGCCGCAGCGCATCGGGGAGCGCATCGTTGTCAAGCCGACGTGGGAGGCGTTCTCCCCGGCGCCCGAGGACGTGGTGGTGGAGATCGACCCCGGCATGGCGTTCGGCACCGGCCTGCACCCCACGACTCGCCTTTGTTTGCGCGCCCTGGAGGCGCATGTCCGGCCCGGCATGACCGCGGCGGACGTGGGCACGGGGTCCGGCATCCTCGCCGTGGCCGCCGCGCGCCTGGGTGCGTCCCGCGTCGCTGCGGTGGACATCGACCCGCTGGCGGTGCGCATCGCGCGAGAGAATATTGCAGTCAACCAGGTGACGGATGTCGTTGTCGCCGAAGAGTCCCCCGTACCCCCGGCCGGTTCGTTCGACATCGTGGTGGCGAACATCCTGGCCGACATCATTCTCAACATGGCCCCTGCCCTTTTTGCCGCAACAGCACCCGGCGGTGGTCTGCTTCTCGCCTCGGGCATTATCGACACGCGGGCTCAGGATGTCCTTAGCGGACTGACTCAGGTCGGCTATACGGATGTGGTAATCACGCGCGAAAGCGAGTGGGTCTGCCTCATCGCTCGCCGCCCGTAGCCTGCAAGATTCCTCTTTCCTGACCGCCGGGGGCTGGCGCAGTCCTGAAAAAGTGCTGCCCCCACCGCAACCCGCCGACCTGACCGGGGTCTGAAGGACAGGCACCGAGCGAGCACCTCCTGCCGCGGAGCCTGCGCGGCCCGCCCGCGCCGCTTCCCCGAAGGCGCGGGCGACAACTAACCGGGAGAATCACGATTTTGTTAAGAGGGCACTACCTTGATCCTCATCCCCTTCCGCGCGAAGAACCCGCCGGAGCGGTTCCCGTATGTCACTCTGACGCTCATCGCGCTCAATGTGCTCATCTTTGCCCTGACCAGCGAGTACTTCCTCTTCATTCGTGAGAGCGCCGTGGAGGGGTTCGCCCTGACCCACTCGATGCTGAGCGCCGAGCCGTGGCGGTTTGTGACACATGCGTTCCTGCACGTGCACCTACTCCACCTGGCGGGGAACATGCTGTTCCTCTGGATCTTCGGGGCGTCGCTGGAGGGTCGGCTGGGGCACCTGAAGTACATCGCCCTTTATCTATTTTCCGGGCTGACGGCCGCTCTCCTGCATGAACTGGTCGTGGGGATGAATCACCCCAACCAGCCGATGATCGGCGCCTCCGGCGCTATCATGGGCCTGACCGGGGGGTACCTGTATGTGTTCCCCTTCGCCGCGATTAACGTGGTGTTCGGCTACCCCACCTTCATCTTCTGGCGCCTCACGGTGATGGACTGGCACGCGCGCTGGGTCGCCCTGTGGTTCATCGGGTTCGACCTGCTCAACGGCTTCATCAGCCTGGGGATGGACCGCTACGGAGGCGGCGGTGGGGTAGCGAACTTCGCGCACCTCGGGGGCGCGGCGGGCGGCTTCCTGGCGGTGATGCTGCTGCGCGTCAAGCGCGACACGGAGGAGTTCTCCGAGGCGCAGAAGGCGCGCGTGGAGAGCGGCGGTCACTACCCGGCGATGAGCCTGCCGGAGCTGGAGTCGCTGATTGAGGGGCAGCCGGACAACGCGCCCGCGATTCTGGCGTACTGCCGCAAGGCGATGTCGCAGCCGAACGGCTACACCCTCTGCCACTCGATGGTGACACGGCACGGGAAGACGCTGGTGGAGAAGGCGGAACCGCTGGCCGCGGCGCAACTCCTGCTGGCGCTGCCGCCCTCGGCGGGGAGCGTACCGTCGTCCTGGCTGCTGCGACTGGGCTCGCGGCTGGAGTCGGATGGGGACTATCTGATGGCCACCAACGTCTTCCGGCACCTGTACCGGATGGACCCGAACGGCCGGGATACGGAGATCGCGCTGCTGCGCCTGGCGCGCCTGACGGAGCAGACGGACCCGAACAAGGCGGCGGCGGCGGCGGTGTATGCGGAGATGCTGCGCCGATTCCCGAACGGGACGCAGGCGGACGCGGCGCGCGACGCCCTGCGCCGCCTGCCGAAGCCGAACGCGCCGTTTACGGACGTGCCGATACCGGGTGAGGCGGCGGACGCTTCTGGCGGGGCGGCGTCCCCCACCCCGCCGCAGGCGCCGCCGGGCCTGGCGACGGTGCCGGGACACGCTCCGGTCTCGGGAGCACCCGCCATGCCCATGATCTCGATGGACTGACGGCGGCACGCGCTGCCCTCTACCGGGTGTACTCGTAGCCGTGGGGAGCGGCGATGTGGTCGATGGGGCCGCCTACGAAGCGGGCGTGGGTGCGCAGTTCGGGGTGCTCGAAGAGCGGTTCGGTCCCTACAGGGAAGCGCAGCGAGGGCTCGCCGACGTCCAGCCAGCCGCAGGCGTGGATCATAGCGATCATGGGGCGCGGCTCGCTCGTCAGGTTCGGCATTCCGGCGTGCCACAGGCGCATGTCGCGGATCAGGACGGAGCCGTGTGCCACCCGCGGTTGGAGCGGCGGGCGCTCCTGGCGGCGCGCCTCCAGCGCCTCCGGGGGTACCTTGATGTCCTTGCCGGCGTCCAGCGTGACGTCAAGGTGCGTGCCGGGCCAGATCTCGGTGCTGCCGTTCTCCGGCCCCATGTCCACCAGGGGGACATTCACCACGAGCAGGGCAGGCGGGTGCGCGACCGTCAGGTCCGGCCAGAGGTGGCCGGTGTCGCCGTGGACCGGCTGGCGCTCCCGCCCCGGGCTGGCGACCGCGGTGTTGCCGCTGTAGAAGTGGTTCTTCACGCCCGGGCCGAGGACCGCCCGCGTCACCGCGATGACCATCTCGTTGACCAGCACATCGCGGAAGAGGTAGGGCGGGAACGGCGGCGGGTCCTGCTGAAGGTTCCCGGCGTTCCAGTTGAAGGGGGCGTCCTCGCGCGCCTTCAGCAGTTCCAGGTCCGCCACCATGCGCTCGCGCAGGACTTCCAGATGCGCCGGGTCGATCACGTCCTTGAGGACCACCACCCCGTCCTCGCGGAGAGCCCGCACCGCCTCGTCGCGGTGCTCGGGCGTCATCCGGCCGCTCTCGACCTCGCCCCGTGTCACTTCGACTTCGAGGATCATGGCCTTACCTTATTTATCGGTTCAGGAGGAACGCTCCGACCCAGGTGTAGAGGAAGAAGCCGAGCAGATATACGGAGGCCAGAGCCACTCCCGTATCCATATTGCCTGCCGCCAGGAGCGCGGTCGCGGCCAGGAGCAGAATGCCGAGGACGGCGGTGTAGGCGCCGAGGATGAGGCGCGGCGTTCCCCGGCGGGCCGAGAAGGCCCCGGAGATGGGCAGGATGAGCAGGGCGCTCCCGATGCCCAGGATCAGCAGCGCCGGGCTTCCCACCACAAGGCCAAGCAGCGAGAAGACGAGGGCGGCGAGCAGGCAGCCGCCGACCGCGTTCGACGCCGTGATCTGCTCCTTTGAAAGGGCGAGGCGGCCGAAGGGGTCGAGGCGGAGTAGCAGGTTGAAGAGCGGCTTTGCGGTCCAGGTGAGGAAGACAAAGACGGCGTAGAGGATGAGGATGGGCGCGATGTAGGGGGCGACGTCCGGGTTCGACCGGGCGAAGCTGCGCAGCACGCGCGAACCGACCACCCCGCCGATGATGACGCCCCACTGCGCCTGCGGGCTGAGGCGGCTCATCCAAAAGAAGTAGCCCAGCAGGAGGCGGTAGAGGGGATTGCGGGCCCGGAGCGCTTCCACGATACCTTCGCGCGCCCACTCCATCTGCGGCTCCAGGCGCAGCGCCTCGCGGAAGCTGGTCAGCGCCTCTTTGTGCTTCCCTCCCTCCAGGAGCGCCCAGCCGCGGTTGGCGTGGGTGGCGGCGTTCTCGGGGTCGCGGGCGAGGGCGGAGTCGAGCGCGGCGCCCGCAGCGTCCCTCTGGCGCAGCTTCACCAGCGCCATTGCGCGCAGGTTGATACAGTCGGTGTCCTCGGGGGCGATCTGCACGCCCCGGTCGGCGGCCTCCAGCGCCTCGCGCCAGCGCGACTGGTGGATCAGGGTCTGCGCCAGCAGCCCCCAGGCGTCGGCGCTGAGGGGGTCCAGACGGAGGGACTCGCGAATGGCGGCCTCGGCCTGCTTGTGCCGCCCCATGGCGTTGTGGACCAGGGCCAGAACGAAGTGGCCGAACGGCCAGTCGGGGGCGAGGCGGATGGTCTCCTGCGCCTCCTGCAGCGCTTCGGCGTGCTTCTTCTCCTGCTGACCGAGCGCGGTGGCGAGCAGTCCCCGCACGTAAGCGTCGTCCGGCGCGGCGGCGACGGCCTGCCGCAGCTCCTGCTCCGCCTGCTCGTAGCGCCCCTGCTGCATGAGGAAGCGCGCCCGCTCTACCGCCGCGCTCTCCGGAGTCACCGCGCCGCTCTCCATTGCTCCGTCGCTCATGGCCGTGTGCCCTTCCTTTCCGTTCCCCGCCTACATCATCTTCCGGGCGCGGAGGTAGTCGATCAGTTCGTCGTAGACGCCGCCCTCATTGGCGAAGAGAGCATAGTTACGGGCGGTATCGAACCAGGGGCGGACGCTCGGGCGCACCTCCTTGAGGGCGCGCTTGTAGTCGTCCATGCGGATGGGGCGTATGCGCCCGGTGGTCAGGGACTCCTCCATGGCGTTCTCCGCCGCGCTCTCGCAGACGTGAACCAGGTCCGCGCCGGAGTAGTCCTCGGTCTTGTTCGCGAGCCAGCCGAAGTCGATCTTCTCCAGGGGACGCCCCTCACTGCGGGCGCGCAGAATCGCCTCCCGCGCCGCGGTATCCGGCGGGAGCACGAGCAGGGTGCGGTCGAGGCGGCCCGGGCGGCGCAGCGCGGCGTCCACGTCCCAGGGGTGGTTCGTGGCGGCCAGGACAAAGAGGCCCTCGTTGTCGGACTGGAGGCTGTCCATCTCGGAGAGGAGCTGGTTGACCACGTCGCGGGTGCCGGACTCGCGGCGCAGGCTGCGCTTGCGCCCCAGGGCGTCGATCTCGTCGAAGAAGAGGACGCACGGGCGGCTCCGGCGGGCGTGCTCGAAGATCTCGTGCAGGTTGCGCTCGCTCTGGCCGATGTACATGTCCAGCACGTCCGACAGGCCGATGCTGACGAAGCGCGCCCCGAGTTCGCCCGCGGTGGCACGGGCGATGAAGGTCTTGCCGCAGCCGGGCGGACCATAGAGCAGCAGCCCCCCGCGCAACGACTTGCCGTACATGGCGCGCAGTTCGGGGTTCTTCATGGGGCCGAGGAAGGCGACGTTGAGGCGCCGCTTGACAGCCTCCATGCCGGCCACGTTTCGCAGCGTGATCACTGCGTCCTCCGCCCCCTCGCCGAACGTCTCGGCGGCGAAGCGGCGGGCGGCCTCGTCGCTGACGTCGCCCGGGCCGGCGTCGCGCAGTCGCTCCGGCTCCCCCTCCGTGCCGCCGTGCGGCGGCGCGGGCGGGGGCAGCGTCCCCAGTCCGCTGCCCCCGAAAGTCTGCTCGTCCTCGGGTATCCACTCCTCCGGCGGCATTCCCGGCGGCGGCCCCGCCGCCCGGGGGGCGGCTTCCCCTCCGGTGACCGGCGGTGGCGGAGCGGCGGGAGGGGTGCTTGCCGCCGCGCCCGCCGCGCTCCCGCCGCCCAAGGCCGTGTACAGGCGCCGGTAGCCATCGGCGCGGGCGGCATCGCCGGAGGCCTCCGCGGCGCGGGCGGCGAGGCCAAGCGCCTCGATGTTCGCGGGCTCTCGGGCAAGCACCGCGGCGGCTTCGGTCAGGGCGTCCGCGGAACGGCCGGCATCGAGGAGCAGCCCGGCCAGGTGCAGGCGCAGGGCGGCATTCTCCGGTGCGGCGGCAACGGCGGCCTCCAGGGCAGCGATGACGGAGGGGTCCACGGGCACGGTGCGGCGTCTCCTTTGTCCGAACGCAGATAGATAATTAGCCGGCGAGGAACCGGCGGGCGGTCTCTACCATCGTCTGGATGCCCGGCTCCAGCGGCGCATCGCCGAAGTCGTACTTCGGGGTGTGCAGCTTGTAGGCGCAGCCGGTGCCGAGGCGGAACATCGCGCCGGGCACCTTCTGGACGTAGTAGGCGAAGTCCTCGGCGCCCATGGTCGGCTCGGGCAGTTCGACCACGTTCTCGGCGCCCAGGAGGTCGCGCCCGACCGCGCGCACCAGGTCCATCACCTCGGTGTCGTTCACGGTCACGGGCGTGCCGTAGTGGTAGGAGAAGTCGTACTGCGCGCGCAGCGCCGTGCAGACCCCGGAGACGACCCGCTCGATTTTCTCCTCCATCTGCTCGCGCAGCGCCGTATCGAGCGAGCGGACGGTGCCCGCCAGCTTCGCCTGCTCGGGGATGACATTATAAGCGGTGCCCGCATGGAACTGCGTAACGCTGACCACGACCGGTGCCAGCGGCGATACTTCGCGGGAGGCGATCGTCTGGAGCGCGGCGACCACCTGCGCGCCGACGGCGATCGGGTCTACGGTGTCGTGCGGATAGGCGCCGTGTCCGCCCTTGCCGCGGATCGTGATGTCGAAGGCGTCTGCGCTCGCCATCACAGGGCCGTTGCGGACGCCGATCTTGCCGGGGGCGAGGTTCGGCCAGCCGTGGAGCATCAGGATGGCGTCCACATCGTCTACCACGCCCGCCTCCACCAGAGCCTCCGCGCCGTGGACCGTCTCCTCAGCGGGCTGGAAGACGCACTTTACGCGCCCCTTCAGGTGCTCGCGCATACCGTTCAGCACCAGCGCGGCGCCCATCAGGTTCGCAGTGTGGCCGTCGTGCCCGCAGGCGTGCATCACGCCGGGCTTCTGTGAGCGGTAGGGAACCTCGTTCTCCTCCTGAATCGGGAGGGCGTCCATATCGCCGCGCAGGGCGAACGTCCGGCCGGGTCCGGCCTGCCCCTCGATCACAGCGACCACGCCGTGCCCGCCGCCGACTCCGGTCTCATGGGGGATGCCCGCCTCGGTCAGCATCTCCGACACGATGCGCGCGGTGCGCTCCTCGCTACCGGAGAGTTCGGGGTTGGCGTGCAGGTCGTGGCGCAGCGCCACCACCCGCGGCAGTACCGCCCGCACCCGTTCCGCCAGTTCTTCCCTCGTCATGGGTTCCGTGTTCCTCCTAGAAGCCGTCGCCGCCAAATCCGCTTCAGAGTATCATAACTGCCTCAGCGGGGCAGGAACAGAACGGTCGCGGCGGCGGCCGCCGCCGCGAGCAGCGCGAGGGCGGCCACCAGGATGCCGAAGAGCGCGCCGGGCTGGCGCGGGGCGGAGAGTCCGACAGCCAGCGCCGCGCCTTCTGCCAGCAGCACGAGCCCGAGCCCGGCCCCCAGCGCGGCGACACCCGGGCCACCGCCCGCGGCCTCCCCGGAGGAGGCGGACGGCAGCAGGGCCAGGGCGACCGCGACCAGGGCAAGCAGGGCCATGCCTGTGAGCGCAAGTCCTCGCGACAGGCGGCCCAGCGCCTCCCCACCGGATACCGTAATTTTCGGCGTTTTTTCCGCAAAATGGGGCAGCGGCGGGGGGTCCCCACCGCCCCGCGGCAGGGGTGCTTCGGGCATGGTCATGCGTCCATTATAAGCCAGGCAGGCGGATTCCGGGGGGGCCGTTTCCGGTTGACGGGGGGGTATCGCGATGCTATAATCCTGACTGTTTCCGACCGCATGGTTCCTGCGGCCGGGCGTCCCGCGGCAGGGACGATTCGGGATTTTTTGCGAGATAGGCAGCGCCTCCGATGCGCTGGAGAGGGGCCGGTGGCATGCCGGAGGTTCAGGTAGAAGGAGCCGCGGAAGCAGACGAAGCCGAGGCGGCGGGAGCGGGACCAACCGTCGCCGCTGTGGTACTCGCGGCGGGTAAGTCTACCCGCATGCGATCCAGGACGCCGAAGGCGCTGCACCCGGTCTGCGGCCGCCCCCTGCTGGTCCATATCCTCCAGGCGCTGGGCGCCGCGGGCGTGACCCGGCGCATCGTGGTGGTGGGACACCAGGCGGACGCGGTGCGCGCGGCGCTGGATGCCCACTTCGGCGCGGGCGTGATTGAGTATGCGCTCCAGGCGGAGCAGCGGGGCACCGGGCACGCCGTGCAGATGGCGGAGCCGCTCCTTTCGGGCCACACCGGCCCCGTGGTCGTCTGCCCCGGCGACACCCCCCTTCTGACCGCTGAGGTCCTCACCTCTCTGCTCGACGCACACCGCGCGCGCGCCCACGGCAACGGCAACGGCAACGGCAACGGCAACGGCAACGGCAACGGC
>CALEKU010000075.1 GCA_937902745.1 uncultured Armatimonadota bacterium
CTTCTTAACCTAAGCCGCGAATTCATTCGACGGCACCACGGCCACCACAACACGGCGACCAACCGGCCCACGGCACGATTCATTCCACGCCTGCCGCGCCCCTGTGGCTTCTAAAGCTATGCTCGAACCGATCTCGCCGACCGCTAGCTACTTCGATGTCCTCGGCGTGCCCGTGGCCGCCGATGACGCGGCGCTGTCGGCGCGTCACCGCGAACTCTCCCGCAAATACCACCCGGACCGCTGGGCGACCGCGGACGCTGACACACAGACCACCGCGCTGGAGGCCACGGCGCTCATCAACGACGCCTTCCGTACCCTGAAAGACCCCTTCGCACGCGCGGAGTACCTGCTGCGCCGGGAGCGGGGTGTCCGGCCGGATGACACCAAAGACTCGGCCGCCAAGCCCCCTCAGGAGCTTTTCGCGCAAGTGCTCGAACTGCAGGAGGCCCTGATGGAGTATCAGGAGGCGCAGGAGGATGAGGACGCCGAAGCCCTCGCACGCCTGCGGCCTGTGCTGGAGGAGGCGAAGGAGGAGTTTGAGGCGGCGTACGCCGGGATGGCTGAGCGTCTGCGTGCCCTGTTCGTCCGCTGGGACGCCGGGGAGGACCGGGAGGTCCTGCTGGACGGTATTGCGGCGGTTGTCGGCACCCGCGGCTACCTGCGCCGCGTTCTGACCAACCTGGGCCATGTCCTCGGGTAACCCCGCCGCCGCCGTGGGAACGGACGCTGCTCCCTCCTGGGTGCCGTATGCGGTCCCGATGGCGCTGTTTCTGGTGCTGACCCTGGCGGAGGGCTATGCACCAAAGACGTGGTATCCGGCGCTCTACACGGTGAAGGTAGCGGCCGTCACAGTCGCTCTGTGCCTCTGTGCGAAGGCATGGCGCGGGGAACTGCGCTGGGACGCGCGCGCCGTTGGTCTGGGCCTCCTCGCCGGACTGATCGGACTGCCGCTTTGGCTGGGCATCGATGCCGTGACGCCGCCGCTGAAGCTGCTCGGCACCCGGAGCGCCTACGACCCCTACACCGAGATTGTAGACCCTGCGCTGCGGGCCGGGTTCCTGGCCGTGCGCCTCTTTGGCCTCGCTGCGGTCGTGCCGGTCATGGAAGAGGTCTTCTGGCGCTCTTTCCTTCTTCGCTACGCTACCGATCCCGACCGGTGGAAGGCGCTGCCCCTCGGCACATTCTCCGCGGCGGCGTTTGCCATCGTCGCCGTTCTGTTCGCGCTCGCGCACCCGGAGTATCTGGCAGCGTTCGTCTACGCCGCGCTGATGGCGGGCCTGCTGCGCGCCACCGGGAGCCTCTCCGCCTGCGTGGCCGCGCACGCCGCCACGAACCTTGCCCTGGGCGTCTACGTCCTTCTCACCGGAAATTGGAAACTCTGGTGAGGGGGCGGCGATATAATAGGCAGGCGGGGCTTCCTTATCTGATGACAAGTGCGGCGTTCTGGTATCCGGTGGCGCTCGATGTGCGCGGGAGGCGGTGCGTGGTGGTTGGCGGCGGGGCCGTGGGCACGCGCCGTGCCCGCGCGCTCGCCGAGGCAGGCGCGGCCGTCACCGTGGTCGCTCCGGACGCCTGCGACGAACTGCTTTCTCTGGCGGAGGCCGGCGAGGTGACTCACTGCCGTGCCCTCTTCTCTCCGGATGTGCTGGAGCCCGAAACCTTCCTGGTGGTCGCCGCCACCGATAACGCCGAGGTCAATGCGCTCGTGGCCCGCATCGCCCACGAGAAGCGCGTTCTGGTCAACCTGGCGGCGGGCGGCGATGAGGGCGACGAGGGCGATTTTGCCACCATGGCCGCTGTGCGCCGGGGGGACCTGCTGCTCGCGGTGACCACCGGTGGCGCGGGGCCGGCGCTGACCGCGCGCCTGCGCCGCGAACTGGAGGCGGAGTTTGGTCCCGAGTGGGCGGGGTACGTCGCCCTGCTTGCCGAAGCGCGCCGGGAGGCGAAGAGCCGCAACCCCGATGACCCGATGCGCCGTGCCGCGGCGCTGCGCCGTCTGGCGGCCTGCGACGCCGTGCGGGAGCGACTGGCGGCGGGCGACGAAGCCGGAGCCTGGGAGGAGGCGCGCGCGTGCCTCTCCGCGTGACCGGCCTTTCCCACAATACCGCCGCGCCGGTGGAGGTGCGCGAGCGGCTCAGCTTTACCACGCCCCGCGCCCTGGACGACGCCCTGGCGGTGCTCCGCGCCGCCCTCGCGCCGCGCGGCGGCGAGTGCGTGCTGCTCTCCACCTGTAACCGCACCGAACTCTACGTCGCCGCGCCCGAAGACCCGGATCGCGAGGAGATGGCCGCCCTGCTCCTCGCGGCGCGCGGCATCGCGCCATCGGAGATGGGCGACTGGCTCCCGTTCCTGGAGGACCAGGCGGGCTGCCGCGCGGTAGAGCACCTGTTCCGAGTGACCGCCGGCCTAGAGAGCATGGTTCTGGGCGAGAACGACATCGTCCGCCAGGTCAAGGAGGCCTTCGCGAAGGCGGCGAACGCAGGCACCTGCGGCCCCACGCTCAATCCCCTGTTCCACGAGGCGCTGCGTGTCGCCAAGCGCGCCCGTACCGAGATGAACCTGTCCCATGGGGCGTTCTCCATCGGGCACGCGGCGGCGCAGCTCGCCGAGAACATTCACGGGTCCCTGGCCGGGCGCACCGTGTTGCTGCTGGGCGCAGGTGCGATGAGCGAGACCACCGCGCGCCACCTTGCCGCGGCCGGCGCGAATCAGGTGCTGGTGGCGAACCGGACCTACGACCGCGCCGTCGCGCTGGCGGAGTCGCTGAACGGCCGCGCAATCCACTACGACGACTTCGTGAAGTATCTGGCCGTCGCGGACATCGTAATCGCCTCCACCGCCGCCCCGCATACCGTGGTTCACCGTCCCATGGTCGAGGCGGCCATGCGTGAGCGCTCCCGGCGCCGTCCCCTGTTCCTGATCGACATCGCGGTGCCGCGGGATGTCGATGCGGATGTGGGCGAGGTGGGGGAGGTTTTCCTGTTCAACATCGACGACCTGGGAGCGATTGTGGAGGAAGAGGCCGCCGAGCGCCGCCGCCGCGCCGTTAAGGCTGAGGCGCTGATCCGCGAGGAGGCGCTGGCCTGGTCCGCGCGCATGCGCGCTGCGCTGGTGGCCGCGCCGCTGGTGCGCTCCGTGCGCGCCAAGCATCACGCCATCGTGCAGGAGGGGCTGGCCCGCCTGCGTGCGGAACTGCCGCACCTGGCCGAGGCCGACTGGGCGCGGATCGAGGCGTTCGCGACGGCGATCGAGAATCGTATCGCCCACGACCCCACAATCAAGATCAAGGAGTACGCGGAGCGCGCCGCCGCTGCCGCCAGCGCCATGCCCGGGGGCGGCGCGGCGGACGATCTGGAGGCGAAGATGCGCACTGCGCGCGAGATCTTCGGTCTGGAAGAGGGGTGGGAGAGTGGCCAAAGCGCCGCCACGACTGCTGCAACTGCCACCCCGCGCCGGGGCGAGTGACGGGAGCGGGCATGAGTGGCAGCGCGACCCTGCTCGGACTGAGTATGCTCTGCTACCTGCTGGGCGCCGTGTCGCTGGGGGCCAACCTGTTCCTGCGCCGCCCCTGGCTGCTGGCGGCGGGCCGCACCTTTGCGGTGCTTGCCGCGCTGCTGCACGGCGGCGCCATCGGCCTGCGCTGCGTCGAGGTGCGCCACGCGCCCTTCACGACGCCTGCGGAATCGCTCTCGCTGCTGGCCTGGATCGTGTGCCTGCTCTACCTGGGAATGGAGGCGCTCTGGCGCCTTTCCGCCGCGGGGCCGTTCGCGCTGGGGCTATCGTTCCTCCTGGTCTTGATTGGGGCCGGGCTTTCCGGGGCGGGCGGTCCGCCCGGCAGCCAGTACGCCGAGCTTCTGGCCGAGCGCGCCATCTCGCTGCACATTCTCGCCACCGTTGCCGCCATCGGCGCCTTTGCTCTGGCGTTCTCCTGTGCCGCGCTCTACCTGACGCAGCACCACATTCTCAAGAGTAAGAACGGCCTGGCATGGGTCAAGCGCCTGCCGCCTCTGGCCACGGTAGAGTCCGCCGGCTTCCTGCTGGTGGCAATCGGGTTTCCGCTCCTGACGCTGGGAATTCTGTCCGGCCTGGTACGTGCCGGGGAGGGAGGATTGCCTCCCGGCTGGCAGACCGATGGGAAGACGTTGCTGGCGTTTGTAGTCTGGGGGGTGTATGCTGCCTACCTGGTTGCCCGTCTGGGACTGAACTGGCCGCCGGTCCGCACCGCCTATATCCTGATCGCCGGCCTTGCGCTTTCGCTGCTCCTCTTCCTGGTCCCCTCGGCCGCGCACCAATTTGCGCGATAATATTACCAAAATGGTCCAAAAAGTTTACCATAAATCCGTTCTGGTTGGTATAATGAGTACCAGATGACTCCGAACGACGCTTCTACTTCCCCCGCGGCCACCCCTCACGTCCCGGCGCGCGCCCGCTTGACCCCCACCGTCGGCCATCTGGTCACGGTGCTTGAGGCACGCATCCGCTCCGGCGAGTACGCTCCCGGGCGCCGCCTTCCCTCCGAGCGAGCGCTGTGCGAGGAACTTTCCGTTTCCCGCCCTACGATTCGGCAGGCGCTGCGCGAGCTTGAGCGCCGCGACCTGATCCAGCGCCCTCTGGGCCACCGTCCTGTGGTCGCCGGGGCGGGCGCCGGACGGGCCGCGGCTGGGTCTGCCGGCCCGCGAGACGGAGCGCCCGCCACTCGGCGCCGCAGCGTGGCGCTGTGGGTGTCAGGAGACCCGCTGGACATGGGGCCGATGAGCATGACCCGGCGTGTCTACCAGACGCTTCTGGAGAGCGACTATCGCCTGGTCGTCGCCTGCCCGCAGGGGAACTCCCAGGAGGAGGCCATCCGCTCCGAGACCGAGGCGCTTCACCGACTGGCCCAGGACGACGACATCGCGGGCCTGATTCTGTGGCACCTGGGCGGTGTGTCGAACCTGCCGGCGCTTCGGGCGTTCCGAGATGCCGGGAAGCCGATGGTGTTTGTGGACCGGCAGCCGCCAACCGGCTTCGAAGCGGACTACGTGGGCGTACACAACGAGTACGCGGCTGCTGAGGCGGTGCGCTACCTGATCTCGCTTGGCCACCGGTCCATTCTGCACGTCACGAACCCGGACCACGCCTCTTCGGTTGAGGAGCGTCTGGAGGGGTACCGCCGGGCGTTGACCGAGGCGGGAATTCCCTACCGGCCGGAGCGCGTCGTGGTCATGGATGACTTCCAGATGGCGTTTGAGGGGGGGCGCGAGGAGCGCTGGCGTGCGCTGGTGACGGAGCTGTGGTCTCGCCCGGAGCCGCCGACCGCGGTGTTCGCGGTTAACGACTACTCCGCGCGCAGTCTGGTCACGGCGCTTCTAGAGGCGGGCCTGCGCGTCCCGGAGGATATTTCCGTGGTCGGCTTCGACGATCTGGAGCGGTGGTCTCCTGGCGTCCCCGCGCTCACCTCCGCCGCACAGCCCTTTGAGACGATCGGCGCGGAGGCGGCCCGCCTCCTGCTGCACCGTCTTCGCCAGGGCGAAAGTCCGGTGGCGTTCCGCCACGTTCTGCTCCCGGCTCCGCTTGTGGTGCGCGCGTCCTGCAGCGGCCCGGCCAGTCCCGCCCGCCTCGCGGCCGCCGCAGCGGATATCGGGCGCCGCAACGACGCTCCGGCCCTGGCCCCGGCCTGACCGGGGCGCTGCCCACCGCCGCTGCTAGTCCGCCGCTTGTGGGAGACCTGCGCCCTCCCACAAGCGGCGGGCGAGCCGCGCGGGCGGACCGGTCTGCACCCCCTGTCGCGCGAAGTAGTCGCACACCCGGGTGACATCGCGCTCCAGGATGGCGCGCGCGTGCGGGTTCCCCTCGCAGTTGACCACCTGGGGGAAGTCGATGAGGGTAATCCGGCCGTTCCAGTAGAGGATGTTATAGGCGGAGAGGTCACCGTGGACGAACCCATGCGCGAGCAGCAGCTCCACGTTGCGCAGGGTAACAGTGAAAAGGGAGCGCGCCTCGGACGGGTCCAGCGAAACGGCACTGAGTGTCGGGGCCGCAGCGTGCTCGTCGCCCTCATAGCCCATCAGGATTGCATTCTCACTCACGCCGAAGGGGGCGGGGACGGCGCCGCCCGCCGCGTGAAGAGTGCGGAGTGTGGTGTATTCGTAGAGAAGCCAGGAGCTGTGCGCCACCTGCTGCCCGAACTCGGTCTTCTTCCCCAGCGCCCGCAGGATGCGGCTGTCGGACTTCTTCACGGCCCGGCCTTCGCCAGTAAGGACGGGCCGTCCCTCTTTGTAGATCTTGTCGTTGCGAAGGCTGCGCAGGGAGCGCGGGCGGTAGACCTTGGCGGCTACGAACGTCGCACCGTCGGTGGTCGCGGGGTTCGCCCGGCAGCGGTAGACGCTCGCCTCCTTGCCCCCCTTCACGCTTGCCAGGACATCCGTGATGAGGTTCAGTTCGTAGAAGGCCCGCAGCGATGTGAAGAGCCACGTCTTCTCATGACGGCTGGGCTGGTACGTGGTGTGGAAGCTCTCCGCGTCCGCTGCGGGCTCGGCCAACCCCTCCACTCCCTGCGCATCGTCCGGGGGAGCAGCGCGCCGCGCTCGCGGTAATGGCTTCGGGGCGCGCCTCGAGGTGCCGTCGCGGCTCCAGCCCTCCTCTTCGTCGTACCAGGAGGCGAGATCGTCCTCAAGACCGGCGTCGTCCTCGCCTTCCGGTCCGGCGGCGCGATCGTCTGCGACTTCCTCAGCTTCGGGCAGATACGTGACTCGGGACAAGGTACCTCCGGCGGCGCGACGGATCGCCCCGCGAACGGGTTATTGCCTCTTTATCGCCCCGCGCGCATCTCCTGCTAAGAACAGAAAAGCCGGTGCCACGGGTGAGGACAATCACCCGCGGCACCGGCTTTTGCTCCGTCTGTCTGACGCCGTGGCTAGGACGCGCTGTTCTCGTCGCCGTTGCTGGCTTCCAGATCCTTCTTGCGCACGTCCAGATACTCCACGCTCTGGACCCGGTCATTCTCGTTCAGGTTGATCAGGCGCACGCCCTGGGTCGAGCGGCCCTGCGTCGTCTTGATCTCCGACACCTGCATTCGGATGCCGATGCCGTGTTCGGTGACGATCATCAGGCGCAGGTGCTCTTCGTTTTCGCGAGACAGGACGCAGGCCGCCACGAGCGCTCCCGTCTTCTCGGTGATGTCCATCGTCTTCAGGCCCTTGCCGCCACGACTCTGGATGCGGTACGCCGAGAGCGGGGTCCGCTTGCCCAACCCGCGCTCGCTCACCACCAGAAGCTCCGGGACCTCCGCCCCCTGCGGGATGACGTCCACCGCCACCACGCGATCCTCGGGGCTGTCCAGCGTGACGCCACGGACGCCGCCCGCGGCCCGCCCACGCGACGGGACGTTGGACTCGGGGAAGCGGATCGCCATACCCCGCACGGTGGTCATGACTACCTCCGAGTTGCCGTCCGTATGCCGCACCCAGCGCAGGGCATCGTCGGGCTCCAGGTCGAAGGTAATCAGGCCATTCGCCCGCAGGTTGGCGTACTCCGAGATGTTGGTACGCTTGATCTCGCCCCGCTCGGTTGCCATGAGCAGGAAGCCCTGCGCGGCGCGCAGGTCGCGGATCGGCACCGTCGCGGTAATCTTCTCGTCCGACTGGATCTGGATCAGGTTGATGACCGCCGTTCCCATCGCCTGCCGCGACGACTGGGGCACCTCGAACGCCTTCAGCCGGTACACGCGTCCCCGGTCCGTAAAGAACAGGATGTAGTCGTGCGTGCTGGCGCGGAAGAAGTGCTGGAAGTTGTCCTCCTCCTTCGTCTTGCCCGCCAGTCGGCCCTTGCCGCCTCGCCCCTGGGTCGGGAAGGCGTCCTGCGGCAGCCGCTTGATGTAGCCGTCGCGGGTGATGGTAATCAGCATCTCCTCCTCGGCGATGAGATCCTCGATATTGATCTCCTCCGCCTCGCTGGGGATGATGCGGGTGCGCCGCTCGTCGCCGAACTTCTCCTTCAGGTACTTCAGGTCGGCCTTAATCAGCGCGTCCACCCGCCGCGAATCGGTCAGGATGTCCTCCAGGCGGCCGATCTCCTTCAGCAGGTCCTTGTACTCGCCCTCGATCTTGTCCTGCTCCAGCGCGGTGAGCTGCCGGAGCTGCATGTTCAGGATCGCGTCGGCCTGGATGCCGGAGAACGTGAACCGCTCGATGAGTCGGGTGCGCGCGTCTTCCGTGCTGCGGGACGCCCGGATGATCTGGATGACCTCATCCAGGAACTGGACCGCAATCTGGAGCCCTTCCAGGACGTGCGCGCGGAACTTGGCGCGTCCCAGCTCGAACTGCGTCCGCCGCGTAATGATGATGCGCCGGTGGTCGATGTACTCCTGGAGCAGCCCCTTGAGCGGCAGCGTCTTCGGCCCGCGCCCGTTGTCCACGAGCGAGAGGAGAATTACGCCGAAGTTCAGGCGCAGCGGGGTGTGCTTCAGCAGGTAGTTCAGCACCTTCTGCGGCATCACATCGCGGCGCAGCTCCACCACGATCCGCATCCCGTTCTTGTCGGAGAAGTCGTCGACGGCGGTGATGCCCTCGACCTTCTTCTCCTTGGCCAGCTCCGCAATCTGGACGATCAGGCGCGACTTGATGACCTGGTAGGGCAGCTCTGTGATGACGATGGCGTTCTTGCCGTTGTCCATCGGCTCGATGGTCGTCTTCGCCTGCATGGTCACCTGACCGCGCCCGGTTTCGTAGGCGGAGCGGATGCCCTTGGTGCCCAGGATCAGGCCGTTGGTTGGGAAGTCCGGCCCCGGCACGAAGCGCATCAGCTCTTCCAGGGTCGCGTTCGGGTGGTCCAGCAGGTAGGCCACAGCGTCGCAGACCTCGGTCAGGTTATGCGGCGGCATGTTGGTCGCCATGCCGACCGCGATGCCGGACGAGCCGTTGCATAGCAGGTTCGGGAACTTGCCCGGGAGGATAGAGGGCTCACGGCGCTCGTTGTCGTACGTCGGTACGAAATCGACCGTGTCCTTCTCGATGTCCTCCATCATCTCCATCGCCAGCGGCGTGAGACGTGCCTCGGTGTACCTCATGGCCGCCGGTGGATCATCGTCTACTGATCCAAAGTTCCCCTGTCCGTCGACAAGTGGATACCTTAATGTGAACGGCTGCGCCATGCGGACCATAGTGCCGTAGAGGGCTTGGTCACCGTGCGGGTGATAGTTGCCCATACAGTTGTGCACGACCATTCCGTTGGCGACGAACTCATGCTCGACTTCAACTTGAATGTCGTACGTGATTTGGGCATTCGCAGGCGTGATTACGGAAACAGGAACGACGTCAACCGTCGGCGAGACTTGCGCCCGGCGTACTGCCGTCCCCACGCCCCCACTTGCTGCGGCGTATTCAACTTCCGCCGAGGCGTCCGTATTCACATCCCGACACACCACCAGGTCGCCCGTTCGCAAATCGCGCGCATCGCGCCACCGGACAGCCATATCAGGCGTGGCGATCTTGAACTGCTGGCCCGGTGTGCAGGTGACGCGGCGCCCGTCGCCCAGTTCCACCGTCAACAAAGGCTGCGGCGGCATGATGTAGGCCTCGGTGACGCGGCGAACGCCCGATTGGGTGTAAACCTCGTCGCCCGGAACCAGGTCTTCGATGTTGCGGAGACCCTGCGGAGTGCTCACCTTCGTCCCCGCGACAAAGCACTCTCCGACGACCTTGGCGGACTTGAGGTGGCGGGAGTTGGGGGAGAGGCCAAGCTCGCGCATGGCGTAGAGGATGCGCCGCTGCACCGGCTTCAGGCCGTCGCGTACGTCCGGCAGGGCGCGCGAAATGATCGTACTCATGGCGTAGCCGAGGTACGAGGTGCGCATCTCGTCCGAGATGTCGATGCGCGGCCCGTCGTAACCGCCGCCGCCGGTCGCGGTGAGGTCAGCCGGCGGCTCTACCGGGGGCGCCGCGTCGCCGGGAAGGGTGGGGTCGTTGATCATGAACGAGCGTACTCCTGAACCGTGGGTGAAACACAAAAAGGGGCGGTCTGTCCGCTCGTTGGAGAGGGGCCGCCACGGGGTAAATCACCTTATAATTCTGTCAATATTTTACAGGAAATGGCGGGACTTTTCAACCACCGGGGGGATACTACGGCGAAAGCGCCGGGAGCGGAAAGCGGGCAGGGAGGACCAATGCCCCCGCCCGATGAAAGTGGGCAAGAAGGGGCAAAGCCGATGTTCGGAAGCAGCAAGGGAGATGCGGAGATCGGAGGCGGTCCGCCCGGCCTGGTGGCCGTGACGGCGGCGGTTACTCCTGAGGTCGCTGCGGCGCTGGAGGCGCTGGCGAAGCAGGCAGGGGCCGCAGATGTGGCGCAGTACGCGGGACAGGTGCTGACTCAGGCGGTGTGGGATGAGGACGAAAGCCTGATCCCGGACTCCGCCCCGCCTATGGCGCGCCTGGCCCACGGCCTTATGGCGCTGGCGGTGCGGGAGGAGGCGGACGAGATGGTCCTGCGGCCGGTGGAGAAGGGGGTGCGCCTTGCCTTCCGCCGGGCAGGCGGCGACATCGTGCCTTCGTCCGGTCTGCCCCACGTACTGCCGCTCCGGATGCGGCGGCCGCTCTTTGAGCGGTTCGAGAGGATGGCGGGCGCTCCCCTGCGGCGCACCGCGGCGGAGGCCGAGGTGGAGGCGGGCTACTTCTTCGACGAGCGCCCCGTGGATGTGCTCATCGGCTACGCGCCCGACCTGGAGGCGGAGGGCGGCGAGAGCCTGCGCCTGCGCTTCCGCTACTCTCCGGAGTCCGAGGACGCGCCGGGAAGCAGTCCGTAGACGTTCAGGCGATTCGAAAAGGTGCCCAGGTACACCTTGCCGTTGGCGATCGTCGGCGTGCAGAACTTGGCGAACAGGCCCACGCTATCCCGCTCGGGAACCATCTCGCTGTTCCATAACTCGCGGGAGATGTCACGCGCGTCGAAGGCGCGGAGAATACCGGGCACACTCATGCGGTTGGCGCTGCCTTCGCGCGGATGCGCTGCCCAGAGTATCGCGGTGCCGTCTTCGCCGCCGTTGGCCGAAAGCGCGAGAAACCCGCCCGGTTTGCCCCGGGGCACCGACATGGTACTGCGGGCCCTGGGCGTCGGATCGAGACGCCCCTCGCTGTCGGTGCGGAAGGCTTTCAGGCAGTCATAGCCCCCCCAGACAAAGACCGTCATACCCTGTTCCGGGTCGTTCCAGCAAAGTGGGCTGCCGTAGATAGAGCCGCGGGTAACGAGAAACCGACTGAGTATCTGGTCATCGTCGCTCGGACGATAGCCTCCCATATTCCGGGAATCGACCTGGTACAAAAAACCGGCCTTGCTGCCGCTTACCAGGAACTCCATCCCGGGGGACAGGACCAGTCCACTGGAGCCGAGGTCGCGATCCAGGGAGTCCATATCGGCCTGGTTATAGGGAGTGAACGAGTCGACTAAAGTCAGATGCCCGTCATCCAGGCGCAGTTTCAGATAAGAGTCCCCCCAATCCCTTCCCCCGGCCGGTCCGCTGCAGGTGCCGTCACCCGACGCAAAGTAGACATGACCCTCCCGGTCTGCGGCCAGGCCGTTGCCACCCATCGAGATGCCGCCGCCTTCGCCGTCCGGAGTCGTACACCAGGCATCGATCTGCTTCAGAGTTCGCGGGTCGTAGGCCATCACCCAGCCGTGATAGGGCTGGATATCGGCGTGCGCTGACCAGTTCGCATACAGGACGCCGTGGTCGAGCAGCAGCGCCCCACGCTGGTTTGCCGTATGGGGATTGAAAGCGACACGTCCGTTCACGCTGCCGATGCCGGACCCCGGCACACTTGCGGTGATTTCCACAGGGGGCAGGCGGGCGTGTCCGCTGGTTATGTCGAGGGCGTGCAGGTGCTGGCGCGTCTTGCCCGCCTCGGCATCCCGGGTCTTGGCGATCACATACAGGGTGTGTGTAGCCTGATCGATCACCGGGGTTCCGGTAATGCCGACCTCGTCGCTGAAGTCCCTGTAGGGGCCGTAACTCGCCTGGCCTATATCCGCAATCGGCACCGACGCTCCCAGATTGACCTGCCATAGAGGCTCTGCGGCGGCAGGGTCGTCCGCATCGAACGCATAGACGCTGTTATGCTCGGTCGCCACAAATACCACGTTGCGCTGTTTGCTGTCGTTAGCCATCGTCAGGCCTGAGACATACAGGGGCTGGGCATAGATCTGGCCGTCTACCGTGCGGGAGAAAAGCTTACCGAAGGTTGCCGGCCGAACGGTATCGGTCGTCAGGGATTTCTCACGCAGGTTCGTGCCGGAGCGCTGGTTATCGTTGCGCTGGGTCAGCAACTGAACGGGGCCGATGGGGGCGGCGGC
Organism: uncultured Armatimonadota bacterium; assembly: GCA_937902745.1. GTDB lineage: Bacteria > Armatimonadota > Armatimonadia > Armatimonadales > Armatimonadaceae > CALEKU01. The sequence goes on from CALEKU010000075.1 coordinate 12,322, forward strand.
GGGAAACGCACGGGGCGGATGGAGGGTGCCGCCGATGCGATCCCCCAGGCGAAACGCTGCGGGGAGCGCCATCAGGAAGCCGAGCGCGAGGGCCGGTAACAACAGGGGGGAGCGGGACGGCGGCGTGGACATGGCGCGTGTGAACCTCAAATAGACCGATAGACCGATTTGCCGATACTCGCCACGCTTCAAACGTGTGAAATAACGGGGATAGGAAACAAAGGCGCGCAAGACCGACGCTTTTATTGTGACGCACGTTTCTTAAAATGGCATTAAGAAGAAGCCCGGGGGGGGCTCTCAGCCACCCCCGGGCCATTACGGCAATAGAGCGCGTAGTTCGCGCGCCTGCTCGTGCTCAGGGTCCTGGGCGAGGGCGGCGTCGAACGATTCCCGGGCCCGCGCCAGGTCGCCCGTCAGGGCAGAGTACGCACCGAGTGTCATCACGTACGTCATGTACTCCGTCGGGGTAAAGTTGTCCCCGTACTTCTCGGCCGCCTCGGTGAGGAGGCGGCCAGCCTCCGCGAGTTGTTGCGGGTCGTCGTCGCTGCTCCGCTTCAGTGCGAGCGTGGCCTGAGCCAGTGCGACCAGACCGGCGCTGGACGTGTCGCTTACGGCGGCAGCCTCCGCGAGGGCACGTTCCGCTCCCGGCAGGTCGTTCTGATGGCTCCGCACCCGGGCCAGGAGGAGGTGTGCGCGCGTTCGGTCGGAGACGGACGCGCGGCGGGTGAACTCCTCCGCTATGGTGGCCATCTTGGCGTACTGTTTCTCTTTGGATAGCGCCAGGCACGCTCCTTCGTACAGCGTACGACGCTCCGGCGCGACCTTCAGCCCCTCCTCGCAGATGCGCACGACGCTTGCATAATCCTCGCTCAGGAGGTAGAGGAGGACGAGGACCTCGGCTGCCCGTCCCCGGGTCGTCTCATCCCGCTTCGCATCCCGGAGCAGTCCCGTCAGACGGGACACGTCCTCCGGGCGCGGTGGCATCTTGAAGGCCGCTGCGGACGCTCCGCTTTTCTGCTGTTTTCGCACGAACTCATAGAAGCGGAAGGAGGCGAGGGTGCCGATGCCCAGCGGGTCGTCGGGGCGGCAGGCCGCGGCCCGCTCTATGTCCTGCAATAACGAGGCGGACGCCAACTGCTCCATCAGGAAGGCGGGAGGGTCGGGTGTGCCGCCGTCGCGCCGGGTGGCGATGGTGTCCAGCAGAATTTGGCCTCCCATACGGCTTACCGCTCGCGACAGGTAAACGCGCGGGTCGCGGTCCTCCGACCGGGGGTGCACCTTCTCAGCCGCGGCGACCGCCTGGTCATGGCAGCGCATAACCTCCGCAAACAGCGCCTTCGCCTGCTGCTCCTGCTCGGCGGTGGGCGGGTTCGGATTCTCCTGGAGCGCCTGTACAGCGTCTTCTGTTCTGAACACCTTCCCTAGCACCGGGAGGCTCACCCGCGTCAGGAGGTGCTGGGCAAGGCAGTCCCAGGTCTCCCATACCTCCGGAGCTATCTTGACGGCATCGCGCAGCGCCACTTCGACATCTGCCGACGCTTCGGGGGAGTGTCGGCGGGAGCGAGTATTCGCGGCGAGCGCCAGGAACCGGCCGCGGCGGTTCGGATCACCCGAGGCGCTCTGGGCCAGCGCCTCGTACTCCTCCTCCGCCTTGCGAAACGCCTCATCGGCGCGGGCAGGGTCGGAGTGCTGGAGAACACCTGTCCGCAGCAGGTAGGCGGCCCGCTCCTCTGGGTCTTCGGGCATCCTCTGGCGCAGGTGGGCCAGCAGCTCCGCTTCGAGGGGGCGACGTTCGGATTCAAGAATAAAGCCGTAGTCGGTGGTGAAGTGGAATTGTACGCCGAGCTCCATCGCCGGTAGGGGGAGGATGCGGCGCACCTTTGCCCTTTGCTCCGGGGTGAGCGCCGCCGGGGCAGGAGGCTCCTGTGCGGCGGCGTGCATTGGCACCGCAATCGCACCGGGCGCGGCGGCCGTAGCGGCCGCGCCGGTCAGGATTCCCGCGGCGGCAGTCGCCGCCGCTGCGGAAAGCCGTCCGAAAAAGCGCCTGTTATGCAGCAGGCGTCGTTTCCTGTGGGGGGCGTTCATGCGTACCATTTAACGCCAGGTTGCTGTTGCTCCTGCCTGCCCACTTCGTTTGGGCCGATAGTTTTCGGCCGATAGTTTTCGCAGGATGTCAAACGGCCAGCACCGGCTTACCGGTCGTGGCGAGCGTCTCCAGAAGGTCCGCCGCCTCCCGCGCGGCGTTGTGGAGCGCCATCCGATCGCGGAGGTTCTGCGCGCTCTGACGGTAGCTGGGATCGATCAGCACGGTCCGCACCGCCCCACGAACGCGATCCGGAGTGGGGGTAGCCGTGCGCAGGTTGACGCCGACACCGGAGTACGCGATGCGTCCCGCCACCTCCGCCTTGTCCTCGGTCACGCCCCCCGCCACCACCGGGACGCCGTTCGCCAGGGCGATGGTCACGCCGCCGTACCCGCCGTTGGTCACGTAGGCATCCACGTGCGGCATTAGCGGCACGAACGGCACGAACGGGGCCACGTACACGTTACCGGGGAGCGCCTGCCCGCCACGCAGCGCCTCCAGGTCGCCCGTGGTCGGACCACCCGTGGCAACGATTACCGACACGTCCTCGTCCGCCAGCGCTTCGATCGAGGGGAGGATTAACTGCTCCGGGGACCTGGCTACGGTCCCCTGTGTCACCAGCACCACCGGCCGGCCGGGGCGTGCGCCCGTGACCTCGTCCCACCACTCCGGCCGCGCGAACGCCGCCGGCGTTTCGGGCAGCAGCGGCCCGATGAAGTGGACCGAGTCCGGAAGATCGGTGCGCGGGTACTCGAACTCCGGCACGGACGGCTGCAGATTCAGATACGGCGAACTGTCGAACTGGTAGGAAAGCGCGGGCCACCCGTGCGCCTCGACCAGACGGTCAAGGTGCCGCTGCACGTCCGCAAAGAGAACCTGGTCCATCAGGTGATACAGGAGGCGGTTGCGCAGGCGTCCCAGGGGCGACGAGTCCGGGGGGATGCCCGGCCCGAACGGCGCCACATCCCGGCTCGGAAAGCCCAGCACGGTGATGTTCAGGATGGCCCAGGGCATATGGTCCTGCAGGCTCATTACCCGCCCCGCCACCACAGTCGGATCGGTCAGCAGTACGTGCGGGTCGAACTCGCGACGGATTTCGCGCAGGTCCTGGAGCATCCCTGCGATGGAGTCAAAGAAGATGTGCTTGAAATCGAACCGAATCTGCGCCATTCCCGTGTGGTGCTTGCGCTCCGGGAAGTGCTTTTCGGTGTCCATGTCTCCAAAGTCGTAGGCATGGCGCAGGGGGGCGAACGCCGCCCCCGTGCGCTCCACCGACTTCTGAAAGTGATGACTGGTATACCAGACGACCTCGTGGCCGCGCTCCGCAAGCTGGCGTGCCACGGGGGCGAAGGGCGCCACGTGGCCCGGGATGGGCATGGTGGCGATCAGAATACGTGCCATCGTTCGCGTGTTCTCCTTACGTGTGTCATCTCCGCCGCTCTTTCGTTCTCTGCTCGTGGTGGTTGGCGGCACGGGTGTTTCTCGTGGAAACGGCGGGTTTCCAGCGCGTTCGGCTCAGAATCCAACTAAAGTCAGCATGATGACCTCACTCGAGTCGTGGTCGCGGAATTCGTGTTCCCGGCAGTGCCCAGGGCGTTTGTCAGTCGAAACCGTGTCATCGTGGATCTCCTTACTATCCTCAGGTACATGAGGAGGATATCCGGCCAGCGTGAACAGAGCGTGAACGGCAAAATTTCCCGTAAAAAATGTCGTGCCATTCGGAAAACGTCCGGGAGCGGAGAGGGTTACGCACACGAAAAAGCCCCGCGTAGCTCCGGGAGAGCCGCGCGGGGCGGGGGAGGATGGGAATAGAGAGAGGGACGGGACTCAGGGGGTGAGCGGCAGGATTTCTACCTTTCGGAACTGCACGGGGTGACTCTCCGACTGCAGGGCGATAAACCCCTCGGTCAGAGCCCGTCGCCCGTCCCGGATGAGCGCCTTGGCATCGGCGTCGTTCTCGTCCAGTTCCGGCTTTTCGTAGGACAGCACCTCCGCGCCATTGATGAAGTGGCGCACCTTGCCACCGCGGACCTCCACCTCCGCCGTGACCCACTGGTCCCCATCATACGTCTTCGAGCGGCTATCGACGCAGTGCGGCACGACCGGCTTGCCGTTCATGGTCACCACCGTCCCCGGCGTGCACAGGTTACCGGTGGAGCGCTTCTGGCCCGTGCTGTTGCCGCCCAGGAACTGTACCTCCAGCGACACCGGGAAGTCCTGGTCGCGGCGCATGCTCTCGGGCGACTGGCTGTGGATCATGACGCCGCTATTGCGCAGCGCCCAGCCCGGTCCGCCCGTGGCCTGCTCACCCACGAAGCGGTACTCGATGCGCAGCCGGTAGTCCGAGAACTTTTGCTTGTAGAAGAGGTGCCCGAAGCGTCCGTTGAACGGCCCGGTGTACTTATCGTAGGAGACCGTGATGGCGCCGTCCTGCACGCGGAACGTCTCGCCGAAGTTCTCCCCGGCCGGGTACCCCTTGATCTTGGGTGTCCACCCGTCCAGGTTCTTGCCGTTGAAGAGCGAGACCCAGCCCGTTTGCGGCTGTGGCTTCGCATCCTGCGCCTGCCGCGCCGCTATGGCGGCGGACGCCAGCGCCGCGGTGAGCGCGGCGAAAGACGCCGCCGCGACCGTTGCCGCCACCGCGGCCCTGCGGTGGTGGCGGGCGGAAGGGGGAAGAGTGCGGGTATCCATGTGGCTCCATTCCACCCCTGCCGCCCGAACTCCTTGTCAAGAAAGACCGCAGAAAACAGAGCCGCAGGCAGGAGCAAGGGCGGGTAATCTGATGGGAGAGAGCGGGGCTCTGCGGCGCGGCGCTGGCTACGGTCCCCGTTCCCACGGATAGAGTGCCTCTGTGGGGTCTCTTCGCGGTGAACCATTCGGGCGGCGATGCCGTAGTACAATTTGCGGGGCGTCGGTGCGTCTCCTGCGGCCGAAGAGCCCGGGGCGGGAACTACTCCTGCCTTTCCGATGGTTATGTGGTTATGTGGTTATGGTGGTGAAGAGGGGCGCCTACCCGGAAACCGGCGGCGCCCCACGCGTGTATAGGGAACAGAACCATGTCAAACGAGAAGACGACACGACGCTCCCTACTGCTCACTTCGCTCGGCGCGCTGATCGCCGCGGGTGTGGGCTGCTGGTCGCCCTCCGCGGCGCAGCAGACGACGGGCACGGCGGCGGGGGCGGGCGGCAGCGGCGGTTCGACAGAGGGAAAGGACGGTTCCAAGAACATGAGTGATGCCCCTGCTCCGGTGCAGGTTCCGGAAGGGAAAGAGATCGCCACGCTGGCCGCGGGCTGTTTCTGGTGCGTGGAGGCCATCTTCCTCGACTTGAAGGGCGTGGAGAGGGTCGTGTCCGGCTACTCCGGCGGGACAGTACCCAACCCGACCTACGAGGCGGTCTGCACCGGTCTGACCGGACATGCCGAGGCGGTTCAGATCACGTTTGACCCAAAGGTCATCTCCTTTGCCGACATCCTGCGCGTGTTCTTCACCACGCACGACCCTACCACGCTCAACCGTCAGGGGCCGGACGTAGGGACGCAGTACCGCTCCGGCATCTTCTACCATAGCCCGGAGCAGAAGAAGGCGGCCGAAGCGGTTATCAAGGAGGTCACCCACGAGAAGCTGTACCGGAACCCCATCGTGACCGAGGTGACCCCGTTCCGCAACTTCTACCCGGCGGAGGACTACCACCAGAACTACTTCGCGCGCAATCCCGAGCAGGCGTACTGCCGCATGGTAATCGAGCCCAAGGTGCTCAAGTTCCGGCAGAAGTATCGCCACCTGCTGAAGAAATAATTGCAGAAATATCCGCTGGAGAAGCCAGGAGGGGCGTGGGACCGCAGGGAACCGCGCCCCTCCTGGCGTATCCCCTGGTACATGGAGCCGATCTGGAAGGTGAAACTCCTCGGGGAGTTCAAGGCCGAGGGACTGGGCCGCACGGTAGAGCGATTCCCGACCCAGAAGACCACGGCTCTGTTCGCCTACCTGGCACTCCACGCCCATCGCGCCCACCCGCGCGAGGAGCTGGCCGACCTCCTCTGGCCGGACGACCCCCTGGAGGCGACGCGCAACCGCCTGAACCAGGCGCTCTCCTCGCTCCGTCGCCAGTTCGAGGCGGCGGAGGCGGACTTCGGGAGCGTGTTCCTGTCGGACCGTCTCACGGTTCAGGTCAACCCGGGACTGCTCACCACGGATGTGCTCGCGTTCACTGCCGCGCGTGCCGCCGCGGAAAAGGAGCCCGACCCGCGCGCGCGCTTCCTGCGCCTGCAGGAAGCGGTGGACCGCTACGGCGGTGACCTGCTCCCCGGGCTCTACGAGGATTGGGTACTGCGGGAGCGTCATCGCCTCCACGGCGCGCTTCTGGAGACCCTGGCGGGCGCCGTGAGGGTGGCGGTATCCAGCCGGGATCGTGACCTGGTGGAGCAGGGCATCCCCCTGGCGCGGCGCCTCGCGGAGCGGGAGCCTGAGGTCGAGGAGCACCACCTGTCGCTGGTGCGGCTGATCGCCCTGTCGGGCGACGCCGCGGGGGCGGAGCGACTGTACCGCGAGGCGGAGCGCATCCTCCAGTCGGAGACCGGGGATAGATTGGGCGTGCCGCTGGAGCATCTCCTGAGCGGTACGCCCGCCGCGACCGCCTCAGCGGCAGTCGCCACAGCGCCCTCGCCCGCTCCCAATCGCCGAAACACCGCCGCTGCTGCCGTAGCGGCGGAGACGCCTGTCCCCCCGCCCTCCCGCCGTCGCCTGCTGCCCGCAAAGGCGTCGCGGATGTTCGGCCGCGAGCGGGAGATGGAGATGGCGCTGCGCCTGCTGGTGGACGAAGACTGCCGCCTGCTGACGATCTGCGGCGCGGGGGGATGCGGAAAGACCAAGCTGTCCGTGGAGATCGCACGGCAGATCGCCGCGGCGCAGGGATGGGACTGCTGCTTTATCCCCCTGGGCGGCGTGGAGACCGCCGAGCAGGTGCCGGATGCCATCCTCCACTGCCTGAAGCCGCAGAAGCGGACGGCGCACTCCGGTCTGGACCGCGTGGTGGAGGAGCTGTCACGCTGGCACCGCCCGCTTCTGATCCTCGATAACTTCGAGCAACTGGTGGAGGACTGGGCGCCGCTCCTCGGGCGGCTTCTGGATGCCGTGCCGGAACTGTGCTGTATCGTGACCTCTCGCCGCCGCCTGAACCTGGAGGGGGAGCGGGAGATCCTGGTCGCGCCCCTGCCGTTCCCCACCGCGCCTTCCGAGAGTCTGTCGGAGCTTCTGGGCTACCCCAGTGTTCAACTGCTGCTGGACCGGGCGCGGGCGGTACGCCCCGACTTCCAGATGACGCCCCGCAACGCGGATACCATACGGCGGCTGTGCGAGCGTCTGGAGGGGATTCCCCTGGCTATCGAACTCACCGCCGCGTGGGCGCACACGCTGACGCCCGCGCAGATGCTCGAAGGACTGGCGCACCGCTTCACGCTGCTCGTCAGCCGCCGCCGGGACATCCCGCCGCGCCACCGCACCCTCTGGGCCACGGTGGAGTACAGCTATCGGCTGCTGCCGCCCGACCTTCAGACGTTCTTCGCGAGCCTTTCCGTCCTGGAGGGCGGGTGGACCCTGGAGGCCGCCGCCGCGGTCTGTGCGGAGCCAAACGCGCGGGAACACCTGGGGCGCCTGATCGAAAACTCCCTGGTGCTGGCAGAGCCCGGGCCGGACCCGAACTCAATGCGCTACCGGATGCTGGAGACGATCCGGGAGTACGCCTGGCAGCAGCTCACGGGGGACCTGCGCGCGGTGCTGGCCGGGCGGCACGCCGAGTACTACACGCGCCTCGCGGGGGAAACATCCGCCGAAACCAGCGGACTGCCACAGACCGACGCTCTGGACCGGATGGAGGAGGAGCGGCGCAACTTCGCGGCGGCGCTGCGCTGGTGCCACGAATCGGAGCTTGCGACCATGGGCCTGCGGCTCGCCAGCCGCCTGACCGCCTTCTGGGAGATTCGCGGCCCGCTCGCCGACGGCAGCCAGTGGCTGCGGCGCCTGCTCGCCCTGCCGCTGGACGACGTCCCCCGAGAGGACGTGGCAGACGCCCTCTCCGCGCTGGGCCGCATCGCCTGGCACCAGTCGGACTACGCGGCGGCGGCGGACGCCCACGGGCGCTGTCTGGCGCTCCAGAAGGAGGCGGGGGATCGCGCCGGGACCGCGCGCAGTCTCTACGATCTCGGCATCGTGGAGATCCGTCGCCGCCGCTACGACCGTGCCCGCGAGCACCTGGAGGAGAGTCTTGCGGTGGCGTCCTCCCTGGGGGATACCGCGGTGGTCGCCCGTGCGCTCCTGAACCTGGGCAACGTCGCCAAGTACCGGGGGCGTACCGGCGAGGCGAAGGCGTACTACGAGCAGAGCCTCGCCCTGGAGCGGTCGCAGGGGAACCAGGAGCGGGCGGCGCTTACGCTGAACAACCTCGCCCTACTGGCGCTTCAGGAGGGCGCCCACTCCGTCGCGGAGTACTATCTCGACCAGTCCCTTAAGACGTTTGCGGAGGTGCGCGCGCCGTCCGGAGTCGGCCTCGTCCGTCTCAATCAAGGGAAGCTGCTGGCGCGGCAGGGACGCTTCGAGGAGGCCGTCGCGCGGCTGCGGGAGTCCACTCGCGCCCACGCGGAGGCCGGGAACCGCTTCTTCCTGATCGAAGCGATTGTGGAACTGAGCTATGTCGCCTACCGGCGCGGCATGGCGTATCCGGCCGCGGTAGGGGCGGCGGTGGCGGACCGCCTGCTCCGTAGCCTCCAGGCGGGTCTTGCCCCCGCGGATACGGAACTGCTGGAGACGCTGCTTGTCGAGACCCCTGCGCGGCTGTCGCCGGAGGTCCGTCCCGTGGCCCAGATTCAGGCGGGCGCGCTCTCCGAGGAGACCGCTGTGGCCTACCTGCTGGAGTGTCTGGGCGGGTGACCACGCGCCGGCTTTCGGATTTAAGGCACATTTTAGCCACACCCGTATAATAAGACCCAACTCCGAAGCGACTCATCATTGGGAGGGGTTTCCAGATGACCGAAACTATCGCGAACGTGTCTCCGCGTCCCGAATCGACCACCCCTCGCACGCCGTTGTGCGCCGACTGCCACCGCTGCCGCTCCCACCGCGGCCTTACCCCGGGGAAACGCTCTGCGTTTACCCTTATAGAGTTGCTCGTGGTGATCGCCATAATTGCGATCCTGGCAGCCATACTGTTTCCCGTCTTCGCCCAGGCACGGGAGAAGGCCCGGCAGACTGTGTGTCTGAGCAATCTCAAGCAGATCGGCCTCGGCGGCCTGATGTACATGCAGGACTACGACGAGACCTTCTTCCCCTACACCGGGGTCTTCAACGCCACGCGGCGTGAGTTCTGGCACTGCGGGTTCGAGTTCGTCGAGGGCCAGACCAAGTGGCGGACCCGCACGGACTGGGGCCTGCTCTTCCCGTACATGAAGAATGCCGACATCGAGGACTGCCCGTCGGCCTCGGAGGTCATCAATAACCAGACCTTCTACGACTTCATGCCCAAGTACGGCCTCAATCAGCAGTACCTGCTTCCCACGGCCGGCCCGGTGAGCATGGGCGAGGTGGAGCGGCCCGCAGAGACGGTCTGGATGGCGGACGCCGCCTCCTGGAACACCGTCAGCTTTATCTACGCGCAGATCTCGCAGATCTTCCCGCCGTCCAACAGCCTGCGTTACTTCCACGCGCGCCACCAGGATCGTGGGGATGTCCTCTGGTGTGATGGGCACGTCACCAGTATGGCGCCCAAGTATCGCCCGTCCGGCGCAAGCGCCGCTGCCGACTCCCGCCGCAAGGCGAAGATCGGCGACATCGCCAAGGTCGAACTGCCGCTCACTATCGCAACGGACGACCCGCTCAAGGACGTGTACGACTACTACTTCACGCTCCGGAAGACCGACCCGTAGCGTGGCCGCCAAGACCCACGGAAGACAGTGAACATGAGGACGACCGCGCTCTTCTCCTGCGCCGCGCTGCTCGCCGGAATGGCCGCCATGGCCCCCGGCGGGCACTTCGCCGCCGCTGCTGCTGCTGACACGCCCGCCGAGGGGAAGCCCTTCACCCTGAAGCATCACGCGACCGGTACCATCAGCAAGTTCAACTATTATCGCGTCATGCAGGCTCCGATGAGCCCGCAGAAGCCCGCGCACATCACGAAGGAGCCCGCCTACAAGAACTCCCCGCTCTACGGGACGCTCACCTTCGGCAGCGACGACCGCATCCCCATTACCTTCGCCCTGGACGAGGACGAGAAGGGGGCCACCTTCTATGTGGACTCCAACGGCAACGGTGACCTGACCGACGACGCCCCGCCCACCCTCTGGCGGCGGCAGGAGCAGCCCCCGGAGCGGCGTGGTATCGCGAAGATCTGGCTGACCTACTGGTACGACGGCAAAGCCACCGCGTCCTACGGCCCGGGCAAGACCGAGGAGATCGGGGTCAAGTTCTACATCTACTCGAAGGCCGACCTCGCCCGTAACAAGATGGAGCCCGTGCTGCTCTACTACCGCGACTACTACCGGGCGGGAGCGGTGGAGATTGACGGCAAGGCATACCAGGCCGCGCTGATAGATGATGACTCCGACGGGCGCTACGACTCGCCGCCGCGCAGCGACCTCCGCTTCAAGGGCGACACCCTGCTCATCGACCTGGACGGCTCCGGGAAGTTCGAGCGCAGCGCGGAGGCGTTCGCGGTGAACGAGCCGTTCCTGGTAGGGGAGAAGGTCTACGAGGTGGCGCGAATCGGCCCCGCCGGAGACGCCCTCACGTTCCGCCCCTCCGACCGGCCCGCGACCACCGTTCGCCGCCCCGTTCGCCTTCCGCAGATCGGCCAGGAGCCGCCCGCCATCGCCCTCGACGCCACGCGCTCGCTGGCGGACCTGAAGGGCAAGGTGGTACTGATCGACTTCTGGGCAACTTGGTGCGGCCCCTGCATCGCCGAACTGCCGCACGTTCGCGCCGCCTACAAGCGCTTCCACAAGGACGGCTTCGAGATCGTCAGCGTGTCGCTCGACGACCCGGCGGACGCTGCCAAGGTCGCCGAGTTCGTCAAGAAGAACGATATGCCCTGGCTCCAGGTGCACGACACGGCGCGCGAGATCGGCAAGCGCTACGGCGTCACTGCCATCCCCGTCACCTACCTGCTCGGCCGCGACGGCAAGATCATCGCCGCCAACCTGCGCGGCGAAGAGCTCGAAGCCGCCGTCGCCAAAGCCGTCCGGTAGGCAGTACTCCGCAGCAGGCCGCTCCGCGGTACAATACGCCGAAGAAGAATGCCCACGAACGGCCTGCTGCCTCTTGATGCGCTCGCGTTCGCCTTCGCCTCGGCGGCGGCGTTCGCCGCGCTGGACCTCGCGCAGAAGTGGTCCGCTCGCTACGCCGTCGCCGGGCCGTCCGCGTTCCTGGCGCTCCGCCTGCTCGCGGGCGCGGCACTCTCGCCGCTCCTGCTGCTGCTCCCCGGCGCCTTCGCCCGAACCGACTTCTCGCCCTCCACCTGGGGCCTCCTGCTGACGCTCACCGCCGTCAACCTGATCGGCAACGTCCTCTACCTGCGGGGCGTCTTTCGGGCGGACATCTCTGTGCTGGGCTCACTCTGGCCGCTCAAGAACCTGTACCTGCCGTTCCTGGCGCTCCTGCTGCCGCCCCACGAGCGGTTTGCACCGGTGGTCTACTTCCTGGTCCTCCTGGCGACCCTCGGAGCGGTTGGCATCGCCTACAACGAGCGGCTGCGCCTGCGGGCGCTCTCAGAGCCGCCCATCCTGACGATGCTGCTGGTGACCGTGCCCGTGTTCGCCCTCTCCGACAAACTGCTCGGGCAGGCCATCGGCGCCGTCGGCGCGCCGCTGGCGACGGTGCTGGTGGCATGGGGGCTGGCGCTGATCGGTGTGCCCGCGCTCCTGGCGAACGCGGAAACGCGGCAGCAGGTGCGGGACGCGCTTGCGAACCGGCGCGGCCTGCTCGGCGCGGGGCTGACGGGGTTCTTCCTGGTGATCGGAGTCGCCTGTATCGGCGAGGCGTTCAAGCGCGCGGGCGGCGTGGTCCTGGTGAACGTCTTTGCCATGTCCTCCGGCTTGCTGCTCCTGGCGGTGAACGCCGCTAGGCCGGGCTGGCTGGACGCGGAAAAGCGCTCCGTCTACGCCGTCCGCTTCATCGGCGCCGTCGTCCTCATCGCCGCCGCCACCGCCCTGCTGGTGCTTCCGAAGTAACAGACTTAACCGTAGAGGCGCAGAGAGCGCAGAGAGCGCAGAGAAGAGAAGAAAGCCTTCTCCCTCTGTGTCCTCTGCGCCTCTGCGGTTAATCTTTCGATTTACGAAAAGGCGAGTTCGAAGCGGTCGGAGTTCTGGCGGACCAGGGACAGGCCCGCCGCCTCGTACGTGCGCCGGGCGGCGACGTTCGTAAAGTCGCAGCTCACGATGAGATAGGACGGCCGCTCGGCACGGGCCATAGCCACTGTCTCCGCCAGAAGCGCCTTCGCGATCCCGCGTCGCCGCAGGTCCGGGTCCACCACCAGATCGTCCACATGGAAGCGGTGCCGGCGTGTGCTGGTCGCCAGGCGGATGCGTTCGGTCACCACCACCGTCACCAGGCCCACGACCCGGCCATCGGCCGTCTCAGCCACCAGCGCCCGGTGCGACTCCTGCCCACAAAACGCCTCCCACAGCGCGGCGTTCAGCACAAACTCATCGCCCAGATATGTCCGGTACAGGCGTACGGCGGCCTCATAGTCGCGGGCGCTTGCGGCGCGGACCGTCACGGGAAGGGGAAGCGAATCAGCAGCGGAAGCAGAAGTGGTCATGGCTCCTCGGCAGTGACAGGGCTAGTGCGAACGGCATCGTCCAGAAGTAAAGAGAACGGGCGCGTCCGGTGCGCCCGTTAGTGCGTCAATTGTACCACGGCCCGCGCGGTGGTCAGGTTGTCACTGCCCTTCCCAGAGAACCACGAAGGGCCTGGGCTTCTCCCGCCCGGTTCCTGAGTAAGAGCCGGGCGGGAAAGGCGGCAGATTACCCTTCGGAGGTTTCGTACTTCTCCTTGAGGGAGGCGACCACCGTCGGGTCGGCGAGGGTGGTGGTGTCTCCCAGCGCCCGGCCTTCGGCAATGTCGCGCAGCAGGCGGCGCATGATCTTGCCGGAGCGGGTCTTGGGAAGCTCCGCCGAGAACAGGATGTCGTCCGGCCGGCAGATGGGGCCGAGCTTCTTCGCGACGTGGTCCTTCAGCTCGCCCGCCAGCTCCGAGGTGTGCCGGATACCCTCCTTCAGGGTGACGAAGGCCGCGACAGCCTGGCCCTTGATCTCGTGCGTCCGCCCGATTACCGCGGACTCCGCCACTGCCGGGTGGTCCACCAGGGCGGACTCGACCTCCATAGTGGAGATATTGTGCCCCGCCACCAGCATCACGTCGTCCACGCGGCCCAGCAGCCAGAAGTAGCCCTCCTCGTCCTTGCGGGCGCCGTCGCCGGCAAAGTACAGGTTCTTCTCGCCGAATTTCGACCAGTAGGTCTTCTGATAGCGGTCGTCGTCGCCCCAGATCGTGCGCAGCATGGACGGCCACGGCTTGCGCACCACCAGGAACCCACCGCTGCCGTTGGGCACCGGGTCGCCGTTCTCGTCCACCACCTCGGCATCGATGCCCGGGAACGGACGGGTGGCCGAGCCGGGCTTTGTCGCGATCAGGCCCGGCAGGGGGGTGATCATGTGCGCACCCGTCTCCGTCTGCCACCAGGTATCCACCACAGGGCAGCGCCCGCCGCCGATGTTCTCGTGGTACCAGATCCATGCTTCCGGGTTAATCGGCTCACCGACCGAGCCCAGCAGGCGCAGGCTCGACAGATCGTGCTTCTTGACGTGTTCCGTTCCCCATTTCATGAAGGAGCGGATAGCGGTCGGAGCGGTGTAGAAGATCGTGACCCCGTACTTCTCGATGATCTCCCAGAAGCGGTCGCGGGCGGGGTAGTCCGGCGCGCCCTCGTACATCACGGTGGTCCCGCCGCAGGCCAGAGGCCCATAGACCACATAGGAGTGCCCCGTGACCCAGCCGACATCCGCCGAGCACCAGTACACATCGTCGTCCTTGAGGTCGAACGTCCACTCCATCGTCGCCGTCACCTGGGTCAGGTAGCCGCCGGTGGTGTGCAGGATGCCCTTGGGCTTGCCCGTGGAGCCCGACGTGTAGAGGATGTAGAGCGGATCCTCGCTGTCCATCGGCTCCGGCTCCACCAGACGCGGGGCGTGCTCCATCAGGCGATGCCACCAGTGGTCGCGCCCTTCGGTCATGGGCACGTGGCGCGGGTCCGGCAGACGGTTTAGCACGACCACATGCTGGATGGTCGGACACGCCTTGTTCGCCAGCGCCTCGTCTGCCGCCCCCTTCAGGTTGACCACGTTTCCGCGGCGGTAGCCGCCGTCCGCGGTGACCAACACCTTGCTCTGGCTGTCGTTGATGCGCTCGCGCAGCGACTCGGAGCTAAACCCGCCGAAGACCACCGAGTGAACGGCGCCGATTCGGGTGCAGGCGAGCATGGCGATGGCCGCCTCGGGCACCATCGGAAGGTAGATCGTGACCCGGTCGCCCTTGCCGACGCCAAGACCCTTCAGCACCGCCGCGAAGCGGTTGACCTCGCGCCACAGGTCGTAGTAGGTGAGAACGCGCTGCTCGCCCGGCTCCCCCTCGAAGATAATGGCCGCCTTGTTGCGCCGCGCGGTGCGGATGTGCCGGTCCAGGCAGTTCGCGGAAACGTTCAGCGTCCCCCCGACGAACCACTTCGCGTGCGGCGGGTTCCACTCGCACACGGTCTGCCACGGCGTGATCCACTCCAGCTTCTGCGCCCAGTTCGCCCAGAACGCCTCCGGGTCGGCGCTTGCGCTCTCGTAAATGCCCGGGTCGCTCGCGTTCGCCCGCTCCGCGAACGCCTCCGCGGGGGGGAACTTCCGGTCTTCTGTGAGCAGTGTGTTGATCGCCGTCGATTCGCTCGGTGTCGCCATCGTAAGAACGCTTCCTTGTGCGCGGCGGTGCCAGCGGCACCCGCGCTTGTGGGATATACGTCCTTCAGTATAGCGACGGCTTTTGCACAGCGTCAAGGTACGTTAAGGGAGCAGACAACGCGGAGCGCCGGAAACGGCCCGATTCGGGGAGGTAGGCATGAGCGGAAGTGGAGCAAGGGGCGGGGGATTCTTCCGACGGGTGGGCATCATTGCCCGCCGGGAGTTTGCCACCACCATCGCGCGGCGGGAGTTCTGGCTGGTGACGCTGGGGCTGCCGGTGCTGTACTTCGTGATCGGCGCGGCAGTGATGCTGGCGACCACGGCGACCGTGCGTAGCGCCGAGTCGAAGCAGGCGCCGCGCACCGTGGGCTTCCTCGATCGGTCCGGCCTGCTCGACGCGAAGACGCTTGCAGGAACAGTGGAGGGGGTGAAGGGCACGGTATTCCCGACGGAGGCTGCGGGAAAGGCCGCGGTCCGGGAGCGCAAGGTGCGCGCATTTGTGGTGGTGCCGCCCGACTTCGCTCAGGGCGGTGTGGTCACGGTGTACGAGCCGGGCGGCCAGTCCTCGCTCTTCGGCGAGGAGGTCGGCCCCCGCCTGTACGAGCGCCCGCTGCGCCGCGCCCTGCTCGCCGGAAAGGTCGCCCCGGAGACGCTGGAGCGCGCTCTCGGTCGGATTGAGGCCCGGGCGCAGGTCTACGAGCCCGCAACCGACCGCTTCGAGACGCCCGATCCGCTCCGTCTCGTGCGCCGATTCGCCCTGCCTTACATCTTCTCGATGCTGCTGATGCTCTGCACCCTCTTCGCCTCCTCCTACCTATTGCACGGCATCGTGGAGGAGAAGGAGAACCGGGTAATCGAGGTGCTGCTCTCGGCGGCCACCCACGAGGAGCTGCTGACGGGCAAGATGCTGGGGCTCGGCGCTGTGGGCCTGCTCCAACTCGTCCTCTGGTCCGGTGGCGGGATTGCGCTCTCGCTGGTGATCGCGGCGGCGCTCCCGGAGGCGGCTCGCGCTGTCGCCGTCGCTCCCGGTGTGCTCGCGACCGCCTGCCTCATGTTCCTGCTCGGTTATGCGCTCTATGCATCGCTCATGGCGGGTGTGGGCTCCATGGGGACCTCCTGGCGCGAGTCACAGCAAATGGCGGGCATCGCGACCCTGTTTCTGGTGGTGCCGCTCATGCTCATTACGGCCATCCTCGAAGACCCGGATGGTAGCACGGCCCGCTTCGTGTCGCTGTTCCCGCTCACAGCGCCGATCGGCATGATGCTGCGCGTGGCGGCGGGCGGCAGTTCGCTTGTGGAGGTTCTGATCTGCGCGGCGCTCCTGGCACTGACGACGTGGGGGGTGATACGCCTCTGCGCCCGCCTTCTGCGGCTGTCCCTGCTGATGTATGGCCAGCGCCCGACGATCGGTCGGATCGGGCGCTTCCTGCTGCACGGGAAGTAGCGCCCGATCGTCCGCTCCCGGTCAGGTTAGGCGCCCGCCGCGCGACGGGTATACCCACGGTGCAGGCGGGCGGGCGGGCAGATATCTTTGCGCCCGCCCTCTTCAACGGGAGGCAATGACCATGAACCAGCAGGTCTGCGGAGTCTATAACAGCATTGAGAACGCGGAGCGGGCGATCAGCGCGCTCAAGGACCACGGCGCGGAAGGCAATGAGATCAGCGTGCTGCGCCGCTCCACCGGCACCGGGCTGCCCGCCGTGGAGGAGGGGGGCTCGACGGGGCTGACCACTACCACCGGGGCGGACGCCGCAGAGGGCGCGGTCAAGGGCGGGGCCATCGGCCTGACGGTCGGCATCCTCGCGGGCGCGGCAGCGCTCACCATCCCCGGCCTCGGCCTGATTCTGGCCGCAGGCCCGCTGGCGGGTGCCATCGGCGCAGCCCTGGCGACGGGCGTCGCAGGCGCGGCGGCGGGCGGCGTGGTGGGCTATTTGGTGGACCAGGGGGTGCCGGAGCCGGCAGCAGAGCGGTATGCGACCGCCCTGAACCGGGGCGACATTCTGGTGGCGGTGCGCTCCTCAGCCATGACGGATCTGGAGGCGCAGGAGACTCTGTCCAAGTATGGGGCAATTGAGGTGTTCGCCTACACCGTCGGCGCGCCGGTGGACGGCGTGGTAGAGCCGCCCATTGTAGACACCGTAGCGGATGTCCGCGAGGCCACTGACCCCGTCCCCGCTGCCACCCCCAGCCGCATCTGACGGCTGTCGCCGCAGCCGACGTGCCGTCGGATGGTTGCCGTCGCCCGCATTTGCGCCGTCGATGGGTGCCGTCGGATGAATTCGCGGCTACGGGTTAAGAAGCCCGCCTGCGCGAGCGAAGCTCTGCTTCGTCGGTGCGGGCTGCGGTTATCGATGGCTGCTACGGCTTATCCGTAACCGCATCTCGATTGACGGAGTCGGCGAAGGCCGACTTCTTAACCCGTAGCCGCGAATTCATTCGATGGCGGGCATTGGGCGCCGCGGACGGGCGACGGCACTAACCATCACTCCCCGCCACGCGCCCCCTGTGATGGCGGCACCGGCCGCGGCGCTATGGGCGGGGCCGCCTGCGGGAAGTCCGGGCGGCCGGTGGACGCGGCGGGGACCTCGGGCTGC
Source organism: uncultured Armatimonadota bacterium (assembly GCA_937902745.1). Lineage (GTDB taxonomy): Bacteria > Armatimonadota > Armatimonadia > Armatimonadales > Armatimonadaceae > CALEKU01. Next base: position 29,984 of record CALEKU010000075.1, read on the forward strand.
GGGAGGGTGCTCATATACCACTTCACCGCCTGCTCCCCGTACAGCATCACCAGCAGGGCGCCCGCTGCCATGAACGGGCCGAACGGCAGGCCGTAGCGCAGCGTCCCTTTGTTATGCAGGCGCATCAGCGTAACGCCCGTGACAGCGCCAATCAGGGTGGCGACCAGCAGCGAGAGGATCGCCGGGAACGGTCCCAGGGCCGCGCCAATGGCCAGAGCGAGTTTGGCGTCCCCAAGGCCCATACCACCGTGGGCGCCGGTCTCTGCCTCGCGGGCGAACTGGTCCGCATCCGCCTGCGCCTCCGCCACGGTCATCAAATGCGGCGTCTCCGCTGTCTCCGTGCCGGATGAGGGCGAAGAGGCGGCCGCCCCTTCGCCCGTGGTCACGGGGGCCGTAACATAGGTGCCGTCCGGGTTCGTGCCGGTGATGATCGGCAGGGCCGCTTCGGTCGGCGCGGCCACGGTCGCCTCGGCGGGCGGGGTGTCGTAGGAGTACGGCAGGTCGTCCGCGCGGAAGAAGCGGCGCAGCGCCTGTCCTGCCGACTCCTCCGGCTGCCGCGTGAGCAGCACGAAGGCGATGGTCGGCAGCACTACCGCAAGGAGCGCCCACCACTTCACCACGACCGCCAGGAATCCGGCGGCCATCATTACGATGAACCCCGGCGAGAAGCGCAGGCGGATCGGATCGCCGGCCTCCTGCTCCTCGGCCGCCAGCTCCGCCTCGGCAGCCTCCACTTGCTCTTTCAGCTCGGCCGGCGGCTCCGGTGGGTCCGCGAGCGTGAAGAAGCGGCGCGCGGCGGCGCCCACCGATTCCCAGGGTGGGCGGGCATAGTGCAGGAAGGACCCGAACGCCACCAGCCACAGGACGCCGCCGTAGAGCAGGGCGCCGGGGATGGCGCGGGGCAGCCAGCCGAAGTAGGCGAACTCGCTCAGGTACCGGTCGCGGAACGGCGCGCTTAGCGTCGTAAGTAGCGCAATACAGGCGATGTCACGCACCACGCCCACGATGGTGCCGAACCAGTTCAACTCGTCCGGGATGATGAAGTGGTCCAGGTCGATGAAGACCGCCGCAATCAGCATTGAGGCGACGAACGCCATCCCGACAAAGTGAACCCAGGAGACGAGATTGCCCTCGTTATAGCGGTGGAAGAGCGCGACCCAGACCGACGCTGTGAGGATCTCCATGGCGAAGTCGCGCCAGGGGATTGGCTTCTTGCAGTCGAAGCAGCGCCCGCGCAGGATCAGAAATCCGAAGATGGGCGTGTTCTCCCACCAACTCAGCGCGTGGTTGCAGTGAGGGCAGAAAGAGGCCGGGTGGGAGAGGCTGAAGTTCTTAGGGCGCGGGTAGGTGAGGGTGATGATGGGCAGACGGTAGATGACCACGCCCAGGAAAGAGCCGACCACCGCGCCGGCGATGAACGCGATTACATACCAGAAGTTTTCCAGGAACCCGGTCCATCCGTAGACCAGCCAGTTGGGCAACGTTTCCGCCAAGTTCTGTTCGCTCCTGCTTTGTTCCCGCCCGAAGGGCCGGGCCGTTCCCGCATCATACTATCGGAAAAAAGCGGCGGGCGCGACAGTTGTGGCTGTCGCGCCCGCCGCCCGCGTTTCCCGGCCGGACTCGGGGGCCGGGGACGTGCTGGCTACTGCTACTCGCCGCCTTCGCCGCCCGACAGGCCCTGGATGACCGACAGGAGCGGCATGAACATGGCGATAACGATGAAGCCGACGGTGACGCCGAGGAAGACGATCAGGACCGGCTCGATAGCCGCGGTAAGCGAGGCCAGCGCCGCGTCGACCTCCTGCTCGTAGAAGTCGGCGATCTTCATCAGCATGGTGTCCAGCGCACCGGACTCCTGGCCGATGGCGATCATCTGCACGACCATCGGGGGGAACATCTTCGACTTGCGCAGCGGCTCGGAGATAACGTCTCCTTCGCGGATGCGGGCGCGGGCGTCGAGGATGGCGTCGGAGATGATCTCGTTCGAGACCGTACCGGCGACCGTCTCCATGGCCTGCAGAATCGGAACGCCCGAGGAGAGCAGCGTGGCCAGCGTCCGCGAGAAGCGGGCAAGGGCGACCTTATGGTTCAGCTTGCCGAAGACCGGCACCTTCAGCTTGAAGCGGTCATAGGCGCGCCGTCCGAACTTGGTCCGCGTGAACATCTTGAACGCCACCGTCAGGACGGCGATGATGATCAGCATGATGTACCACTTGGACGTCAGGAAGTTCGAGAAGTCCATCAGCATCAGCGTCATCACCGGGAACTGCTCACGCTTGAGGCCCAGGTCGTTAAACAGTTCCATGAACTTCGGCAGGATGAACGTCACCAGGAAGATGACGATGCCGATGGCGACCACAGTAACGATGGCGGGGTAGGTCAGGGCGGACTTGACCTTGCGGCGCAGTTCGACGTCCTTTTCCAGGAAGGCGGAAAGGCGCTGCAGAGACTCTTCCAGTACACCACCGACCTCGCCGGCGCGCACCAGACCGATAAACAGGTTGTTGAAGACGGTGGGGTACTTCGCCATCGCCTTGGACAGCGTGTTCCCGGCTTCGACCTCGGCGCGCAGGTCCATGACGATTCGGCGCAGCTTCGGGCTCTGCGACTGCTCGGCCAGAACGTCCAGGCAGCGCACGAGCGAAACGCCCGCGTCGATCATGGTGGAGAACTGGCGGCAGAAGATGGACAGGTCGGTCAGCTTAACGCGCGAGAAGCGGTCCAGGAAGCTGCCCTGGTTCGAGGCAGACTTGGTGGCGGTGGCTTTGGCCTTAGCCTCCTTGACCTTCTGGACGGTCAGCCCCTGCTCGGCGAGCCGCTGCCGGAGCTCTGCGGGCGACGTCGCCTCGGACGAGCCCGTGAGGACTTTGCCGTCCGCGGCCTTCGCGGTGTAGGCGAATGTGGGCATTTCGGGTGTACCTTCCTTGCCGCGGCGACGCTTCTACTGCGGTCGACCCGGCCTGCCGAATCAAAAGCGGATAAACCTTATGAACGCGGGAGGCCCGCGACGCCTGCGCCGCGCCGCGCGTCCCGAGAAGACCTTCGATAAAAACGTACGGGCCGGGATTGGGTTACGGCCAGCGCGAAAAAACGCGTGCCCTATTATAAGACAATCCATCCTGTGGCGTCAAACGGATGGGGGCGACGCCGGCGGCCTGCGCTCCGCGCGTGCGTCGCCCCCATCTGCCTGACGACCGGCACGCCCCGAAGGTTCCGTACGGAGCCTTCGGAGCGCGCACATACCTCCCACCCGGCGACTAAACGCCCGCCAGGGCTGCGGCGTCGCTGCGCTCCTTGGCGGCCTGCTCCCGGATGATCTCCTCCAGTTCCACGCGGGCATCGCGCCGCTCCGTCACCTGCGAGTCCTCCACCACAAGACCGTCCTTGAAGCGGATGATGCGGGTCGCGTGCTGGGCGATATCCATTTCGTGCGTGACCATCACGACCGTCTTCCCCTCGCGGTTCAGTTCCTGGAAGATATCCATGATCTCAACGCTGGTGCGGGTGTCCAGAGCGCCGGTCGGCTCGTCGGCCATGATGACCACCGGGTCGTTCACCAGCGCGCGGGCGATGGCGACGCGCTGCTGCTGACCACCGGAGAGCTCGTTCGGCTTGTGGTGCATGCGCTCGGCCAGTCCCACCCGGTTCAGCGCCCACTTCGCGCGCTCGTCGCGGTTGCGCCTGCCGGCGTACAGCATCGGCAACTGCACGTTCTGCAGCGCCGTGGTGCGCGCCAGGAGATTGAAGCTCTGGAACACGAACCCGAACTTCTGGTTGCGCACCTCGGCGAGCCGATTGTCTGAGAGCTTGGCCACATCCTCGTCCTCCAGAATGTACTCGCCGCTCGTGGGGCGGTCCAGGCAGCCGAGGATGTTCATGAAGGTGGACTTGCCGGAGCCGGACGGCCCCATGATGGCGACGAACTCGCCGTGGTTGATGGTCAGGTTGATGCCCATGAGCACCGGCACGTCCAGAGAGCCGTTCTTATAGGTCTTCCGCAGGTTGCGGACTTCAATCAGTTTCGTCGCCACTTTATCTCTCCGTATCGCCGCGCTTCTGCGGGGTGTTATTTTGTTTTACCGGCTCCGCTGCCCCGCCGTTCCCCGCGGGGGTGGGGGAGGGGGCCGGTTGCACCGTGCCACCACCCTCGGACGGGGCGGGCACATGCACCGTCACGGCCGGCCCGGTGATCGGTGTCGGCGGCCCCGACTTTGCGGTTGCGGGCTTGGGCGCGAACTCCGGGAAGCACCAGTGCCGCCATATGACCACCTTCTTCGGCTGCAGCGTCGGCTTGAATCCGCGCTGGCTGTCCTGCCGCATGTAGCAGATCTCAAAGGTGCAGAGCTCTTCCGGGCCGTAGTGGTCGCGGTTCCACAGGCGCGCCAAGTACCGCGCATAGTGCAGCCGGTAGCGGGAGTTGCGCACATCCCACAGGTTCATCAGATACTTGCGCCAGCGCTCGGAGCGGTAGGACCGGATGACGTCCCCCGGCTTCTCCCAGGACACAGGAGCGCCGTCGCGGAGCAGGTCGATCTCGGTGCCATTACGCAGCTTCCCCGGGATTACGTACCAGCCGCCGTCCATCGTCGGCTTCGGCGCGAACATGCCCCAGTACTGGTCGATGTGGGGCACCTCCAGCAGGAAGTTCGCCGAGCGCGGGAAGATGCGCGACCAGAACTTGAAATCCAGCGTTCGCAGGTTCCAGAGCAGCACCCCGAGCAGGCAAAGGCACACGATTGCCTGAAGCGGCCAGGCGAGGCGCGTGGGGTACGGTGGCCGGTCGCCGTGCGGGAGGTTCCGCGCTACAAACGCCTCGGCGCGGCGCCGGAGGGGCGGCGGGATCGCCATGCGCCGCCACACGCTTGCCGCCCGCTCCCAGAACCACGCCGGGAGCAGCACGGTCCAGGCGACCGCGCAGATGTAGGGGAACGGACCCACGTCCATGCACAGGTTCAGCGCGACCAGATGGAAGAACCAGAATGAGAACACTACCGCCGTTCGCACCGGCCCGTTGCGCACCGGGTAGAACAGGAACAGCGGTCCGAACGCCTCAAAGAACAGAGTGATGTGCGTGGCGACGCGCAGCAGGCCGTGGTGCGGCAGGAGCAGCGTGCCCAGGGGGCGCCGGAAGGCGTCCAGTTGCAGCGCCAGGTAAACGGCGTCGCCTGTGGTGCGCCACGAGTCGCTCGACTTCAGCAGGGCCGTGAAGATGTACACCAGGCAGACCTGCAGTATCAGCGCCACGGTGCCCGCGGAGAAGACCTGCATCTCCCCGCCGGGCTGTGGTCGGCGCGACCGGCAGTCCACGGAGAGGTAGGCGCCGAGCGGTAGGAACATTCCCCAGAACACCAGGACCCGCAGCAGGACGTCCCCGCCCTGGAGCACCATGGGATTACGGTTCTGGAGGGAGATCAGGAAAAGCCAGCAGACCACCGTCGCCAGCCGGGTGCGCCACCCGACCAGCAGCATGACCGCGAATACGGCGTTGACGAGGAACAGAAGCAGCACCCCGGGCACAGAGCTGAAGTACTGGTGGAAGCCGAAGAAGGCGGCGCCGTGCCAGGCGACGGTCACCATCTCCCGGGGCAGAACCCCGAAGTCGGTGTAGAACGCCTCCAGGCTGGGCAGTCGCCAGATCAGGTCCAGCAGGATGATGCCGCCCAGGAGGATGCGGAACAGGGCAATCGAGCGCAGGTCGAGGCTCAGCATCTCGCGCAGCCCGGAGATGCCCGGATCGGCCGGGGCGCCACCGCCACTGCTGCTGCTGCTATGGCTGCCTTGCTGCGGGGCCTTCCCTGCGGCCGCCTCTTCGGTTACCGCCGCCGGTTCGGCGGGAGGCGCGGACAATCTTTTTCGCGGTCGTTTGCTCACGGTCGTATCCGCTGTGTGGTGGTGGGAACTTCGGAGGGATGTGTCCTACTTACGATACGACGGCTTACCGCATCCGCGCAACCAGGCGGGCGGAGCAGCCGAAAAAAACGGGGTCTGCACCGCCAAGCAGGGCGCCCCAACCGGCCGGTTGGGGCGCCCTGCGCGACGCATACGACTACGTTACTCGTAGCGCAGGGCGACGATGGGGTCGAGTTTGCTGGCCTTGACCGCCGGATAGAACCCGAAGAAGATACCCACGGCCGCGGAGAAGCCGAAGGCAATCACCATCGGGGCCACCGTCAGCACGGTGGATGTGTCCGGGTTGATGCGGGGCAGGCCCAGCGCGATGCCGACGCCCAGCGCGATACCGATCACGCCGCCGAGCAGCGACAGGGTCATCGACTCGATCAGGAACTGCAGCAGGATGTCGCGCCGTTTGGCGCCGATGGCCTTGCGGATGCCGATCTCGCGGGTACGCTCGGTCACCGACACCAGCATGATGTTCATGATGCCGATGCCGCCCACCAGCAGGGAAACGCCCGCGATGCTGGCCAGGAGCGCTGTGAACGTACTCCCCGTCTGGTCCGCGAACTGCGCGATCTCGCTCTGGCTGCGCACGGCGATGATGTTCGGGTCGCCGGGCTTCACATCGTAGCGCTTGCGCCAGAGGGCTTCGATCTGGGCGGCAGCCTCTTCCATCTGCTCTTCGGAGGCGGCCTGCGCTGCAAACGAGCGGATGCGCGCCTGCCAGTAGTTGAACACGCGCTTCTGGGCGGTGCCCGCCGGCATCACGAGCACATCATCGTTGTTGGCGGTGCCGCTATAGCCCTTAGGAGCCAGGACGCCGATGCAGCGCATTCCGACGTTGTTCACCCGGATGAGGTCGCCCGTCGGATCGTCTCCATTGGGGTAGAGCTGCTGGTAGACCGTCCACCCCAGGACCACGACCTTGCTCTTCTTGTTCTCCTCGTCCGCGGTAAAGAAGCGCCCGATCGCCATGTCGTAGTTGCGGATCTCCAGCCAGTTCGCCCAAACGCCGAAGGCGTTGGTCTCGGCGCTCAGGTTCCCCGCCTTCGCCAGGGTGCCGGTCCGTATCTCGGGCGAGACGTTGGCGACCGCGGGCGTGGTGTCCGGGCTGAACGCCTTCAGGTCGTCGATCTTGATGCGGTCCCAGGTGGCCGCGCGCCCGCGCGACTGCCCGATACGCCGCCGCTCGGCCTCCACCAGAAGCAGGTTGGTGCCCAGCGACTTGATCTGCTGGAGCGTCTTCTGACGCGCGCCCTCGCCCAGCGCGATCATGGCGATGACCGCGCCGACGCCGATGATGATGCCGAGCATGGTGAGCGCGGCCCGCATCTTGTTGGCCGAAAGGCCGCTCAGCGCCAGACGCAGGTTCTCTATCACCGGCATCGAGGAGCGTTTGACATCCCCCGGCCGGCGCGACGGCGGCGCGCCGGGTTCCGCCGGCGGGGGGGCGGGCACGGAGCGGCGCTCCGTGCCTCCAGACGCTTCCTGCCCCCGCTGCTGCTGCGAGCGCGCCGGCCGCTCCGGGACGGACACGCTGGCGGAGGCGGACCCGGCGGCTCCGGCGGCGGTGGCCAGTGCGGCGGTTGTTGCCGCTGCCTTGTCGCCGTGTTTTGCCATGATTACCTTTCCTTAGACCTTAGAAGCCGCCGAAGCCACCGGGGCGGGAACGCTCGCCGCCGGGCCGGCCCTCGCCGTTCTGGCCGCTCTTCTTCTTCTCATCTTCGGCGCGGACGGTCTGAGTGACCACCTTCTCGCCGGGGTTCAGGCCGGAGACGACCTCAACCAGGTCGCCCGCTTCCAGGCCGATCTTGACCTCGCGGGTGGTGACCGTGCCGGTCTCGGTGGGGGCGCCGCCGCCAATCCGCCCGAAGCCGCCACCGCCGGGGCCACCGCCGCCAGGACCGCCGCCGCTGCCCGGCTTCTTCGCGTCCCGCGACTTGTTGGCCTTGGCCGTCGGGTCGGGCGTCAGCACCTGCACCACCTTCTTACCCTGTTCGGTTCGCACCGCGCGGGCGGGGATGGCGAGTACCCCTGCTTTCTCCTCGACGATAAATTCGCACTCCGCGTTCAGTCCGGCGCGCAAACGGCGGTCGGGCTTGAGCACTTCGACCTGCGTCTTGATCGTCGTGACGTTGTTATCGGTGACGCCGCGCGGCTCGATGCGGCGCACGCGTCCCTCCCACGTCTCCTCAGGGAAGGCGTCCAGTACGATATTGACCTTCTGGCCGACCTTCACCTGGCCCAGGTCCGCTTCGTCCACCTGCGCGTCCACAAAGACGCGCGACAGGTCCCCGATCTGCACCAGGCTGGCGCCCTCGGAGGTGAGGGACTGGCCAGAGGTGATGATGGTTCCCTGCTCCACGTACTTCTGGAGGACCACTCCGGCGCGCGGCGCGCGGATGGTGGTGGAGTCCACCTGCACCTGCGCGTTCTTAAGCTGCGCCTCCGAGCGGGCGATCTGCGCCCGCGCCGATTCGATGTCGGCAGCACGGATGCGCACCTGTGCCAGGTTCGCACGGGTGGCGGTCAGGTTGGCGCGTGCCTGGGCGAGCGCGGCGCGGGCGCTGGCCACATCCTGCTGGCGGAGGCTGATCTGGATGCGCTGCGCCTCGGCGGAGCGCAGGGCCTCCCGGGCCTCGGTGACGCGCGCCTCGGCGGAGGCGATGGCGGCGCGCTGCTGCTCGTCGATCGTCTCGGAGCGGGTCTGTGCCGCGTTGAACTGCGCCTGCGCCACGTCGCGCTGCGTTCGGGCGGTGTCCACCTCCTGCTGCGAAACGAAGCCCTTGGCGAGCAGGTTCTTCTGCCGCTCCAGGTTGAGGTTCGCGTTCTCCAGGTTGGCCCGGGCGCTCTCCAGTGCGGTGCGCGCCTCGGCACGGGTCTGTGGGTCGCCGCTCTGCTTGAGCTGGGCGAGCTGCTGCTCCGCCGTCTTCAGGCTGGCGCGCGCCTGGCGGATAGCCGACTCGGTCAGCGTGGGCTGGGCCTGCGCCTGCCGCTCCGCCTGCTTGAGACGCGCCTCAGCGGTGCGGACCTGCGCCTCCGCCTGGGCGATGTCGGTGGCGCTGGTGGTGCGCTGCAGGTCCAGGCTTTCGCGGGCCTGGGCCACGCGCGCCTGAGCGGCGGTGACGTCCGCCTGCGCCTGATTGTAGGCCGTCTCGCTGTCGGTGGGGTCGATGCGCGCGATCAGGTCGCCGGGCTTGACCTCGTCGCCCACCTCTACGGCCAGCACCTTAACCTCGCCGCCCGCCCGCGACTTGATATCCACCATGGTCAGCGGCTGCACGGTACCGGTGGCGGACACAGTCTTCTTCAGGTCCGTGACCTCTGCCGCGGCGGTACGATAAGTGACTTCCGGTGTCGCGCCCCGGCGGGTGACGATCCAGCCCCCAAGTCCAAGGACCAGAACGACGACCGCGACGATGAGCGCCGTTCGGTTCGTGTTCATATTGCTTTCTCTGTGAAATTAACGTGCGGGCATGGGTGCCCGCGGCAGACTGCCGCGTCAAAGGCGGCCGAAGCTACCTCCGGCCGCGGCCCGTACGAAAATCCAGTAACGGAAATAGTTAACTACTAAACATTCTAACATACCGCCGGAAGGAAAGTGCCCGGTTTTTGACCCGGGCGACGGGAATGGGCGGATACGGCCGGGAGGGGCGCGCGATCTCTGGTTTCTCTCGCGCGCCCCTCCGGTGTTCCCGATGCGCCGGCGGGCGCTGCTGCGGCTTCGCCTACTGCCGCCCCGGCGTAGAAGCAGGCTCGCCCGGGGGCGGAGGCGGCGTGGTGGCGGGCGGCGGCGTACCGGGTGCGGTCGTAGGGGGCACCGGCGCCGGCAGCGTCAGGGGCGGACCGGCGGCATTCACCGGCGACTCGGGGCCGCCGATGCGCTCGGCCTGGCCTACCGCCCGCGCCAGGCGAGCGTCCGCCGCGTAGAACTCGTAGATGGCCTGGATATAGTTGGTCTGCGCCTGCACGAGCTGCGTCTGCGCCGTGATGACGTCCACGATGCTGCCGACGCCCTCGCGGCGCGCCTCCAGGGCGGCCTCGTAGTTGACCTGGGCGGCGGCCTGCGCCGCCTCGGCGGCCGGAAGGCTCGCCCGCGCCTGGGCGAGGTTGCGGTACGCCTGCTCCACCTCGACCGCTACCTGCTGCTCCAGACTGGTGAGAGTGGCTTCCGCGGCGCGCGTCTGCGCTTGGCTCTGGCGCACCTGAGAGCGCACCAGGCCACCGTCGAAGAGCGGATACGAGAGCCCCAGGCTCAGGAGGCGCGTGTTGCCGTCGTCCGGCGCGTACTGGAGACTGGCGTTGAGGTTCGCATTGACCTGCAGGCCCGCGTTCGCCCGGGCGATACGCACCCCGGTCTGGGTGGCTTCCAGGTTCTGGCGGCTCTGCGCCACATCCGGGCGGACAGCGAAGGCGTACTGCGCGATCTGGTTGATGCGCTCGGCGTCCACCACCCCGGCCTCCGGGGCGGGCAGGGGCGTGCCGTCCTCCTGCGCCGCCGTGAGCCGCGTATCCCGGGAGGGCACGGCCACGTTCGCCAGGGTCAGGCGGGTGCCGCCCACCACCCCGATGGCGTTCTTAAGCTGCGCCTGGGCAATCTCGGCGTTGTTGCGCGCCCCGAGCAGGGTGACCTGCGCGTTCAGGTAGTCGGCCTGGGCCTGAAGGATGTCCTTCCGGGCGGCTACCCCCGCCTCCACCTGCGCCGTCACCACATCCAGGGTGTTGCGGGCGCGGGCCACCTGCGCCTCGGAAACGCTCACCAGGGCCTCCGTACGCAGCGCCTGGAAGTAGGCATCGGCCACGTTCGCGATCACGGCCTGCTGGATATTGGACTCGGAGTACTCCGAACTGCGCAAAGACTGCCGTGCCTGGCGGTTCCCCAACTCGCGCTGGAACGAGTTGAAGAGGGTGTAGTTGAGCGACAGTTCACCCTGGCGCGTGATGCGTGTCTGCCCCGCGGCCAACTCCTGCACGACGCCGCCGTCCTGGATGCGCCGGACCGAGCCGAACGTGTACAGGTACTGGTAGTTGTAGTTCGGCGTGATGCGCGGGTAGTAACTGGCCTGTGACTGCTGGAGGCGCGCTTCTGCCGCCTCGCGGTTAGCGGCGGCCCCGGCGACATCCGGCTGGAGACGCAGCGCCGCCTCGATCGCCTGGGCGAGCGTCAGCGGCGTGGGCAGCGTGCTCGCGTCCCGCTGGATGCCCCCCTGCGGAGTCGCCGGGGGCGGCGGGGCGTCCGGAGTCTGCTGGGGTTTCGGCGGCTGTTGCGGCACCGGGGGTTGCGCGTTCTGGGCGCCGGCAGGAACGGCGGCGAAAAGGGAAGCAGCAGCGGCGGCGGCGACGGGAAGGGAGCGTCGCCACGGGCGTCCGCCCGGGACCGCTCCCCCCTGTCGCCGCTTCGCGCGGTCGGAATTTTCAAGCGGCGAAGCCACTAACGGTATATCCTCCGTACGGTATTTTCAGGCGTTCGTCGGCAAACGCTCCTAAAGGCATCCTGCGGGCAACTTCCCATAGTAGCGGACCAACATTAAAACACGATTAAAACCCTTCCCGGTCCGTGCCCCGACCCCGGCGCCCGCCCGGCGCATTGACAGCGGGTTTTGCCGGCGTTTATACTGCTTGTGCCCCCGGGGCAGTCGCGGGCGGCGCGGCGAGCGACGGAAGGGGAGATGGCGCGGATGAAGATTTATACCCGGACCGGTGACGCAGGCGATACGGGCCTCTACGGCGGTGACCGCGTCCGCAAGGATGATACCCGGGTAGACGCCTATGGGACGGTAGACGAGGCCGGGGCTGCCCTCGGCGTCGCTGCCGCCTATCTTGAGGACACCGAACTGCGCGCTCTGGTTACACGTATTCAAGGCGAACTGTTCGTTGTGGGGGCGGACCTGGCAACGCCCACGGGGCGCGAGGAGAGGGCGGGAAGGTCCGTCGTGCCCCGTGTTACCGCGGAGTATGCGCGCGCTCTGGAGGACCTGATCGACCGCTATGAGGCCGAGCTGCCGCCTCTGCGGCAGTTTATCCTGCCCGGCGGCACCCCGGCCGCGGCGCACCTGCACCTGGCCCGCGCGGTGCTGCGGCGCGCCGAGCGCCGCAGCGTGACGCTTCTGGACGCCCAACCCGGGGAGACGAACGCCGAGGTGGTGCGCTACCTGAATCGGGCGGCGGACCTGCTGTTCGTACTCGCGCGGGTCGCCAATCGCCGCGCAGGCATCGAAGACATCCCCTGGACCCGCCCCGAAGAGTGAATCCGCCGCAAGGAGTAGACAATGGCCGAACGACCTGTTGAGGGGGAGATGGCCCCCGAATTTACGCTGCCGACGCAGGCGGGCGAGGAGCCCGTCTCGCTTTCCGACTTCCGCGGGAAGAAGTGCGTCGTGCTGTACTTCTACCCCAAGGATGACACGCCGGGCTGCACCACGGAGTCCTGCAACTTCCGCGATATGCAGGCCGACTTCGAGGAGGCCGGGGCCGTTATCCTCGGCGTTTCGCTGGACGACGTGGAGTCGCACAAGAAGTTTGCAGAGAAGTTCCGTCTGCCGTTCCCGCTCCTGGCCGACACCGACGCCGCCGTCTCCACCGCCTACGGCGTGTACAAAGAGAAGAACCTGTACGGCAAGAAGAGCATGGGCATCGAGCGGACCACGTTCGTGATCGACCGCGAGGGCCGGATTGCCAAGGTCTATCCGCGTGTCAAGGTGGACCAGCACGCCGACGAAGTGCTGAACTTCCTCCGCGGCGAAAACGCGTAGCGCGCCGCGTCGCGGGCCGAAAAAACAGCGCCCGCCCCTCCCCCAAGCTCGGGGAGGGGCGGGCGCTGTTTTTTCGCCTGCCGGGTTACTCCTGCGGGAGCACCTGCGTCGCCGGGCGGAAGTCTTCCAGCACGAAGACGTGCGTATTGCGCTCGGTGTCGAACCGCACGCTCCAGCGGTGCGGGTAGTAGCCTGGCTTCGGGTAGACCTGCGGCTGCTTGATCACGCCACCACGGGTGCCCTTACCCGCCAGGAACTCCACCGTCTCGCCCAGATGCATGCCGTTCATATGGCCGCTATGGAAGAAGACGTTCTGGCCCAGCGTCGCCTTCTCCGGGTAGCCCACCGGCACGGACGGGTCGTCGTAGTTCGAGCCCAGCACCGGCACCACCTGGCCGACCTTGACATGGTCCTCCGGAATCTCGTTGGGTGCGACCGGCAGATCCTCCAGCGGCGGGTCCTGCGGGGGCACGGGCGGGTTCATCAGGAAGACCGGGTGGAAGTGCGCCGGCTCCACGGCCTCCACCCCGGAGTGGGGCGGGACATGACCGGTGGAGTAGGCCGCGACGATCGTGACGTACGGGGTTGCACTCGCCTCAGCGGGCAGGGGCACGAAGTACTGGATGGTCTCATCCGCGGGGGCGAGCGGCAGACCCTGAAGCGCCGATTCCGTTAACTCGAATCCCACCTCCGTCGGTATGTTGTTGGCAGTCACGGTGACGAAGCCGCGACCGGTTCCATTACCGATGGGGACTGCCTGGCCGAAGGTCGTCTGACCCGGAATGGGCAGATTTTCACCGTTGCTGCTGCCGCCGCAACCGGCAAGCAGCGACCCGAGCGAGGCGGCGAGTGTTACCAGAACCGCAGCGGTCCGGAAACGAGAGAGCACAGATGGCATAGGGGGTCCTTCCCTTTGAGCAGGTGTAGTAGGTTCCGTGACCGCAGCAACGGCAGCAGCGGCTCTCTTGCTGCGCCAGCGGCACCTATCCGGAAGGGAAGGAACGGCGCCAATAGTCAGAATAAAACACACAATTGTTAGACTGCTAAAAAATAGGTGTCCGCCGCGCGAAGAGGAGGCACGCATCGTCCTGGAGGGACCCGTTGGCGAACCGGCGCGCGTCGGCAAGCACCGCCTCGCTGATCTCCGCCAGCGGTGCTTCCGCGCGCACCGCGCCCCCAAGCGACCCGACCAGCCCCTCCAGGCCAAAGAACTCGCGCCGTCCGCGGCGCGCTTCCGTGATGCCATCGGTGACGATCGCAAGGAGGTCGCCTGGCGCCAGGGTGGTGCGCGCCGTGTCGTACACAGCGTCCGGCTCCGCCCCCAGAACCACGCCCCCCGCGAAGAACTCCTCCGGGTCGCCTCCCGCATCGCGCACCACGAGCAGCGGCTCCGCGCCCGCTGCGGAGCAGGCCATCGCCCCCGTCTGCGGGTCTACCACCGCGATGCTCAGGCTCACAAAGCGCATGCCCGAAAGGTTCGGGCCTTTTCCCTCTTCTTCGGTGAGTCGGGAAAGGAGACCGATCTCGCTCCCGGCCCGCGCCTCCTCGCGCTGCATGCTGAGCAGGAAGAGGTTCAGGCGCGTCAGCGCCTCGGCCGGCTCCGGTGTGTCGTGCAGGAAGGCGCGCAGGGCGAACTTCACCTCCGCGGTGCGCGCCGCCGCCTTCAGCCCCTTGCCTGTCACGTCGCCCACCACCAGCGCCACGCGCCCGTCCGGGAGCGTGAAGACATCGAAGAAGTCGCCTCCCAGACGCGCCTCGTCCCAGGCCGCTTCATACTTGGGCGCGATCTCCAGGCCGGGGTAGGAGAAGGTACCCCGCTCCTCCATCAGCAGGGCGCGCTGCAGCGTCTCGGCGATTCGGGCCTGCTGGCGCGCGAACGACGCGAGTGCCTCCCGCGCCTCCCGCTGCCCGGTGATGTCCTCCAACATTGCGTAGACCAGATGCGGGCGGGTATCCCCCGCGCGAAACTGCGGCTGTGCTGTGACCTGTGCCCAGCGGTACGCGTTGCGGTCGGGGTGGAAGAACCCCATGACCACGTTCCGGACCGTCTCGCCGGTTCGGACCGCCACCCGGATAGGGAAATCTTCGGGCGCGAACGGGGTGCCATCCTCGCGGATGATGTGCCAGCGCGGGTCGGGGGGCGCTTCGCCCAGCATCTGAGCGCGCGTCAGGCCGCTGACCTCGACTGCCGCCGCGTTCGCCTCGACGACAGTGAAGTCGTCCCGCTGGTAGATCAGGCCGATGGGGCTGGTGTCGAACAGGAAGCGGTGGCGCGCCTCACTGGAGCGCAGCGCCTCCTCCGCCTGCTTCTGACTCTCAATATCGGTGCAGGTGCCCACCCAGAGGGTGATGGCGCCGTCCGGATCGCGCACCGGCTCGGCCCGGCCAACGAACCACCGGTACGCCCCATCGTGGCACCGGAAGCGGTACTCGATGTCGAAAAGCGCCTCGTTCTCCCGGGCCTGCCGCCACCGCGTCTGCGTGGGCTCCACATCGTCCGGGTGAAGCGTCCGGGTGAATCCGCGCTCCAGGCTCTCCTCCTCCGTCAGGCCCGTGTACTCGTACCAGCGGCGGTTGTAGTAGAGGGGGTGGCCGTCGGCGTTCGTCACCCAGACCAACTGCGGCATGGAGTCAGCCATGACCCGGAAGCGCTGCTCACTCGCGGCGAGTTCGTTCGCCGCCTTCCGTCGCTCCGTTACGTCGCGGAACACGAGCACGGCCCCGGAGAGCGCACCCGCCTCGTCGCGTATCGGCGCGGCGCTGTCTTCGATGGCGATCACGCCGCCGTCGCGCCGCCGCAGTTCCGTGTGATTGGCCAGCGTCACCATGGTCCCGGTCCGAAGCGTCTCTTCTACCGGGCTTGCCACCGGCTCTCCGGTGGTCTCGTGGAAGATTTGGAAGACCTCCGTATGCGGCCGGTCGCGGGCCTCCTCCGCCGACCACGCGGTCAACTGTTCGGCCACGCGGTTCATCTGGGTGATGCGTCCCGCGGCGTCGGTCACCAGGACCCCGTCCCCAATGCTGGCCAGGGTCGTGGCGAACCGTTCGCGCTGCGCCTGCTCCTGGGCCAGCGCCGCCTCATACTGCCCGGAAAGACCCCGCATCTGGCGCCGGGTGATGCTGGCCAGGAGCAGGCCAATGAGGAGAGTGACTACCCCCCCGATGAGCAGGGTCGCTCGGGAGGCCAGGTCCGCCGTATCGGCGCGCTTGCGGCGCAGGTGCTCCTCCACGGCGATGAAGTCGGAGAAGGCCTGCTGGATTTCCATGATCTGCCGCCGCGTTGCCCCTCTGCCGAAGTGGCGGAGAGCCTCCTGGGTATTCCCGCTTCTGCGGAGGGCGACCTCGGCCTTGCCCTCGCGCTCCCAGCCTGTCAGCAGGTCGCGTAGCGCCAGAGCGCGGCGGTGCTGGTCCGGGTGGTCGCGCACAAGATCGGCCACGCCGCTATCGCCCAGCAGAGCGTCGACCTCGACCCTCAGGGCCGCCATCTCTTCCAGGAAGGAGGGATCTCCGGTCAGGAGATAGCCACGGCGCCGAGATTCCACCCCATACACCAGGCTGCGGGCCTTGTTGGTGAGCGTCAGCACATGGTCCGTGTGCTCCACCCACGCCAGGGACCGGTTCAGATAGGTGATCTGGGCGAAGAGCAGAAGCGTGAGCGCCATCATCGCCAGGAGCGGGGGGAAGACGGCGCGGCGGATAGCGCGCGCGTACTGCGCGCCCATCCTGCGGGCGGCAGCGTCGGCGGCACCCCCGGCCTTCTTTTGTTCGGAGACCTCTTTGGGCATCCTGGTGTGACGTTCGCCTGAGTTCCGGTGAAGGGTCACCTGCAGGTGTGGCGGGTGGACCGACGCCGAACGTCGGCATTTTTGGCTATACAGCGAGCGTTGATATTATCCACACCAGGTAAACAGGTGTCAATCAGGCGATAAGGTTGCAAAACTTTAAAGAACGACCGGCGAGGCGGGCGTACTCTCAAACCTGAAGAGGGTTGCGCGATAAATCCCGGCCTGTGTCAGGAATTTACCGACAGGACCGGTGCGCCGCAGGGCGCGTGTATGGCGTGCTACAATAGCCCGTGCATCGCCTGTCCGCCTGCATTGTCAACTGGAATACAAGGGACGACCTGCGGGCGTGCCTGCGCGCGCTCGCGGAGAACCCGTTTACGCGCGGTGGCGCGGCAGCAGCGGCGCAGGAGGTCGTGGTAGTGGACAACGCCTCCACCGACGGCTCTGCGCAGATGGTCGCCGAGGAGTTTCCGGAGGTGCGCCTGATCGCCAACGCCGCGAACGAGAACTACGCGCGCGGCACGAACCAGGCGCTTGCGGCGGCGACCGGCGACGGTCTGCTGCTGCTGAACCCGGACGCCCGGGTGACGCCGGGCGCACTGAACGCGCTGGCGGGCTTTCTGGAGGCGCACCCGGACGCGGGCGGAGTCGCTCCGCGTCTGGTCCACGAGGACGGCACGACGCAGGCGAGCGTGCGCGGCTTCCCAACCCCGGCGGCGGTGCTGTGGGACATGCTGGGTGTCGCGCGCGTATTTAAGAAGAGCCGGGCGCTAGGCGAGTGGCGGCACACCTTCTTCGACTACGACACCGCCGCCCCCGCGCCGCAGCCGATGGCCTCCTGTCTGCTGCTGACGCGGCGGGCGTACGAGATCGTCGGGCCGATGGACGAGCGCTTCCCGCTCTACTTCAATGATGTGGACTGGTGCCTCCGCGCGCGCGACGCAGGCGTGACGCTCTGGTACACGCCGGACGCGACGGTGGTCCACGGCTACGGCGGCACCACGAAGCGGGTGCGCAAGGCCGCGGTGTGGGAGTCGCGGCGGGCGTGGCTGCGGCTATACGCGAAGCACTACCGGGACAAGACGCCGGCGCCGCTCTACGGCCTGGTGACGACGCTGATCACGCTGGACGCCTGGAGGCGCACCGGCCGCTGGGGGGAGAGTCTTGGCAAAGACGGCGGAGAAACCACGCCTGAGAGTCTGCATCGTGAGTTGGAACGCGCAGGATGACCTGCGCGCGTGTCTGTGCAGCCTGCGGACCGGCTCGTCCGCCCCGGAGTCCGTAGAGGTTGTGGTGGTGGACAACGCCTCCTCCGATGGCAGTGCGGATATGGTGGAGCGCGAGTTTCCGGAGGTTCGCCTGATCCGCTCGGGCGCCAACCTGGGCTTTTCCGGCGGCAACAACCTCGCGCTGGAGGGGCTGACCGCCGACTACGCGTTCCTGCTGAACTCGGACGCCACGGTGGCGCCGGGCGCGCTGGATGAGCTGGTCGCCTTCGCGGATGCGCACCCGGACGCGGGCCTGATCGGGCCGAAGGTGCTCAACCCGGACGGGAGCATCCAGTTCTCCTGCCGCCGCTGGCCCACGTTCGCCGCAGGGCTGTACCGCAACGTCTACCTGGGGCGTCTGTTTCCGAACAATCGCCCCGCCTCTGACTACCTGATGCAGGACTTCGACCACGCCAGCGTCCGCGAGGTGGACTGGCTCTCCGGCTGCGCCCTGATGATTCGCCGGGCGTGTCTGGAGCAGATCGGGCCGCTGGACGCCGAAACGTTTTTCATGTACTGCGAGGACATGGACTGGAGCTTGCGTGCCCACAATGCAGGTTGGGAGGTGCTGTACTTCCCCGGCGCGCTGGTGACCCACGCCATTGGGCGCTCCTCGGACAACGCTGCGGACCGCATGATTATAGAGCATAGCCGCTCCATGTGGCGCTTCTATCGCAAGCACCCGGCCTTCTTCCGGGACCGGGTGCCTGCGCTGCTGCGCCCGCTCGTGCTGCCCGGCATCGTCGCGCGCGCCGCGGTGCGCATCGCCCGCCGCCGCGCCATCAACCCCGTCCTGAGGGCGGTGACCGGAAAGGGGAAGCGCAATGCGTGAGACACCCGGCGACGGTGGCCTCCTGCCCCGGCTCGGGTTCTGGGGATTGCTGGCGGCACTGGCGCTCGCGCCCCTGTTGGGCGGGACGCCGGTTGGCTCTCTGTACGCAGCAGCGGCCTACGGCGGCGACACGATGCTCGGCGTGCTGCGCACGCTGACGCTGGCCGCAGTCCTGTTGCTGGCGCTTTTGGGCCCGCCGCCACCGGTGGACGATGCTGCGGGGGGACGAGGGCAGTACGCCCCGGGGCCGGTGCTGAAGGCCGCGCTCGGCGCGACGCTGCTATTGTCGCTGGCGCGGACGTGGATGCTGCTCTCGCTGCTGGTCCACTCGGCGCTCCTGACGAGCCAGACCCTCCTGTTCGCGATGGTCCCCGAGGTGCTGCACTGGTTCTGCTTCTCCCTGGTCTTCGGCCAGGGGATGCGCCTCGCCCCGGATCGGCGCGACGCCGTGCTGGCCGCGGGGGCGCTGACAGCGGGGACGCTCCTCGTTGCCGTTATGGGCGCCCTGGAGTATGGTGGCGCCTCCGACCGCGCGGCGCACCGAACGGTCTCCACCTTCTTCAGCCCGAACTTCACGGCGGGCTTCCTGGCGCTGACGCTGCCGGTTGCGGTCGCCCTGTGCGTAGGGGCGCGCTCTCTGCTCGGGATGGTCGGCAGCGGGGCGGCGGCGGCCTTCGGCTTCGGCGTCCTGATCTCCACGGGCTCCCGGGCGGGCGTCGCGCTCGCGCTGGTGGGGCTTGTGGTCGCGCTGGGCTTTGCCGTGGTGCGGTGCGCGCGCTCCGCGGGCGCGGTCCGTCTGCCCTGGGCGCGTGTCGGGGCGCTGGTCGCCCTGCTGGCCGTCCTCGGCTTCGCCTTCCGTGAGCCGATTCTGGGCCGCGTGGCCGGGGCGGAGTCTCCTGCCTCTTCGGAGAGCCCGACCGTCGCCGCCTCCGCCGCTGCACCTGCTGCCTCGTCCACTCCCGATGAACACTCGGGCGAGTTCCGGCGCGAAACCTGGAAGGGCAGCCTGAAGATGGCGCAGGCGAATCCGGTGTTTGGTGCGGGCCCCGGCACCTTCCCGCACACCTATGGCCGCTACGCCACGGTGGCGTGGACCGGTCTGGCGCACTCGTCCTACCTGCAGATCGCCTCAGAAGCGGGCTTCCCCGCGCTGATTCTGGCGGGCGGCGCGGCGCTCGCCGCCCTCCTGATCGGAGCGGGCGCGGCGGCATCGAAGCCGGACGAGGAAGAGGCCGCCGTGAACCCGTTCCTGATCTGCGGACTGGTCGGCGGGTTGGTTGCTGCGGCGGGCCGGAGCTTCTTCGACTCGGAGTGGTCCGTGCTGGGGAACGCGCTGCCGTTCTGGGCGGTCGCAGGCATGGTGACCTTCTGGCGGGCCTTTGTTCCCGCTACCGACGCATCCGTAGCGGCGGCGCCACGCAGCAGGTCTGCGGCGGCAGAGGAGGAGGCGCGGCAGCGGGCCCGGGGGCGGCGCCGCGCGCTGGCCGCGGCGCTGGGCGCGGGCATTCCCCTGGTCGTGAATCTGGTTCTGCTCTCCGGCAACACCGCGCGGGACGGCGCGACTCTGGCGCAGATGAACGCGCGTCCGGAGGAGGTGGCCCGTCAGGCGCGGGCCGCCCTCGGGGCGTGGCCGCCGGACCCCCAGACCTACTACCTGGCGGGCCAGCCAGAGTGTGCGGCGGCGCTGGAGCCGAGCGGCAAGCGCTTCTATCAGCTCGGGCGTTTCTATGAGCGCGCAGGAGATGAGGCGAAGGCCATCGAATCCTTGGAGAAAGCGGTCGAGGCTGACCCCAACTCTCTTCAGACACTCAAGGCGCTCGCCGAGGCGTACGAGCGCGCGGGCCGCGCCGACAGGGCGCGGGCCACCTGGGAGGAGATGACGCGCGTAAGCGAGGGGCCAGCCGGGACGATCCGCGCCATCCCCGAACTCACCGACACTCTCCCCGCATTCGCTTACGCCGCGCTCGGCCAGGAGGCCGCCCGCTCGGGCGACTTCGCCGTGGCGGAAAAGCGCTTCGGTCAGGCCCAGGACATCGTGGAAAAGTACGCGGAGACGCCGCGCCTCTACCAGATCAGCGAGATCGCTACCTCGGGCGGCAACGTCGTGACCCGGCGCGCGGAGGTTCGGGCGCTGTACGAGGATGTGATTGTGCCGGGCCGGCAGGAGGCTCTAAAGCGTCTGGGCCGCGCGGCCGAGGCAGAAGCCCTGACCGGGCGGCGCATCGCCACGCGGGAGAAGCTGGACGCGTTTGTTACGCCCGAGGGCCTGGCATCGGGGGAATAGCGGGGAGTAGCGGGGAAGAGCGGGGAAGAGCGGCGACGGCCTGCCGACGGCACCATATGCGCACGGAGAAGAGGCTTAACCAAGTATGCAGATTCGCCTGGGTTACGATATCGCGGTCAGTGTCACCTCGCCGACGGCGATGGTGCTCATGCTCCATGTGCGGCCGGAGTTGAGGAAGCATCTCCTCAAGCCGGACGAACTGGTGCTGGACCCGGAGACCCCGGTGAAGGAGTATACCGACGGGTTTGGCAACCGATGCGTGCGTCTGGTCGCGCCGCCGGGCCGGCTGAACCTGCGGACCGACGCTCTGATCGAGGTGGACGGCCTGCCGGATGTGGTGGCGGAGGACGCCATCCAGCATCCCATCGAAGACCTGCCCTCGGAGACGCTGGAGTTCCTGCTGGGCAGCCGCTACTGCGAGGTAGATCAGCTCTCGAACTTCGCCTGGGAGACGTTCGGCGATACCCCGCTGGGGTGGGCGCGTGTCCAGGCGGTCACCGATTGGGTCCACAATCACGTGGTCTTCGGGTACCAGTTCGCGCGCTCCACAAAAACCGCGTGCGATGTGCTTCAGGAGAAGACCGGTGTTTGCCGCGACTTCCAGCACCTGGCCGTCACGCTCTGTCGCTGCCTCGGGATACCGGCGCGCTACGCGACCGGCTACCTGGGGGAGATTGGCCTTCCGCCCGGGGACGCCCCCATGGACTTCTCCGCCTGGTTCCAGGTCTACCTGGGGGATCGCTGGTACGACTTCGACGCGCGGCACAATAAGCCGCGCATCGGGCGGACCCTGATGGCGGTGGGGCGCGACGCCGCCGATGTCGCCCTGATTACCTCGTTTGGCCCGCACACGCTGGAGAAGTTCGAGGTTGTCACGGAAGAGGTCGCGGAGGCCGTTCCGGCGGAGGCTTGAGCATCTCCGTCGGGGCGGCATGCCGCGGAAAATGGCGGTACAATCAGCGAAGGCGTGAGACGTGCGGCGACCCGGCCTCTTTCGAGGGCGCGGGTCGCGTTGCCGTCTCAGGCTTTTGTTTCATACCGACCTTCCTGGCGGCGGCTGTCGCTGAAAGGCATGAGCGGTCAGGAGGCGGTGCGGCGCGCACTCGACGGGTTGATTGCGCTCACAGTCACGCCGTATCCCGCGGAACCGTGCCCGTGGCGGCGAGGATCGAAGCACTGTCATCATGAGCAACACGCTTGATTTCTACGGCCCGAACGCGGGCTATGCCCTGGAATTGTACGAGCGGTACCTGAAGGACCCGGGTTCGGTGGACCCGGAGAGCCGCGCCCTCTTTGACGGCGGGCTTGTCCCCCCGCCTCCGGCCGTATCCCGTCGTCCCGCTTCTGCCCCGGTCCCGACGCGGGCGCCCGAAGGTCGCCCGACACCCCCCGTTGCGGCGGTCCCGCCGCCGGCCTCGGTCCCGGCCCCAGCATCTGCGTCCCCCCTGGCTGACGGCGTGCTGCTGAACAAGGTGGTGGCCGCGGCGCGCCTGGCGCGCATCGTCCGCGAGTTGGGGCACCTGAACGCCCGCCTGGACCCGCTCGGCAGCGACCCGCCCGGCGACCCGTCGCTGGAGCTTTCCGCCCACGGGCTGACGGTAGAGGACCTGGAGGCCCTGCCGGCGAGCGTGATCGGCGGCCCGTGCGCCGAGGACGCCCAGAACGCCGCTGAGGCGCTGGAGCGGCTGCGGCGCATGTACTCCGGCTCCATCGGCTACGAGGACGACCACATTCAGGTCGCCGAGGAGCGTCAGTGGCTGCGTGAGGCGGTGGAGTCGGGGCGCTTCTTCGGAGGCATCACGGCCAACGACAAGCGCGACCTGCTCCTGCGCCTGACCGAGGTGGACACCTTCGAGCAGTTCCTCCAGAACACCCAGCCGTTCCAGGGCGAGAAGCGCTTCTCCATCGAGGGGTGCGATGTGATGGTGCCGGTGCTGGATACCATTATCCGCTGCACCGCCCAGTCGGGTACCTGCGAGGTCGTCATGGGAATGGCGCACCGCGGGCGCCTGAACGTCCTCGCGCACGTCCTGGGCAAGCCCTACGAGCAGATCCTCTCCGAGTTCCTGCACAACGCGCACTCGCAGGAGCGCGCGGCCGTTTCCGGCACCAGCTCCCCGGGCTACTCCGGGGACGTCAAGTACCATAAGGGGTACCGGCGCGCCTATAAGGACGGCGGCGACTATGAGATGCCGATTACGCTGGCCCCCAACCCGAGCCACCTGGAGTTCGTGAACCCGGTAGTGATCGGGCGCGCCCGCGCTGCGCAGGAGGAGCGGGCTCGGCCCGGAACGCCCGCGCAGGACATCAAGGCGTCTCTGGCCGTCCTGATCCACGGCGACGCGGCGTTCCCCGGGCAGGGTGTGGTCGCGGAGACGCTGAACCTGTCGCAGCTCAAGGGCTATACGGTCGGCGGAACGATTCACATCATCGCCAACAACCAGGTCGGTTTTACTACCGACCCCGGCGACGCCCGCTCGACTCTGTACGCCTCGGACCTGGCGAAGGGCTTCGAGATTCCCATTGTTCACGTGAACGCGGACGACGCGCTGGCGTGCATCGCGGTGGCGCGCATGGCCTGCGCCTACCACCAGCGCTTCGGCAAGGACTTCCTGATCGATTTGGTGGGCTACCGCCGCCTCGGGCACAACGAGACCGACGAGCCCCGCTTCACCCAGCCGCTTCTCTACGCGAAGATCGACGCCCACCCGCGCCCGCGCGAGGTCTGGGCGGCGCAGTTGGAGAAGGAGGGCATCGTCACCAAGGCCGAGGCCGACGATATGGTGAAGGCGGTTCGCGCCCGGCTCATGGCTGCCCGCGAGGCGGTGCTCGCGCAGCCATCGCCGCCGTCCGACCCCGCGAACAAGCCGGCGACCGCTGCGGACGGCGGAATGGTGCCGGACGAACCCGCGAGCGGCGCGGTCGCCCGCCCCGTTCCGGCGGAGGTGCTGCGCGACCTGAACACCGCGCTGTTCACCTTCCCCGAAGGGTTCCAGCCGCCGGACAAGCTGATGCGCAACTTCATCGGCCCACGCCGCAACGCCCTGGACGCCCCGGAGCCGAAGATCGAGTGGGCGCACGCCGAGTCCCTGGCCTTCGCCTCGCTGCTGGCGGAGGGGACGCCCATCCGGCTGACGGGGCAGGATGTGGAGCGCGGGACGTTTACCCAGCGCCACCTCGTGTTCCACGACCCGAACAACGGCAATACGTTTACGCCCGTCCAGAACCTGCCGCAGGCGAAGGCTGCCTTCTCGATCTATAACAGCCCGCTCTCGGAGCAGGCGTGTATGGGCTTCGAGTACGGCTACAGCATCCACGCCACCGACACTCTGGTGCTCTGGGAGGCGCAGTTCGGCGACTTCGCCAACGGCGCCCAGGTCATCATCGACCAGTTTGTGGCCAGCGGTAACGCCAAGTGGCAGCAGACCCCGAGCCTGGTGCTCCTTCTGCCGCACGGCTACGAGGGGCAGGGGCCAGAGCACTCGTCCGCGCGCCTGGAGCGGTTCCTCCAACTGGGTGCGGGCGATAATATGATCGTGGCCAACTGCTCCAGCGCCGCGCAGTACTACCACCTGCTGCGGCGTCAGGGTGCGCAGCTCCAGAGCCGCCCGCGTCCGCTCGTGGTGATGACGCCCAAGTCCCTGCTGCGCCACCCGAAGGCGGCCGCATCGCTGAAGGACCTGGCCGAGGGGACGTTCCAGCCCGTGATCGACGACCCGCGCGGCGCGGAGCGAAAGGCGGGCGTGACCCGGCTTGTGCTGTGCTCGGGTAAGGTCTACATCGATCTGCTGTACGGCCCCGGCCCCAAGTTCGAGGAGCGGGAAGCGTACCGCACGTCCGACCGGGTCGCCATCGGGCGCGTCGAAGAGCTGTACCCGTTCCCGGAGAACGGCGTGCGCGAGATGCTTGCCTCGTACCCGGCTCTGCGCGAGGTGGTGTGGCTTCAGGAAGAGCCGCAGAACATGGGGGCCTGGACCTTCATCGCGCCGCGCCTCCAGGCGCTGCTGCCGGATGGAGTGGCGCTGCGCTATGAGGGACGCCCTGCGGCGGCGAGCCCGGCCGAAGGGAAGCTGGATGCCCACCAGAGGAAGCAGGCGGGCATCATCGCGGCGGCGTATGAGGGCGCGCCCGCGGTTGCGGACGCCGCCAACGGCGCGGGCGGCCGCGGTAACGGCAGCAAGAACGGCTCCGGAAAGGCGAAACACGCCGCCGATGCCAAGACTACGCAGAGGGAAGTAAGCACCCATGCCGATTGAGATCGTCGTCCCCGCGATGGGCGAATCCGTAGTGGAGGCTACCATCGCCCAGTGGCTGAAGAGTCCCGGCGACCGCGTGGAGGCGGGCGAGGACCTCGTGGAGTTGGAGACCGACAAGGTCAACCAGTCGCTGCAGGCCGAAACGTCCGGTATCCTGGCGGAGATCCGGCGTCAGGCGGGCGATACGGTAGCGGTGGGAGAGGTCCTGGCGGTCCTGGATGACAAAGGGGGAGCCGCGGCTGCCCCCGCGGCGGCTGCGCCTGCCGCTGAGACCGCATCGCCCGCCGCGCCCGTGGACGGGAAGTCCGCCGGCGCCGCGGCTCCCGCGGCAGCAGCGACCCACACCACCCCGCTCGCCAAGCGCGTGGCGGAGGAGAACGGCGTGGATCTGGCCCGGGTCACCGGCAGCGGTGTCGGCGGGCGCATCACGGCCAGCGATGTGAAGGGCGCGGGGCAGCAGCAGCAGGCCGCGCCGCCGCAGACGCAGGCCCCGCTTCCCACCCCGGCGGAGCGCACGGCGGGCACGGGAGCGGCTGCAACGGCCGCTGCCGCGTCGGCGGCGCCGGCGAGCGCAAGCGGGCGCCCGGAAGAGCGCATCCGCATGACGCGCCGCCGCGCTACCATCGCCGCAAACCTGGTGAACGCTCAGCAGACGGCCGCTATGCTCACCACCTTCAACGAGGTGGACATGAGCGCGGTTATGGACCTGCGCAAGCGGCGCAAGGAGGCGTTTGAGAAGCAATTCGGCGTCGGCCTCGGGTTCATGTCCTTCTTTACCAAGGCCGTGATCGGGGCGCTGAAGCAGTTCCCGTACCTGAACGCCGAGATTCAGGGCGACGAGATCGTCCTGAAGAAGTACTACGACATCGGCATCGCGGTTGGGGTCGAGGAGGGCCTGGTGGTCCCGGTGGTGCGCGACGCCGACAAGAAGTCGTTCGCCGCCATCGAGAAGAATATCCGCGAACTGGCGGAGAAGGCGCGCGAGGGCAAACTGTCGCTGACGGAGCTTCAGGGCGGCACGTTCACCATCACGAACGGCGGTGTGTACGGCTCGCTGCTGTCCACGCCGATCCTGAACTTCCCGCAGGTTGGCATTCTGGGGATGCACTCCATCCAGGAGCGCCCGGTCGCTCGGGATGGTCAGGTGGTCATCCGCCCGATGATGAACATCGCCCTGACCTACGACCACCGCATCGTGGATGGCTCCACCGCCGTCCGCTTCCTGGTCAAGGTTAAGCAGCTGGTTGAGGACCCGGAGACCCTTCTGCTGGAGGGGTAGGGACCGTTAGTAAAAAAGCCAAACGGGTCCGCGGCGATAGGTCGCGGACCCGTTTGGCTTTTTTCAGGCGTCAATGCCGGGGTGGAAAAGCGCCCCCCAGAGGCGGTACACCCAGCCGGGAGCGGCCAGCCGCTCGTAGTGCTCCCGCTCCTCGCGGAACAGGCGGTCAAAGGCGCGGGCCGTGGCGACGTACGCGGCGTGGGCGTCCTCGATGCGCCGCACGCTTTCGGCCTCCAACTCCTGCCGCTCCGCGGCGCGCTGCGCCTCCCACCGCGCGATGCCCGCGTCGATGCGCGCCAGCGCCTCCCGCTTCCGCGCGTAGGCCATCCGGACCCGGAAGTGCGCCTCGCGAGCGCGCGTGACCGCCAGGGCCACCGCCTCTCCCGCTCGCAGCGTCTCCGCAGAGGTGGGGCGCAGGAGCACGCTCCCATCGTCGTCGAAGCGCAGCGCCGTGGCGGTAGCCGTCGCGGAGGCGGCGGCAGCGCCGTCGTGTGGCGTGTGTGGGGAACCCATCAGCGACGCCATATCGCGCGCCCAGGACTCCGCGGCTTCGTCGGGCACCGCTTCGGGGGCTTCCTCCGGCGGGGCGGCGGAGAGGTCCGCCAGGTCTTCTTCGCCACCGTCGTGGCTCAGGCGCGCCTGCCACAGGTCGTCAATGGCGCGGGCGATGGACGCCGTCGCGTCTTCCACCGTGCTGCCAGCGGCCTCCCTCGCCGCCTCTTCCGGCGCTTCCGCAGCCTCGCCACGGGCAGCAGTGGCGGCATTCCGTGCCTCACGCCACAGGGCAAGCTCTTCGCTGTGGAGGGCCTGCGCCTCGGCGTCTCGCTTCTGGTGGATAAGGTCCGCGATGTGCCAGGCTTCACGCTCCCGGCGTGCGTGGATTACCGCCCGCAGGGTGGCCGCGCGGGCCGCGATCCAGCCGTGCGCCGCGTGCAGCAGCACAAACGGGGTGCTGACCACGAGCACGATGCACCATACGGCCCAATCGGGGATGGTGTGCGCGGCTGCGGCGCCCGTGCCCTGCGCGATCCGGTCGTTCGCCTGGCGTGAGAGCAGCGCGCCCATCACGCCGTTCTTTTCGACGTTCGCCTCAAACAGGACGAGCAGCGCGGCCACGGCGAGCAGGACGCCGAACGTCACCCACGCGCTGACGTACAGCCGCCGTCCGACCCGGTCGGGCGCGTCCCGGTGCAGCGTGGCGAGGGCGGAGTGCCGCTCCTCGGAGGCCAGCGCGGCAAGCGCGGAGACGACCCGCCCGAGCAGCCAGAAGACCGCCAGCCCGATGACGACCACCACGACCAGCGGCTTCCACGCCGCGTCAAAGCGCTGGAACAGCATCTGCGGGTCGAGTATCTCGGTCAGGAAGCCGATCGACACGCCGAAGATACTGCCACAGGCGATCAGCGCGGGCCACTCCAGCCACCGCTGCCAATCGTGTACCGTTGCCTCGGCCGCAGAGGTATAAAGGAACCCCTGCTCCAGCGCGATCGCCTCGGCGGGGCGGGCGCGCTCCCGTCCTTCATCGGCGGGGAAGGGGACACGGATCGGGTGCGGCGCCTGCATAGCCCGGTAGGGCTCCCCGGGCGCTGGGGCGGGCGCTGCAGGCGTCCCCTCCGTCTCCGCGGCAGCGGGTCGGCGACCAGGCCAGCGCCAGTTCCCGGGCAGGAGGCCCCGACGCGGGGTGGGTGTGGAGGGCGCCGTCGGAGCCTCTTCCGCCTCGGGTTCAGCCGGAGGGGCGGGTTCGGCACGCGGCGCTTCTTCCTCCGGCGTTTCCGCAGCGTAGTCGCCGTCGTGGGCATCCTCGGCCTGGAAGCTCTGCCACAGAGCGCCGGGGCTGCCGGTGGCCGCTGCCTGCGCCACCACCGCGACCTCCCGCGCCCGGGCGCGCGCGTCCAGCGCCTCACGGATGCACGCCTCGTGGAACGCCTCCTCCCGTTCACGGGCGGCGCGCAGTTCCGCGACCTTCGCGTCGATCACCTGCTCCGCGTGGCGGGCGTCTTCGTTGAAAAGCTGCTGCCGCTCTGTCTCCTCCGCGCGCACCTGCCGGTAGCGCATCAGGGCGTCCCGGGTCCGGGCCAGGTGGTCGCGCAGCACCGCTACCCGCAGCGGCAGGAGTCGCTCCATGCGCTGCAGGGCGGGCGCGTAGGTGGCCTCCAGCGCCTCAGCCGCGGGCAGGGGGTAGTCTTCCAGGTCCGAACGGCGCTGCGGCTGTCCCTCGCTATCGCGGGGCAGGGCGCGCGGCGGGGCGTCCGCGGGCTGCGCCGGGGTACGGCGCAGATAAAGCCTTTCCACCGGCGGCACGCCACCGGTCGTGGTGGCCTCGTCGTGGGGCACTTGTGATCTCCTTCCTTCGGTCCGTTGAACGGGAAAAGTCGGGTCAGCGGTTATGGAAGCGGCGCAACTCTGCGTCGGCCTCACCGACCGTTACCGCCTTGAACCGCTCTCCCAGGACGGGCGCCACTGCCCGGTCCCACATCGCGCGCGAGGCGGGGTTCACGCCGATGACGAGGAGTTGCAAATCAGGGTGCTTCGCGGCCAGCGCCGCCGCCGATTTTTTCAGCAGCGGCTCGTCCTCCGCCTGCTCACTGTCACCGTCGGAGAGCAGGAGGACACGCAGGGGGCCGGAGGCGCGGCCCGTCTCCGGGTCGCCCGCGAGCGCCTGGAGCAGGAGCGCCGGCCGGGTGATGCGGCGGGGCGAGGCGGCGTTCGGCGCGAACTCCTTTTGCTTAACGGGTAGGAGGTTCTTGGGGGTGTCTGGAATGTTGGGACCCCAGACACGCACGGCGGTGCGGTCGAACGCCCACAGGTCCAGGGAGCGGTGGTCCAGGCTGGCGTCCATTGCCACGGTGTCCAGCAGGGCAAGCTGCTGGCCTCGCCACGGCGCCGTAGATTCGGAGCGGTCCACCGCCACGACCACGCGGGCGGGCGCCGGCGCTGCGGCGGCAGCGGGAGTCGCCGCCCCGGCGGAAACGGGCGCGGGGGAGCACCCCATTCCTGCAAGGCCAGCCATTACGGCAGCGGCGGCAAAAAAGGTGCTGCTGGCAAGGACGGGGGCAAGGTGCGCGTGAAAGCGGGTTCTCGTCACGGTGTCTGTGTCTCCTTTTAAGATGGCTTGTCGTCTTCTTTTTTCAGACGTCACTGTCCCTGTGTGCAAGGTTGTGCCTTCGCCCTTGCGTCTCCCGTTGCCCCTCCTCCCCGTCATGTGTTGGTACACAACAGACACGTGATAGGGGGCTGCGGTTACGAACGTATTTCCTTTTAGCCGGACAGCAGAGAAGGGGCGTGTCTGCCGACAATACAGAAGGAAAGGCACGCTGCGGTTTGGCATGCCTCGCCGACGGGGGCGGGAACAGCGGGGAGCAGGTAGGCCCGGGTCAGTCGCGCGCGGCAGGGATAGGGAATGACGGATATATTCATCAAGTTGCGGCGGATAGCCGCGGAAGTCACCGGAGTGCCGGTTGAAGACATCTCCCCGGAGGATTCCATGGCGTCGCTCACGTCGCGGGGGGCGCCGTCGCGTGCCGCGCTCCCCGCAGGCAGTGAGGGGTTTGTTGCCGGCCTGGGTATGGACTCGCTGAACCTGGTGGAGTTCGTCGTCTGGGTGGAAGAGGAGTTCGGCGTAGAGATTCAGGTCAGCGAAGCGCACACCTTCGCGACAAAGCGCACCACGCTGGGCGAACTGGCCGCCCGAATCGATCAGGGACGGAACGGGGCGTAGGGAAGCCCAGAGCCTCCCGGTGACCGAACCGGTATAATGCCGGTATGCGAATTGTCTCCCTCCTGCCCTCCGCCACCGAGATCGTATGCGCGCTCGGCCTCGCGGAAAAACTGGTCGCGGTCACGCACGAATGCGACTACCCGCCGGAAGTCGTCGAGGGCCTGCCCGTCGTCACCTCCAGTGTTCTCGCCGACAGCCCCGAGGCATCCTCCCGCGAGATTGATGAGACGGTACGCGCCTCGGTCGCGGCCAGCGAATCCCTGTACCGCATCGACCATGCCCTGCTGCGCGATCTCAAGCCCGATCTGGTGCTGACTCAGGGCCTGTGCGACGTATGCGCGGTGAACCACGGGGCCGTTTCGGAGGCCGTGGCGGCGCTGGAGGGGATGCCGGTAGAGGTGCTGGACCTCGCGCCGACCTCGCTGGAGGGGGTGCTGGAGACGTTTCGTCAGGTGGGCGCGGCCACGGGCCGCACCGCCGAGGCAGAGGCCCTGGTAGCGCAAACGCGCGCCCGGTGGGAGGCCGTTCGCGAAAAGGCCGCCGCCGCGCCGGAGCGGCCAAGGACCCTGCTCTTGGAGTGGACCGACCCGCCGTTCTCCGCCGGCCACTGGAATCCGGAGTTGCTCGCCCTGGCGAACGCGACGCCCGGCCCGTGGGACGAGGCGGGGGTGCCATCGCGGACGATCACCTGGGAGGAGATCGTGGCGTTCGCTCCGGAGATGCTGGTGCTCATCCCCTGCGGCTTCGACGCCAACCGCGCCATCGAGGAGGCGGAGATACTGCGAGAAGCGCCCGGGTGGTACGACCTGCCCGCCGTGCGGCAGGGGGAGTGCTACACCGTGGACGGCAACGCCTACTTCAACCGACCCGGCCCGCGGCTGGCGGAGTCTGCCGAGATCCTGGCCACGGTGCTGCACCCCGACACCATGCTGACCATGGTCCCCCCGTACTCCGTGCGCCGGTTCCCCGAGGATCTGGTGAAGCGCCCGAAGGAAGAGGCATAACGGCCGCTATGCCCCTGACCGTGAAAGACGATCTGGGCCGCACGGTGACGCTGACGGCGGGGCCAGCCCGGCGCATCGTGTCGCTCTCGCCGGCTGTGACCGAGAACCTGTTCGCGCTCGGGGCGGGCGGGGCCGTGGTGGGCGTCAGCGCGGCGGATGACTACGCCGCGGACGGTTCGCGCCGCCTGACGCGCGTTGGTGACTACGGTAAGCCCTCCTATGAGCGCATCCTCGCTCTTCGGCCCGATCTTGTGATCGCCGAGTCCGCCACGATAACGGCGGCGGAAGTCGCCACGCTAGACCGGCGCTTGAAGGCGCCGGTCTTCGCGCAGAAGTCTCTGCGCTATGCGGATGTGGTCGCGCACCTGCACCAGCTCGGTGTGCTCACCGGCCGGCAGAGCACCGCAAAGAAGGCGGAGGCCGCCATGCGCGTTCTGGAAGCGCAGGCGGAGAAGCTGACGCGGGGCAAGAAGCCGGTCACGGTCTTTGTGGAGGTCAGCCCGTCCCCGCTCTACGGCGCCGGCCCCGGCTCCTTCGTGGACGACCTGATTCGCCGCGCGGGCGGGGTGAACGTCCTCAAGGGCAACAACCCGTTTCCGGTGGTCTCGAAGGAGTACCTGCTGGCGGCGCAGCCCGCGCACTACGTTATCGCGACGGCGAGCGACATGGGGCGGGCCGATGGTGCCGGTGCGGCGAAACTCACGCCGCCGCTGGATCGTCTGCGCGCCGCCCGCGAGGGGCGCGTCCACCGCATCCCCGCGGACCTCCTTTTCCGCCCGACGCCCCGCATCGCGCGCGGACTCTTGGTGCTGGCGCGGGCCCTGCACGGAGGCGCGTAAGCAGGCAAACATAGTAACTGATATAATCACCTCCGTGGGTGTAATGATTCGTTTTTCGGCGACCGAGCTGGAACTGGAAGCCATGCTCCGGTTCCTCACACGGCGTATCCGGGACCCCCAGGCTCCCCCCGACGCAGACGGAAGGCGACGCGGCCGCCTCCTCCTGACCCCCCTGACGGCCGCGGACCGCGATGCCCTCCGGTTTCGCCGAACGACGCGCCCGCTGGTAAACCAGTTGCGATCCGAAGACGGGCCGCTGGCCTGGGGGATGCGGCTGGCGAGCGACGAGGACGCGCCGCTGGTGGTGCGGCGGGACCGGGCCACGCGCGAGCTGCACGTGGACCCGGAGGCGTCCCGCCTGATCGTCCTGGCCCTCGGACCGGTGCACTCTGGCGGAGAGCGTCGCCGTGAGGGCGTTCTGGAGGTGCGCGACTGGGTCGCAGAGGAGGAGATGGTCGCCCCCGACGCTCCCGCGGACGCCCCACGCCCGAAGGGTGTGATCCTGCTGCCGCAGGCGCTGGTGGCGCGCGACCTGGTGGAGCGTTGCGCCCGCCGCCTGCGCCGCCGCGGGCATCAGATCAGCGGTCGCTGGCACGTCCCGCCCCTGCTCCCCGAGGACGACGAGGAGGGGGATTAGGCCCCCGTGGCCGTTGGTGCCGTGGACTGAAGTCCCGGCTTCTGTGATTCAAGCCCGCCTCCGCGGGC
>CALEKU010000076.1 GCA_937902745.1 uncultured Armatimonadota bacterium
CCCGGGCCACGGCCGCCGCCGCCAAAGCCGCCGCGCCCGCCGCCGAAGCCGCCGCCGCCGAACGGGCTGCCGCCCGCCGTGGGAGCCGCCGGCTCGATGGTCTGCGTGATGATCTGGTCGCCCTCCTTGAGGCCGCTGAGGATCTCGATCCGCTCGTTGCCCTCCAGTCCGACCTCCACCGTCACCCGCTTTTTCTGGATATCGATCAGGGTGCCTTCTTCGGGCGCATCACCGGTCTTCGGGTCGGGCGGGGCCGGCTTGCCGCCGGTCGCCGTCTCGACGTACTTACCGTTGTCGTCCTCGCGCACCGCTTCGAGCGGGACGTAGACCACGTCCTCCTTCTCGTCGATCACGAACTCGCAGGTGGCGTTCATGCCCGGCTTCAGCAGTTTGTAGGTCGCCGTGGTGTTATCCACCTCGACCCGGACATGGATCATGGTGACGTTCTGCTCGACCACCGCCTGGGGGTCGATGCGGATGACCTTGCCCTCGAAGGGGACCCCCGGGTAGGCATCGATGGCGACGTCCACGACCTGCCCGACATCGATGCTGGCGATGTCGGTTTCGTCCACGCTGACGTCCACGTACATGCGGGACACGTCGCCGATCTGGACGATGCTCTGGCCCGTCGCGGCGACGCCGAGGCTCGACTGGATGATGGTGCCCTGCTCGACGTACTTGGTCAGCACCACGCCATCGGCGGGAGCGCGGATGACGGTGCGCTCCAGGGTGGTCTGCGCGTTGATGCGGGACGCCTCCGCGCGGGCGATGGACGCCTCCGCCTGGGAGACATCAAACCGGCGGATTTCGTTGTTGGCCTGGTTGGCGCGCGCCTGGTCCACGGCGACACGGGAGCGCAGCAACTGCGCCTCCGCCTGACGCACCGCCGCCTCCGCTTCGCGCACCGCGTTCTGGCGATTGGGGATATCGATCTGGCTGGCCCGCGCGCTGTCGAGCGCGGCCTTGCTCTGCTTTACCCGCTCGTCCGCGGCGGCGATCGAGGCGGCCAGTTCGGCGTCCACCGTGTCCAGCTTGGCCTTGGCCGAGTCCGCGGTTGCCTGCGCCACCTCCAGGCTGGCCTGCGCCGTGTCCACCGCCTGCTGCGCCACAAAGCCCTTCTGAACCAGCGACTTCTGGCGGTCGATGTTCAGGCGGGCGTTCTCCAGGTTCGCCATCGCCTGCTCATAGGAGGCCTTGGCGGCGGCGCGCTGCTGCGGGGTGGTGGCGTCCAGTTGATTGCGCTGCTTGACCGCCTGCTGGTAGGACGCCTCGGCGTTGGCGATGGCCGTGCGCGTTAGCTCTGGCTGCGCCTTTGCCTGCTCACGGGCTGTGGCGAGTCGCGCCCGCGCGGCGGCCAGGCTCGCCTCCGCGGAGCGCAGGTTCGCCTCCGCATCCCGCACGGCGATCTTGCTCTGCTCGATCTGGAGCTGCCACGACTTCTCGCTCTGGCTTTTGCGGGAGCGAGCGGACTCCTCGTCGGCGCGGGCCGTGTTCAGGGAGAGCTGGACGTCGAGCGGGTCGATGTTCGCCAGAATCTGGCCTTTGACGACCTCGCTGCCGACGTCCACGGCCAGAAGCGTCAGTTCGCCGCCAGCGCGCGCCTTGATGTCAACCACGTTCCAGGGTTTGAGTGTTCCGCTCGACGACACCGTCTTGCGGACCTGGCCGGTCTCCACCTTGGCGACCTTATACTGCGTGACGCCCTCAGTCTTGCCGGCGGCGCGGGCGCGGTAGCCCAGGAAGATCATCGCCGCCGCGAGGACCAGGACGCTGGTGAGGATGAGTGCTCTTCGGTTCATGGGTCCGTTTCCGGCCTCAAGGATGCACGCCGACGCGCACCCGAGGCTCTCGGCCGCTTTGGGAAGCGCTTTGGTGTCAGGGTATCCCTACAACATTAAAACGTGATTAAAAGCCGCAGCGAAAAAGACCCCGGCGCTATTGTCGCGCCGGGGCCAAGGTTTTGGATGAGGAGTAGAGTACCGGGTTCGACCACACGAGTTCCCTGTACAGTGTCAGAATAGCACCCGCGCGCCGGGGGCGAATCCTCGAAATGGCGTATTTCAGACCCCAGGATCAGACCTCCCGCACCAGCGTCGGGAGGGCCTCGCCGCCGCCCTCCAGAGAGAGGGCGCAGAGGCGACCGCAGCGGGGGCAGAAGTGTCGCACCCGCCCACCGTCCGTGACGAACATCCAGCCGGTGATCGCCGCTGTCGCGTTTTCCTGGCGCGGAGCGTCGCCCGCCGACAGGCGGGAGCGGAGCGCGATGGGCACCGCCGCCCGCTCCCCGCAGGCCGCGCCGTCGGAAAGGCGACCGTCGCAGCGGACCTCACTGCCATTTTTTGTAAGACTCATGCCGCGCCACCTGCCCGTATCCGGTGATACCGGTGATACCGGCATTATCCGGTGTGGCGGCATCTTCCGAATCCGCGCTATGGCGGATTGTCTACGTCCCCAGGCGCTCCGGGTCCACCAGGCCGTTGCGCGCAGCCCAGACGGCGGCCTGCACCCGGTCAGAGACGCCTAGCTTGCCCAGGATATGCTCCACGTGCGTCTTGACGGTGCTCTCCGCCACGAACAGCACCGCGCCGATGTCGCGGTTGTTCAGGCCCGTGGCCACCAGACGCAGCACCTCCACCTCCCGGTCCGTGAGCGGCTCGATGAGCTCCGGGGCGTCCGCCGCGGCGTCGCTGATACTGCGCAGAGAGCGCACCAGGTCCTGAGCCGCCAGCAGCATCTCCCCGCCCGCCACGGCCCGCAGGGCCGCCAGAAGGTCGTCCAGGTGGATGCCCTTGAGCAGGTAGCCCGCGGCGCCGCCCGCCACCGCCCGCGCCATATAGGTGGGGTTGTCGTAGGTCGTCAGCATCACCACCGCGGTCCGCGGGTGCTCCCGCTTCAGCGCCTGGAGCGCGTCCAAGCCGTCCCCGCCCGCCATTCGGATGTCCAGCAGGACGAGATCGGGGTTCGTCTCGCGGACGACTTGCAGGGCCTCCTTACCGGAGGATGCCTCGCCCACGACCTCAAACTCCGTGTCCTCCAGCAGGGACCGAACGCCGCCGCGCCAGATCGCGTGGTCGTCTACCAGTACCACCGAGTACCTGCGGCCCTCGCCTTCTACTTCGCCTGTTGCCTCATCCATCCGCGGTTTCCGTCTCCTCGTCCGCCGGTCCGTGTGCCGGGAACTCCGCCCGCACCCGCGTGCCGCTCCCCGGCTGACTGGCCAGTTCGTACCGGCCCTCCATGAGCCGTACCCGTTCTATCATGCTGTGAAGGCCCACGTGTCCCGTTGCGTCTGCCGGGAGCAGTTCCGCCGCAAAGCCGACCCCCCAGTCGCGCACCTCCAGGGTCAGGTGACCGGCGTCCTGACGGGGCTCCAACCCCTCCGGGGCTTCCATAAGCAGGAGCCGTACACGGTCGGCCCGCGCGTGCTTGCGGACATTGGTCAGCGCCTCCTGCGCCACGCGATAGACCGCCGTTTCCAGCGGCTTGCTGAAGCGCCGTCCGGCCACGTTGTGAACAAACTGCGCCTCGGACCATCCGGCCCGCTCCTTCTCCTCCGCCAGGAGCTGCTCCAGCGCCCCGGCCAGTCCCAGGTCGTCCAGCGCGAGCGTCCGCAGACCGTTCACCAGGCGGCGCGATTCGACCACCGCCTCGCCCAGGTACTTGATACCGAGTTCCAGTTCCCGATCGGCGCGCTCGGTCTTGCCCGCCGCCCGCGCCCGGCGGAACGCCTCCAGGTGGGCGTGCGCGGCCATGACAAACTGAGTCAGGCCGTCGTGCAGGTCGTACGCAACGGCCCGCCGCTCCTCCTCCTGAGCGTTGATGAGGCCGCTCACCAGGGCGCGCTGCCGCGAGAGCATCTGGAGGTTGTGGATGGCGACCGCTGCGTGCGCCCCCAGCGCCTGGACGGCGGCCTCGTCCGCCTCGGAGAAGGCGCCTCCGCCCTCCTTGGTAGCCAGGTACAGGCTCCCGATCACTGTGTCGCCTCGCCGGATGGGGACGCCGAGGAAGGTATCCATAGGCGGGTGGTTCGGCGGAAAGCCGACCGCCTTCGGGTGGTCCGATATCCGGTCGATTCGCAGCGGCTCCGCGCGGCGAAGCAGCAGGCCCAGGATGCCCGCCCCCCGCGGCCGCGACCCGATCGCCTCCTCCTCCTCAGGAGTCAGCCCTACCGTCACGAACTCGGTCAGGCCGCCGTCCGAGCCGGCCACACCCAGGGCGGCATACCGCGCCCCGGCCAGTACCCGGGCGGCGTCGGCAATGTGTCGCAGAGCCTCTACCCCCGTACGCCGGGCGAGGATATCCAGCGCCACCTGGTTCGCGGTCTCCAGAAGCAGCGACTTGTTGTCCGCAGCGGGGGCGGGAGTGGAGGTGTCGTCAGGCACGGGCGAATCCTCCCGTCGTGGCGATCAACTGGGCCAGCAGGCCGCCGGCGTAGGGAGACACGCCGCGCGGACCGCTCTTCTGAAGCCGGGGGCCGCTCTTGTCGGCGGGCGAAGCGCCGGTCAGGTAGCCGTCCGGGGTGAGGTGGTTCAGCAGCGCGGCCCGCGCCCTCGCCGCCGCCTCCATCGCGCCGCGGGGGGCGCAGTCCAGGGCCGCCGCCTTCGCCAAGCCGGCGGCGAGGGCGGCGCTGCCGGATGTTTCCACGCCGGTCGCCGGCTCATCCAGGTAGCAGAACCAGAGGCCGCTCCGGCGGTCCTGCCGGTCCATCGCCAGGGCGCAGCCCCGGCGCAGAGCGTCGCGTATCTCCCCGGCCGCGGGCGCTTCTTCCAGGTACGGGAGCGCGCGGGCCATGCCGAGCAGGTGCCAGCCCACGCCGCGCGTCCAGTTTCGATAGCCCGGGTCCGGCTTTCCGTTCCGGGTCCGCGCGTACACTGCTGCGTCCGGCTCGGGGCTCAGGGCAGCGATGCGGCCGGTGAACTGACGGGCGGCCAGGTCGCGCAGGCGAGCGTCGCCGACGCGCCGCTTCGCCAGAACGGCCAGCGGGTAGCCCGCGGCGTATCCGCCTGCGGTGGTGAGTTCGCCGTCCGCGATAAGACCGTCGCTCCGCCGCCCCGCCTGCGTCTCGCAGAACTCCAGGGCGATGCGCAGGGCGGGGTGGTCCGGCCGTGTCAGCGCCAGAGCGGCGAAGGGCAGGAGCGCCTCCACACCGTGTACACGTCCCGTCACGGGTTCGCCCGTGGGGTCTTCGTACTCCAGGAAGGGCGGGGCGGACGGGAAGAACGAGTTCAGGTGCGCTTCCAGAGCCCGTCGGTCGCCCAGGTCGTGCAGGCCGTCCAGCACGCATCCTTCCATAAGGCCGAACGGCTGGATGACGTCGCGGCCAGACAGCCGTTCGCGGAGGGCGGCGAGGGGGGATGGTGAACTTCCCGGCCCGATTAAGAGATGGGGGGACAGGGCCGTGGCGTCCCCTGCTGTGCGCGCAAAGAGGAACAGGGGGGAGGTCCCGACGGACTGGCGCAGGAGAATCCCCTTCGCCAGCACAGCGTCCGTCCGCGCTGCTGGCAGCAAAACATCGTATAATTGCAGGCAGTGGGCGAAACTGCAGTCCGCCTGTGCCAGGAGGTTTTCCGCCGTCAGGCCGCTTTTGTCAGCCAGGAATACCTCCACCCGTTTCTCTTCGCGAACGTCCAGCGCTATGGTGAAGCGCAGGCGCGGGGCGGGCGCCCCGTCCCGGCGATCGGTCCCCGCGGTGGCCGACCAGCGCAGGCCAATCACAGCGTCCCGGTCGCCGCCGCCGTCCTCTAAGCCCGGCCCCAGACCCGCCGCCTGCCAGCGGAAGGGGACCCGCTTGGCGGCCGGAACAGACAGCGACCGCGGTGCGGTCATGCTCTCGGGAAACTGGTACCATTCGGAAGGCATGCTGCGATTAGGGTTGCACTTCCGGGGGAACACTTCCTGCCTGCTTGACAGTCGTGCCATCCGGAGGTACTATGTGTGATATGGACACGAAGAACGCGCGCGTTAGCGGCGACACACCGGACACCTACGATCCGGATGCGTTTCCGCACCCGTCGG
The DNA here is from genome assembly GCA_937902745.1 of uncultured Armatimonadota bacterium. Taxonomy (GTDB): domain Bacteria; phylum Armatimonadota; class Armatimonadia; order Armatimonadales; family Armatimonadaceae; genus CALEKU01. The sequence goes on from CALEKU010000076.1 coordinate 6,016, forward strand.
TCACCGTGGACGTGGTCGCCTTCACATCCCTGGAGGACCGGCTGTGTGTCCTCCTGGTCGAGCGAGGCATCTGGCCGTTTGAGGGCATGTGGGCGCTGCCTGGCGGCTTTGTCCGCATGGACGAGGAGTTGGAGGCTGCGGCGCACCGGGAGCTGACCGAGGAGACGGGCATCGCCGAGGCGCACTACCTGGAGCAGCTTTTCACCTTCGGCGCTATCGGGCGCGACCCGCGCACGCGCGTCATCTCCGTGGCCTACTTCGCACTGATGCCCGGGCCAGCGAGCGAGTGCCGCCCCCTGCCGGGCACCGACGCCGTGGCGGCCCGGTGGTGGCCGCTGGACGAACTCCCGCCCCTCGCCTTCGACCACCAGGAGATTATCGACACCGCCCTCGCCCGTCTGCGTGCCAAGCTGGGGTACACCTCCGTGGCGTACGCCCTGCTGCCGGAGGAGTTCACGCTGACCGAACTCCAGACCGTCTATGAGGTGATTTTGGGCCGCACCCTGGACAAGCGCAACTTCCGCAAGAAGATGCTGTCCATGGGCATCCTGGATGCCACACCGCGCCAGAAGCGGGCCGGCGCCCACCGCCCCGCGCAACTCTACCGGTTTACCCGGCGCGAACCGGTCTTTCTCGACTGAGGAGTCACACACCGCCATGCCAAAGTTCCGCAAGAAGCCTGTGGTCATCGACGCCTACCAGGTCCACGAAGACCGGTACATCGACACCCTGGAGGGGCGTATGCACGCCGCGCCCGGCGACTGGATCGTCACCGGCGTCCACGGCGAGCAGTACCCGGTCAAGCCCGACATCTTCGAGAAGACCTACGAACCCGTCCCCGACGGCGAGGGGGAGGGGACGGAAGCGGCGCCCTGCGCCTGCCCGTGCGGCTGAAGCGGTCCACTTTTTATTTACCGCCAGTTCGTGTTAATGCGACAGGAATAGGAGGAGACGCACATGCTGCGGGAACTGGCGATCGGGGACGCCTACGGGGCGGGGTTCGAGTACGTGTCCCCGGAGATCGTCCGCGCGTACAACACCGGGCGGGACTACCGGGCGCACGCCCGGCATGCAATCGCGCCCGGGGAGTACACCGACGACACGCAGATGAGCCTCGCCGTCGCGGAGGCGCTGGTGAGCGGCGAAGCGTGGACGCCGGAGATGCTGGCCGGTCGCTTCGTGGAGGTGTTCCACCGTGACCCGCGCACCGGCTACGCCCAGCGCTTCTACGACTTCCTACGCGTCACCCGCACCGGCGAGGCGTTCCTGGCGAACATCCGGCCGGACTCCGACAAGAGCGGGGCCGCCATGCGCGCCGCGCCGCTCGGCGTCCTGCCGACCGTCGCCGGGGTCATCGAGAAGTGCACCGTGCAGGCCCGGCTGACCCACGACACGCTGGACGGCGTCGCGGCGGCGTGCGCGGCGGCGCTCTCGGCCCACTACTTCGTCTATGACGTGGGGCCGAAGGCGCGCCTCGGCGCGTGGCTGGAGGAGTTCGTGCCCGGCCACCGCTGGGCCGACCCGTGGCAAGGCAAGGTCGGCTCAAAGGGCTGGATGAGCGTCCGCGCCGCCGTCACCGCCGTAACGGAGTGCGCCACGCTCTCGGACCTGCTGCGCGCCTGCGTCGCCTTCACCGGCGACGTGGACACGGTGGCCGCGGTCGCGCTCGCCGCGGCCTCGTGCAGCCGCGAGTACGAAAAGGACCTTTCGCCGTTCCTGGTGGACGGCCTGGAGAACGGCCCCTACGGGCGCAGCTACATCGAAGTCCTGGACGCCCGCCTGATGGCACTGGCGGGTGCAAATGGGTGACGCTATGAACACCGCCTTATACGCCGCGATCGCGGGTACTATCGAGGTCGTGGCCGAGTTTCGAGGGGGAGAAGCCGAATGATCGTCAAGCCGAGTGACGCCCTGATTGTCGTGGACGTGCAGAACACGTTCTGTCCCGGCGGCACGCTGCCAGTCGTGGAGGGCGATAAGGTCGTGGAGCCCCTGAACCGGGTGATGCCGCTCTTCCCGGGGCGTGTGTTTGCCTCGATGGACTGGCATCCGCCGGACCACTGCTCGTTCAAGGAGCAGGGGGGCATCTGGCCGCCCCACGGCGTCGCGGGCACGGAGGACGCCGAACTGCACCCTGGCCTGGACCGGGGGGGCATTACCCAGATAGTACAGAAGGGGACCACCGCGGAGCGGGATGCCTATTCCGCCCTCGACGGCACCGGCCTGGCGGAGACCCTGAAGGCGAAGGGGATCGAGCGCGTCTTTGTGGGGGGATTGGCGACGGACTACTGCGTCAAAGCGACCGCGCTGGACGCACGCGCTGCCGGGTTTGACGTGGTTCTGCTGGCGGACGCCGCCCGCGCGGTGGACGTTCAGCCCGGGGACGGCGACCGGGCTGTTGCCGAGATGCGGGATGCCGGGGTCGTCGTTGCGGCCACGGCGGATCTGGAGTAGGCGGGGCGCATCCGGCCGTTCGGTTTACGGGCGGTCCACACCGGGAAAACCCGAAGCGAGGGGGGCATAGTCGCCCCCCTCGCTTCCTCGTTTCCTGGAAAGGGACTGTGACATGGCCGAGTACGAGCAGACCATTCTGGTCAAGGCGTCGCCGGACGCCGTCTTCGACTTCATCTCCGACGTGCGCAACATGCCGAAGTACCTGCCGACCACGCACCGGGCGGAGCCGCAGGGAGCGGGGCGCGTGCGGGTACAGGGCGAGGTCCGCGGCCACGCCTACGACTCCGACGGCTGGATGCGTCTGGACAAGACCGAGCACCGGATGGAGTGGGGATCGGACGGGGAAAACAAGTACTCCGGCTGGATGGAGGTCGAGGGCGACGAGAACGGCTGTGCGGTGACCGTGCACCTCTCCTTCGCCCCGCGCCCGGACCAGAAGGAGCAGTTCAAGGAGCAGACCGGCAGCGTGGCCGAGACGATCCAGCAGGGGCTGGAGGCGGCGCTCACCTCCATCAAGAACCAGTGCGAGGGCCGCAGCGTCAAGGTCGAGCCAAGCAACATTTGAGGCGTCCTCCGCCCGGGGCCAGGCGCCCCGGGCGGCCGTTGCCCCCGCAGGCGCGGGCATGGTACAATCGCCAAGCGGTAAACGTCCGTTCGATTTCTGCCCTCCCGACGGGAACCTCCGGGGGCGAAGTCGGTTCTTAAAACGGAGACCTTGCGCCATGCCTTCTGCTTCACAGCCGACCCGCCCTACCGCTGCGCCTGCCGTAGTCCACGACCGGATCGTGATCCGCGGCGCCCGCCAGAACAACCTCAAGAATATCGACCTGGAGATCCCGCGCGACAAGCTGGTGGTCATCACCGGCCTTTCCGGCTCGGGGAAGTCCTCGCTCGCGTTCGACACGCTCTACGCCGAAGGCCAGCGCCGCTACGTTGAGTCGCTCTCTGCGTACGCCCGCCAGTTCCTCGGGCAGATGGACAAGCCGGACGTCGACCAGATCGACGGCCTGTCGCCGGCGGTCAGCATCGACCAGAAGTCCACATCCCGCAACCCGCGCTCCACGGTCGGCACCGTCACCGAGATTTACGACTACTTGCGCCTGCTCTACGCCCGCGTCGGCACGCCCCACTGCCCCAACTGCGGCAAGCCGATTACCCAGCAGCAGCCGGAGCAGATCGTGGACCGCGTCATGGCGCTGCCAGAGGGCACGCGCCTCCAGGTGCTGGCGCCAGTGGTTCGGGGACGCAAGGGCGAGTACCGCAAGGAACTGGAGGAGATCCGCAAAGAAGGCTTCGTCCGCGTCCGCATCGACGGCGAGGTGCGCGAGGTCACCGAGGACATCGCGCTCGACCGCTACAAACAGCACGATATCGACATCGTGGTGGATCGCATCGTCGTCAAAGAGGGCGTCGAGAAGCGTCTGGCGGACTCCGTTGAGACGGCGCTGAAGAAGGGCAAGGGGCTGGTTGGCGTCGAGGTCATCGGCGGCGAGGAGATGCTCTTCTCGGAGAACTTCGCCTGTACCGAGTGCGGTATCTCGCTGGGCGAGATCGAGCCGCGCACCTTTTCGTTCAACAGCCCGTTTGGCGCCTGCCCGGTCTGCCACGGCCTGGGGACACAGACCGAGTTCGACCCGGAGCGGCTGATTCCGGACCGGAACCTGAGCATCGCGCAGGGGGCCATCCAGTACTTCGTGCTCAAGTCGGGCAAGGAGATCATGTCCGAGCACCGCACCGCGCTGTTTGCAGCGGTCGCGAAGAAGCTCGGCTTTACCATTGACACTCCGATCCGCGATCTGACACCCGAGCAGTACCACGCCCTGATTTATGGCATCAAGGGCAACGTGACGATGGAGTTCCGCAATCGGTTCGGGCGCACCCGGCACTTCGACACGGAGTTCCCGGGGGTGCTGGCGATCCTTCAGCGCAACTACACGGAGACCACCAGTCAGTACGTCAAGGACGACCTGGAGCAGTACATGTCGTCCAAGCCGTGCCCGCAGTGTCAGGGCAAGCGGCTGAAGCCCGAGGCGCTCGCGGTAACGTTCGGCGGCATCAACATCGCCGAACTGACCGGCAAGAGCATTGAGCAGGCGTTCGCCTTCTTCGCTGAGGCCGAGCCGGACCTGTCGGAGCGGGAGAAGGCCATCTCCCGGCAGATCCTCAAGGAGATACGGACTCGCCTCGGGTTCCTCCTGGACGTCGGCCTGAACTACCTGACGCTCGACCGGGCGGCGGCGACACTGGCGGGCGGCGAGGCCCAGCGCATCCGGCTGGCGACGCAGATCGGCTCCGGCCTGATGGGCGTCCTCTACATCCTGGATGAGCCGAGTATCGGCCTGCACCAGCGGGACAACACGCGCCTGATTGACACGCTGATCCACCTGCGGGACCTGGGCAACACTATCCTCGTGGTCGAGCACGACGAGGAGACCATGGCCGCCGCCGACTGGATTATTGACATCGGCCCCGGCGCGGGCGTCCACGGCGGCAGAGTCGTGGCGCAGGGCACCCTGGAGCAGGTCATGTCCGACCCGGACTCCGTCACCGGGGCGTTCCTGTCGGGCCGGCGTAAGGTTGCCGTGCCCGAGGAGCGGCGAAAGCCCAACGGCAAGTACCTGCGGGTCAAGGGTGCGCGCGGGCACAACCTGAAGAACGTCAGCGTGGAGATCCCGCTCGGCACGCTCACCTGCGTCACCGGCGTTTCCGGGTCCGGCAAGTCCACGCTGGTGCAGGAGACGCTGTATCCGCGCCTGATGGCGGCGATCTACGGCTCACACACCGTCTGGGAGCCGCACGATGCGATCGAGGGCATCGAGCACATCGACAAGCTGATCGACATCGACCAGTCGCCGATCGGCAGGACGCCGCGCTCCAACCCGGCGACCTACACCGGCGTCTTCGACCAGATTCGCGAGCTCTTTGCGCAGACCGGCGAGGCGCGCATGCGCGGCTACGGCCCCGGGCGCTTCTCGTTCAACGTCAAGGGCGGGCGCTGCGAGGCGTGCAAGGGCGACGGCATCCTCAAAATCGAGATGGTGTTCCTGCCGGATGTGTACGTCCCCTGCGAGGTCTGCAAGGGCAAGCGCTACAACCGGGAGACGCTGGAGGTCAAGTACAAGGGCAAGTCGATCTCCGAGGTGCTGGAGATGACGGTGGGCGAGGCGTGCGAGTTCTTCTCCGCGCTCCCGACCATCTCGCGCAAGCTCTCCACCATCGCGGATGTCGGCCTGGACTACATCCGGCTCGGCCAGCCCGCCACTACCCTCTCCGGCGGCGAGGCCCAGCGCGTGAAACTGGCGACCGAGCTGGCAAAGCGCAGCACCGGGAAGACGCTCTACATCCTGGATGAGCCGACCACCGGCCTGCACTTCGCGGACATCGAGAAGCTACTCGGCCTGCTCCAGCGGCTCGTGAATACCGGCAGCACGGTCCTGGTGATCGAGCACAACCTCGACGTCATCAAGTGCGCCGACTGGATCATCGACATGGGGCCGGAGGGCGGCGACAAGGGCGGCAACGTCGTGGCTGCGGGCACTCCCGAGGCCGTCGCCGAGGTCAAAGAGTCCTACACCGGCCAGTTCCTCAAAAAGGTCCTGACCGGTCAGAGCCTCATTGCCGGGAGGTGAGTCAGCGGTAAAGCAAGCGATGACAATGAGCGAGAATTTCTACAGCGGAAGCTGTAGAACGATTATTTGGACATGATGATCCCACGCCATCGGATTACGGGAGATAAATAGTTGTCGGTGAAACCTTTGCGGTTTTCCTTGTTAGTCTCGATTAATTTGCTGATAGTCGCCTTTTGTTCGGTGAGTTTTTCAATCCCTGGTTCTTTTAAACGAGACTCAAGTGTCGCGCCAAATTTAGCCATTACAGTGTCCGTCTCGATTATTACTGTTTCGTAGCGCATCATCATCCTGTCGATTTCATATACTTGGTAGCGGATATTTTTTAACTCCATTGGCACCTCGTTAGGGCCAGATAACTTTGGGTCACTACTACTTAATTTCTCAAACAACGATTTGGCTGCTCTTCGAATCTTTTCATTTCCAAGATGATCATTGCGATACGCTTCCCAGGTAAGTGGAATGTCAGGGGACTGAAGCGCTCCCAAATACGATACGAACAGGGCTTGAGCGGTTTTGTCAAATTCGCCAGCATGTTTATTAATATCTGTTAATGATGACCGAAGCAGGCGCTCATCATCCCCTGCTCGTGCTGCCATATTAAGCACATATAGAATCTGGTTGAATGCATCTTTGCTCTTATCCTCTTTCTTCCGTTTTGACGTAAATAGAGATACCAAGCTGTATCCAATAGTTATTATCGGGTTGTTGGCTACTGCTTCAGGTAGGATCAATTCTTTATTCGGGTCATTCTGACCAGATTCGCCGATGAATTTGCTGATCTGTTGTTTGAATTCTGGAATCAGCATAGGGTTAGAAAGGCTGCCGAACTCACTAATGGAATTAGCAAACCTGTTGCGCTCTTGCAAGAACCCACTGGCTTCTATCATCTTGACAAGGATTTCAAACCCAGCGAGGTAACGCTTCTCGTCTAACGCTACCTCGTTTACAAACGAGTTAGAAGCGAGTTGCTCGAGTTTCTCTATTCGTTTACTGTCCTCGTCAATAATTCGCTTTAACTGTTCCGCGGTGAGGCCAGTCGTGGGGGCTTGCTTCCTGATCTTGTCAATTTCCTCCTGTGCCTTTTTAAGTTCTTCACGCAGTTGCTTCTGCTGTTCTTCATATTTGTTGCGTTGCTCTTGAATTTCACCCTGTAATTGGAGTAGGCGTTGTTCTACTTTTTGGTCTGCTTCTTGGACTATTTGGGGAGTATCGAATGCTGCTTGGGCGTATGAAGGAAATAAACCTAACGCTATACTGGATAGAAGGAGGACTGTTGGTACGCTAGCAATTTTCACGGCACACCTCGGAATATCCTTAGGTTTGATCGGCTGCTTATAGCTCTGATGGCTACGCTGAGACACAGGCCTGGGAGGGGCAGGCGATATAGAATAATAAATGAGAACAGGA
>CALEKU010000077.1 GCA_937902745.1 uncultured Armatimonadota bacterium
AGGCGGGCTTGAATCACAGAAGCCGGGACTTCAGTCCACGGCGACCAATCATCTGCGGCACCAGTGGGCGTGTTCTAAATCGCCCATGCGGGTAAATCCCTGACAGGATTTCCGACATGGACGATAACAACACCGAGACCACGCCGCCTTTCTGGCGCATTGAGCGCGACCGGGACGCCGACAGCGTCCCGCTGATCGCTACCGCCATACACGACGGACACACCGTCAGCGAAAACGCCGCGGCGCATCTGGCACTGGACGAGGCCGGGCGCCTGCGCGAGGAAGACCCCTTCTCCGCCGTGTGGACCGCGGTCGCACCGACCCGCATCCTCGGTCTGCACTCCCGCTTTGAACTGGATCTGAACCGCCCGCGTGAGAAGGCGGTGTACCGGGTTCCCGCGGATGCCTGGGGGTTGACCGTGTGGAAGGACGCGGCTGGACCGCCGGACGCGGTCCTCCAGAACTCCCTGGCGGGCTATGACGCCTTTTACGCCGAGGTACGCACCCTCTTCGAGGAGGCTGCGGCGCGACACGGGCGCTTCGTGGTCTACGACCTGCACACCTACAACCACCGCCGGGGCGGGCCGGATGCGCCCCCGGACGACCCGGAGGCCAATCCCGAGGTGATTGTGGGCACCGGCACGATGAGGGACCGATCGCGGTGGGCGGCGGTCATCGACCGGTTCGTGGGCGACCTGAGCGCCTTCGAGTTCCCGGGGCGTGGCGCGCTGGACATCCGCGAGAATGTGAAGTTCCGGGGTGGGCAGTTCGCCCGCTGGACCCACGAGAACTTCCCCGAAAGCGCCTGTGTTCTTTCCATCGAGTTCCAGAAGTTCTTCATGGACGAGTGGACGGGGGAGCCAGACACGGCCTTGGTGGAAGCCATCCGCGCGGCGCTCGCCACCACCGTGCCGGGCGTTCTGGAGGCGCTGAGGGGATGAGGCGGCACCAACCCGCGGGGCGGATAGCGGAGGCGGGAGATTCCCTTCCGCCCGGTCCCGCCGCGCCGTACTCCGAGGAGTTCCTGGCGGAGATTGTCGCGCGCCTGAGGCGGGGGCGGGCGGTGCGGCGCACCCTGCCGGAAAAAGGGCGCCTGCATGTCGATCGCCCCCTGCCGTTCCTGTGCGTCTTCCGGCGACCGACCGGGAGCGCGCGGGGCAGCGATGCGGCTGCGGTGCGGCTCCTGGTACAGTCGGAGGCCTCGTATCTGGTGGCGCCGGGTGATGAGGCAAACCAGAGCCAGGTGGCGGATCTCGCCGGGGCCGTGGTGCGCACCCAGGCGGACACCTTCGGGGCGTTCCTCCTGATCGAGGTGTGGCCCGCCGCTGCCGAATCCGCCGACGCCGGGGGAGAGGATGCGGCGGACTTTCGGGTGGTGACGCCCCGCGCGGAGGCGGAGCCGACGACCGTGCGGGCGCTCCGCGAGGCGCTGGAGGAGATACGCATCCCCGGAACACGTAAACCGGCCACGGTGTCCGTACGCACCGGCGCCGTATGCGCGCCGCCCGGGATGCCGCCGCTCTTGACTACGACGCAGGCGGAAGACCAAGGCTGCCTGATGCTGGGCGTGGAGGTCGCGCCCCGCTTCTACCGGGATGCCGCGGGAAACCTCCTGCCCCTCACGCTCCAGCGCTTCCGCGCCGACTTCTCGCGGGCGCTGCACAAAGCCATCTTCGACTTTGCCCAGGTGCAGACGAGCCACCGACCGGTGCATCATCAGGCGCTCGGCCGCAAGGCGGTGGTGCGGGCGGTCTGGGAGGCGGACCGCGCCCTGGCGCAGATCGACAGCGCCTGCGACCTGCTGCTGAACGTCACCCCGGTCAACGCCGAGGCGGCCTGGCAGGAGTTCTCGGCCTTCCAATACTCCCAACCGCCGACGTTCCACTACCGCCTGCTCGCGCTGGACCCCGACGAACTCAAGCGCCGTCTGTACGCCATTCGCCTGGAGGGCATTGAGGACCCGACGCTTGCACGCCTTTTTCGCGACAAGCGGCGCGAACTGGACCGACAGATCACGCTGCTGGAGGACCGCGACACGCCCGCGTTCCTGGGGGATAGTCTGGCGCTCTTCGGCGGGGTGGAGGATGATCTTCTGGCGGAAGCGGAGGCGCTGCTGGCAGCTACCCCCGCGGGTCTGCGCACCGCGGACGAGGACGATAGCGGCGGCAGCCGGGACTATCTGGGCGCGGCGGCGTTCGCGGAGCGTGCACGGGCGGAGCTGGATTACTACCGCTCCCGGTGGCCTACCCTGAAGACGCAGGTGCATGTACGCAGCGATGTGCCGGGGGTGATGGTGGCCGGGGGCGACCTTCTGGTGGGCCAGCGGGTCCGGATCGACCCGCGGCGGGCCGAGGCGCTGCTACACCACGAGGTCGGGACCCATGTCCTGACATTCGTCAACGGCACAGCGCAGCCGCTGAAACTGCTGGCGCGCGGCCTGCCCGGCTACGAGGAGCTTCAGGAGGGGTTGGCCGTGCTTGCAGAGTATCTGGCCGGCGGCCTCACTCGAAGCCGCCTGCGGCTGCTGGCAGCGCGTGTGGTTGCGGTGAAGAGCCTGACCGCGGGGGCGGACTTCGTGCAGGTGTTCCGCCTCCTTCGGGATACCCACGGGTTCAGCGCACGGGCAGCGTTCAATGTCACGTTGCGCGTCTTCCGGGGCGGCGGGTTCACCAAGGACGCCGTGTACCTGCGGGGGCTGCGCTTTGTGCTGCGGTACCTGCACGCGCGGCAGCAGCAGAAGCAGGAGCGAGACCCGGGGGGGTATGACGACGTGACCTCGCTCTGGGCAGGAAAGCTGGGCACGGAGCACCTTCCGCTGGTCGAGGAGCTGCGCTGGCGGGGCGTACTGCGTCCCCCGCCGCTGCTGCCGCGCTATCTAGAGGAGGACTCGGCCACGGCGGCACGTTTCAAAACCCTACAGTGTCGGGAAAATCCTGTCTGCCTGCTCGCGCTCATCGAAGAGAACGACGTGTAGGCAGTGCCCTACCGGGCAGAGGAGTTCCCATGCGAATTGGGTTCGTGGTTAACGACCTGGAGACGGAGGAGGCGGCCTACACCACCACGCGGCTCGCCCTGGCAGCGAAGCATCTCGGGCATGAGGCGTGGCTTATGAGCGTGGGAGACCTCGTCTACAACGCCGACGAGAGCATCGGGGCGCACGCGGTCACCGCACCGGGCAAGAGCTACAAGAGCGAGGAGACCTTCCTGCGCGACCTCCGGAGCGAGAAGGCGGTGCGGGAGCGCATCAACGTCGACGATCTGGACGTCCTGATGCTGCGCAATAACCCGGCTGAGGATGCCGGCCGGCCGTGGGCGCAGAGCGCCCCGATCGTGTTCGGAGAACTGGCCGCGCGGCGCGGCGTGATGGTGGTGAACCACCCTGCCAGCCTGGCGCAGGCCATCAACAAGGCGTACCTGCAGAACTTCCCCCCCGCCGTACGGCCGCGGACACTTATCTCCCGCAGCGTCGCGGACATCCGCGCCTTTATCGAGGCGGAGGACGGCAAGGTAGTGCTCAAACCCCTCCAGGGGTCCGGCGGGCAGAGCGTCTTCCTGGCGCGACTGGACGACGCCGCGAACATCAACCAGATGGTCGAGGCTATCACGCGTGACGGCTACTGTATCGCGCAGGAGTACCTGCCCGCCGCCGCCGAAGGCGACACGCGCTTGTTTGTGATGAACGGCGAGCCGCTGATGCGGGGCGGAAAGTACGCCGCCTTTCGCCGCGTTTGCGCGCCGGACGACATGCGGAGCAACCTGCACGCGGGCGGGCGCATCCAGCGGGCGGAGGTCACGGACGACATGCTGCGCCTGGCGGACCTGGTACGCCCCAAACTCCTGGAGGACGGCATGTTCCTGGTCGGCCTGGATATCGTTGGGGACAAATTGATGGAGATCAATGTCTTCAGCCCCGGCGGTCTGGGCAGCGCGCAGAAGATGGAGGGCGAGATGTTCACCCACAGCGTCATCGAGGCGCTGGAGCGGAAAACGCGCCACCGCGCCCATTACGGCGCGGATCTCAGCAACAAGACGCTGGCCTGCTTGTAGGGAGCCGCAGGCTGTCCGGGCTGTTCTTAAGGTACAGTAAGAGCGACTATGCACGTTCTTACCACCACCCTCGACGGCCCCTGGGAAGTCGCCGAGCGGGTGCCGCTGGGTCGCGACCTTCTCTTCCTCTCCGGGGGAGAGCGGGACTGGATTCCAGCGACCGTCCCCGGACATGTCCACCTCGACCTGATGCGCGCGGGCGTCATCGGCGACCCGTTTTTCCGGATGCAGGAGCGCTCCTGCCGCTGGGTGGACGAGGCAGATTGGACCTACCGCACCACGTTCACGGTGGACGCGGAGCGACTGGCGGCGCGCGGAGAGTTCGGCAGACACTTCCTGCACTTCCACGGCCTCGACACGGTCGCACGCGTGATCTTAAACGGGTCGCTGATCGGAACTGCGGAGAATATGTTCGTCCCGCACCGCTTCGACGTGACCGAGGCGCTGGTCGCGGGGCAGAACGAACTGCGCGTCGAGTTCACCTCGGCCCTGAAGCTGGGCCAGGCCCGCGCGGAGGCGTATCTGGGCGACGGCGCCCCCGGCGACCGGGGGAAGCAGGGCTACTTCAACTTCGGCCCGCGGGCATTCGTGCGCAAGGCGCAGTACATGTTCGGCTGGGACTGGGGTCCGGAGCTCGTCTCCTGCGGCCTCTGGCAGCCGGTGGAGCTTGTCACAGTCCCCGTCGCCGAAATCACCGACTGGCGGATGGATTACGAGTTCACCGGGCCGAAAACCGTCCGCGCCGTTGTCTCGGTGACGGTGAAACGGTACGCGCCGGATCTTGCTCTGGAGATGGAGCTTCCCACCGGCCGGGCGCGCTTTGACGCCCGCAGCAACCGGGCATCCGTTGCGTTCGACCTTGACCTGGACGAGCACGGCCTGGAGCGGTGGAGCACAGAGACCGGGAACGCGAAAGCCGCGTTCTTTCTCGACACCAGCATCTGGAGCGTTTCCGAAGGGGGCGCCCGGACGCTCGTCAGCAAGCGCACGGACAGGGTAGCGTTCCGAACGGTCGAATTGATCCGCGAACCGGACCCGGATGGCAAGGGTGAGGGGTTCCTGTTCCGCGTCAACGGCGTGGACACCTACATCAAGGGAGCCAACTGGATACCCGACCACACGTTTCCCTCCCTCATCGATCGGCCGCGACTAGAGAAACGGCTCCGACAGGTCAAGGAAGCCGGGTTCAATATGCTGCGGATATGGGGGGGCGGTCTGTACGAGTCCGACGCCTTCTACGACCTCTGCGACGAACTCGGCATCCTGGTCTGGCAGGACTTCCCCTTCTGCTGCTCTCTCTACCCGGACGACGACCCGGGGTTCGTGGAGAACGTCCGCGCGGAGGCGACCGCCGCCGTGCGCCGTCTGCGCCACCATCCCAGCCTCGCCCTCTGGTGCGGCGGCAACGAGAACACGGAGCTGCACCAGTACCGCTGGGAGGGGGAGACGCAGGCCACGAAGTTCTACGGCGAGCATCTGGTCAGCGAGGTTCTGCCCGCAGTGCTGGCCGCGGAGGACCCGAAGACGCCCTACTGGCCGAACTCGCCCTTCAGCGGCGACGACTGCCCCGCCTGCCGCGACGAGAATTATGGCGACGCCCACTACTGGGCGGTCTGGCACAGTCACGGCGGCACCACCGGCGACTGGATACACTACGCTGAGAGCAACTGCCGGTTCTCGTCCGAGTTCGGCTTCAGCGGGCCGTGCGGGTGGAACGCCTGGGAGTCCTGCACGCTGCCCGAGGACCGGTGGCCCCGCTCGCCCGTGGCCCGCTGGCACGATAAGACGCGCAAGGGCTACGACACCTACATCGGCTACATCGAGAAGCACTTCCCGAAGATCAACACGTTCGACGACCTGATCTACTACGGACAGATGAACCAGGCGCTCGCGCTGTCGTTCGGCATCGAGCACTGGCGGCGCATCAAGGGCCGCTGCTGGGGCACCCTGTTCTGGCAGCTCAACGACTGCTGGCCGGTGCAGTCGTGGTCGGTCGTGGACAGCGCCGGTGAGCCGAAGCTGGCCTACTACGCCGTGAAGCGGGCCTACGCCCCGCTCCTGCTGTCGCTCCACCCAGCGGAAGACGCGGCGCCGAATACTGCCCTCGCGGCTCACCTCGTCAACGACACGCGGGAGGCCGTTCCCGGGACGCTGACGCTGCGCCTGCTCGACTTTGACGGCACGGAGCGGGCGCGCGTCGAAACGAAGACGACCGCGCCCGCCAACGCCGCCAGCGGCGCGGCGGCCACCCTGACGGTGCCGGAAGGCACGGACAGAACCTCCGCCTTTGTCTATGCCACGCTCACGGCGCCGGACGGGGCGACGCTGGCGGAGGCCGTGTCGCTGCTCGCGGAGCCGAAGGACCTGCGCCTGCCCGACCCTGACCTGACCTGGAGCCTGCCGACCCGCCACACCCTCACCCTCTCCGCCGAGCGCTTCGCGGCGTTCGTCTGGCTGCGCTTCGAGGGGATAGTGGCCACCTTCTCCGATAATGGATTCCACCTGATGCCCGGTCAAACGCGGGAGATAGCGGTGAGCGGGCTGCCGGAGAATCTTACCGAGGGCGAACTGCTCGCCCGGATACGGGTACGACGCCTGTGAGCGGCGCGGCGAACAGCGGTGGCAACACGGGCGATGTGCTAGCGGGGGGTGAGCCGCTGGTGGCGCGGGTGCGCGCCGAGGCCGCCGCGCCCGGCACCACCCGCATCCGCTTCGCCCTCGGCTACCTCTTTGTGCCCGGGCTCGCGCCGGCCTGGGACGCTCTGGAGGCCAGCGCCGCCTCGGAAATGCACCTGCTGATTGGCAATACGGTCAGTACGCTGACCGACGAGCAGCGCGCCGCCGCCCGGGACACCCCGGATGCCATAACTGCGGCGGTTCCGCCGGGACAGGACGTAGCCGCCCTGCCCCGCGCCGCGCGGGACCGCGTAGTGGCCGAAACGGCGCTGGCGCTGCGTGAGAACCTGGCCCGGATTGAGCGGACGGAGGCGAATGCCGCGCTGCTCGTCGGGCTGGCGCGAGCCGTCGCCGCTAACCGCCTGCGCCTGCGCATCTACCCGGACGGTCGCCTGCACGCCAAAGCCTACCTCTTCGAGCGCGCGGGCGGCACGTGCTCGGTCGCCCTGGTGGGTTCCACCAACCTTACCCTCCCCTCTCCCGGCACCCCCACGGAGCTAAACGTCGCCGTCCGTGACGACGCAGGCTGTGAAGCCGTTTCCACCTGGTTCGAAGCCCTCTGGGACGCTGGCCAGGACTTCACCCGCCCCTTCGTTGATGAACTCCTGCGTGGCTGGCCCCTTACCCCGTAAAATTACATAAAACCCACTGTAAAAAACAGGTAATTTTACTATAAAATTCAGGTAGACTGTGAAGCACGGGCACCTCTCGCTGCTTGTTTCCAAACGCGTGACGGAGAAATTCCCACGGCGCAGCCGGGGTAGGTTCGCCTGGAAGTTGCATTTCCTGACCGCCTCGGGGTGATACGCAACATGGCATGGGCGGGGCAGGGGAAGGGACAGTCTCGTTTTGAGGAAGACGCTGAAGTTCAGGACGTTTGCAGCGACCGGGGCAGCGCTGCTTGTGTGCGCAGGAGCGGTGACCCTGCGACCGGCGCATGCCATCACCTTTAACTTCTCCTTCACCGGAGGGACAGCGCAACAGAGAGCCGCGATGCAGCAGGCGGGCAATATCTGGGAGAACCTGCTGACCGATAACATCACCCTCAATATCGACGTCAACTTTGCGTCCCTGGGTTCGGGCATCCTCGGCTCGACCAACCCGGCCCTGTACCTGGTCAACTACAGTGACCTCCGGACGACGCTGATCGCGGACGCCACCTCAGCGGATGACCTGATAGCCACCTCCCATCTGGCCGCCGGCAACTCGGTCAACGTCTATGTGAACCGCACGAGCCAGAACGGTAACAGCGCCACGCCGTACGTCACCTCGCACTCCCAGATCATCGGCACCAGTGCCACGCTGAAGGCACTGGGCTTCAGCGGGATGACCGGACCGGACGCGAGCATGACGTTCAGCACGAACTTCGCCTTCGACTACGACCGGTCGAATGGCATCGCTTCCAACCAGTTCGATTTCGTCGGCATCGCCGCGCACGAACTCGGGCACGCCCTCGGCTTCATCAGTGCCGCCGACTTCATCGACAACACCCCCGGGTCGTCCCAGGCGAACTACCTACCGACCGTGTTCGATCTGTTCCGGTACTCCGCTGACAGCATCACAAACGGCGCCATTGACATCACCGCGGACAACCGCACCAAGTTCTTCTCGCTGGACGGGGAGACCCCTATCACGGGCGACATCAATACGTCCCGGTTCTCCACGGGCGTCCGCTTTGGCGATGGACGACAGGCAAGCCACTGGAAAGACAACAACCTGACAGGCACCTACATGGGGGTGATGGACCCGACCGCAGCGAACGGGCAGATGTTGAGCCTTACCGGACTCGACCTGCGCGCATTCGACGTGATGGGCTTCAACACCACCGTGATTCCTGAGCCCTCCACGTTCGCGCTGATGGGGTTGGGGAGCGGCGCGGGTCTGCTGGGCATGATGGCGCGCCGGCGACGTACCCGCGCACCGAAGAGCCGGGCAAACCGGGCATAGTAAGCAGAGCAGGGAACGGCGCGGGCGCGGCGCGATACACTGTCGATATGCCGCCGCCCGCGCTGCAACGCCGCCAGTATCAGGTGTTCATCGATCGCATCCCCGAGGCAGTGTTCGCCTTCCACACTCGCCTCGCGAACCACCCGCGCATCTGCCCCCCGGACCAGCCCGAAGAGGTCTACATCGCCCCCACCCCGGACCTGCGCGATCAGGTGCGCGTGACCTACCGCATCACGCGCGCCGGTGGCGCTTCCCACCTGTTTACCGTGGAGGTCTTCGACTGGACGCCACCCTATGGCTACGCTGTGCGGCAGGTTGAAGGCCCCTTCGCCTCCTGGACCCACCGCCGCCGCTTCGCGGCCTTCCAGGGCGGCACCCTCCTGACCGACCAGATCGAGTACGCCCCTCCCGGCGGACCGCTGGGCGCGATCATTGACCGCCTGTACCTCGGCACACAGTTGGACCGCCTGTTCCGCCACCGTCAGGAGGAGGCCAAGCGCTTGATCGAGCGTATCTCCCGCATCAAGGGGCGGGACGCCCTGTGAGGAATCGGACATGAAGGTCGTCATCGCGCCCGACTCGTTCAAGGGGGCAATCAGCGCCCCGGACGCCGCCCGTGCCATCGCGCGAGGATGGGAACGCGTCTTCCCTGATGCAGAGTGCGTGCGACTGCCGGTGGCGGACGGCGGCGAGGGCACGGCCGCCACACTGGCGGCAGCGACGGGCGGCACCCTCCACGAAGTCATGGTCACCGGCCCTCTGGGCGACGATGGGCCGCGGGCCGCGGCGCGCTGGGCGCTGCTGGGTGACCGCGAGACCGCAGTGGTTGAACTGGCCGAGGCGGCGGGGCTGACGCTGGTTCCCCCGGAGCGCCGCGACCCGAAGCACACCACCACACGCGGGGTCGGCGAACTGCTCCGAGCGGCGGCGCGCTATCCTGGGGTGCGGCGCGTGCTCGTCGCCCTGGGCGGTTCAGCGACAAACGACGGCGGAGCGGGCATCCTCCAGGCACTGGGGGTTCGTCTGCGCGACGCGGCAGGAAACGAACTCCCACCCGGGGGCGCAGCGCTGGCGCGGCTCGCTTCGGCGGACGCCTCCGAGGCGGAAACACTGGAGGGCGTCGAGGTGGTGATCGCCTGCGATGTCGATAATCCCCTTACCGGCCCGCGCGGCGCGTCGGCGGTGTTCGGGCCGCAGAAGGGCGCGACCCCGGCGGACGTGGCCCTGCTGGACAGCGCCCTGGCACACTATGCCACGGTATTGGAGAAGGCCCCCCACCCCTGGAGCCGGGATACTCCGGGGGCGGGCGCGGCGGGCGGCACCGCAGCGGGACTGCTCTGGGCGTTCCCGCAGGCGCAGCTGCACCCGGGCATCCAGATCGTGCTGGACGCGACCGACTTTGACCGCCACGTGCAGGGGGCGGCCCTGGTCCTGACCGGGGAGGGGCGCCTGGACGCCCAGACCCTGGGGGGCAAAGTGGTGGCGGGAGTCGCCCGCCGCGCGGGGGCGGCGACAGGCGGAACCGTGCCGGTGGGGGCGATCGTCGGAGCCGTCGCGCCGGACGTGGACCCGGCGCTTTTGGCCCGCACGCTGGGCGTTGGCGCGGTGATCCCTCTTGCCCCCGGCCCCTGTACGCTGGAAGAGTCCGTGGCGAACGCCGAGCCCTGGCTGGCGGACGCCGCCGAGCGCGCCGCCCGCTGGTGGGCCTTTGGCGTGCAGGCTTCGAGGGGCGATTGAGGGGCGGTCAGGCCGCGCCAGCATCGGGGTGAAAGGAGCAGAAAAGCGGACGGCCCGCGCCGGGAACTACCCGGCGCGGGCCGCGCTGACCAAGGTGTAGGGTCGGCTACTTCGCGATGCGGCGCCGTCGGCGCAGGGCGCCCGCCCCGGCCACCCCGAGGCCCAGCAGGAGCAGCGCGCCGGTCGCGGGCTCCGGCACGGCGACCACCCGGAGGATCTGACCACCGCCGGGGGAAACGCCCAGGTTGGTGACGTACACGGAGCCGTCCGCGCCGATGGCAAGACCGCCCGGCGTGGTCAGGCCGCTGTCGAGCACCAGGGTGCGGTCGCCGGTGGTGGGATCGACGCGCAGGAGCTGGCCCGCGCCGTCCAGACCGTCGGTGCCGTACTGGAGGACGTACAGGAAGCCGTCCGTGCTGTTGAACGCGAGGTCGATAACCGTGGTGAAGCCGGTGAGGGTTCGCGTGATCCGGTCCCCGATGTTCGCCAGGGTCGGGTCCACGACGTAGATGTCGGAGCCGCCCGCGGGGAACGGAAAGCCGGTCAGTTCGCTGACGAACAGCAGACCGCCCGCGCCCTCAGCGACCGCCGTCGGAACAGGCTGGTAGAAGGGCGGCCCCTCCCCGGGGTTCGGCGCGTACGGGAATGTGGTAATGAGACTGACGGTGGACCCGCTGACGTTGTAGAGGGCGTTCGCGCCGGCGTCGACCACAGCGATGTCGCCGTTGGAGCGTACCGTCAGGCTGAAGGGGTTGCTATTGCGCTCCGGCGGGTCCGGGTTGTTGATGTCTTCGTAGGCACCGATGTCCGCGACGTTGGTGACGCTATTGCCGGTCAGGTCGAGGGAAACGAGCTGGCCGAAGCGGTTGCCGATGTTGCTCCCGCCGCCGTCGTTGAACGTGGCGCGCAGAGCGGGATCGTTCACCCAGCCAGTGACCCCGTAGGCGTTCCCGCCGCTATCGAACGCAATATCGGCCAGGCCGATGGCGCCGCCGCCTCCGGTGACCGCCAGGGAGCCGATGCCGGTGACCACGCGCGCGGAGGTGCCGGTCCCCAGGTCGTAGCGGGTAACGCTGCCGGTGGTGCCGTAGAACACGGTCGGGTTGGGCGGGGCGATCTCCTGAATACCCGGGGGATTCGGGTCGCTCGGGTCAGCACCAATGCCGGCCTCAGCGACGTACAGAGCGCCGTCCGGCCCAAAGGTGATCCCGCGCGGGTTGTTCAGGCCGGACAGCACAAGCTGCGTGCCGAAGCCAGTCTGAGCGCAAACGGGGGCCGAAAGGGAGAGTACGAGGGTAGCGGCAGCGGCGACGGCCAGGGCAGCGCCGTGCGCCGAGGCACGACGGCGGCGGGCTGCGGTGCGATGCGGCAGCCAGTTCCTGCGCAATTCAAGCATGTCAACTCCTTCTGCTTGCGAGCCGCCTCCCGGGCGTCCTGCGCCGACGGCGCGCCCGCGTAGCCCCATTGGGTTCACCGCTTGTTTATTAGGCACCTCCCTACCTCCGTGGTGCGGACAGGAATTCAGGCCGGCGCGACGTAACCATGGTGTAGGAGCGGGTGCGTCCCGCCAGGGGGAAATCATGACGAACTTATCTCACGCCCGAAGCGCCGCCCGGCAAAGCCGCAGAGGCAGCGCCCGGACCTTCACCGCTGCCGTCTCTGCGGCTGCCCTGTTGAGCGGCCTCCTGCTGCTGCACACGCCCGCCGGGGCTTCGGAGACGGCCGCCGCCGCCCCGGTCGTCACCGCCGCCGTCCCGCAGCAGGCGTCCGCGCGCCCAACGGAGAAGGGCTTCCTGTTGCGGACCATCACGCTGGACGACACCGAACACCGGTACATCGCCTTCGTGCCGCCGTCCTACGACCCGGCGAAGAAGTGGCCGGTGATCGTGTTCCTGAACGGTGCCGGCGAGTGCGGCACCGACGGCTTCAAGCAGGCGGCGGTCGGCCTGGGCAGCGCCGTGATGCAAAACGCGGAGAAGTGGCCCTATGTGATCCTATTCCCGCAGAAGCCCACGCGGCAGACGCGCTGGTTGGACCACGACGCGCTGGTTTTGGGGGTTCTGGACAAGGCACTGAGCGAGTGGAGCCTGGACCCGAATCGGGTGTATCTCACCGGCCTTTCGCAGGGTGGCTTTGGTACGTGGGACATCGGGTCGAAGCATCCGGAGCGGTTCGCCGCCCTCGCTCCCATCTGCGGCGGCGCGAGCAACCCGGCGGCGCTGGCCGCGCTGAAGGACATGCCGATCCGGGTGTTCCACGGTGAGGCGGACCCGACCGTGCCTGTGGAGCGGTCGAAAGCCGCCGTGGAGGGTGTCAAGGCGGCGGGCGGCGGCGCCAACGTGACGCTGACCACCTACCCGGGCGTCGGCCACAACTCCTGGGACAAAGCCTATCGCGACGAGGGACTCTGGGAGTGGTTCCTCACGCACGAGAAGAAGGCGAAGCCGTAGAGCGCAAAGCCTCCCCAGCCCATCCGCCTTAGGGCGAAAGGAGCGCCTGCGGCAGTCGGTCGGCGGGAAGCGGGGCGCCGTCAATCACCGCGCCGAGCGGGGTATCCGGCTTGTTGGCGCCGTGGAAGTCGGAGCCCCCCGTCACCAGCAGGCCGAGTTTGTCCGCCAGCCGCAGGTAGCGCTCCGTCTGCGCCGGGGAGTACTTGGAGTAGTACGCCTCGATGCCATCCAGGCCAAACGCCTGAAGGCGGCGGACAAAGCCCTCGTCGGTGATGTGCTCGTGCAGGCGCAGCAGGCCCGGGTGCGCCAGGAAGCATAGCCCCCCGGCCTCGTGGACCATCGCCACGGCGTCCGCCGGGGAGAGCGTCTCCTTGGCGATGTGGCCGGGCCTGCCGTCTCCGAGATATTTGTCGAACGCCTCGGCTACGTCGCGCACATGCCCGCGCGCCACCAGCGCCTTTGCAAAGTGCGGGCGGCCGAGGTTCGCGCCCTCCGGTGCAAGCGCGGCCACCTCCTCCAGCGTCACCGGCGCCCCCAGTTGCGTCAGGCGCTCAGCCATACGGGCGTTGCGGGTGCGCCGGTTCTCCGAGAGTTCGGCCAGCCGTTCCACCAGCGGCGGGTGGGTCGGGTCGATGTTCAGGCCCAGGAGGTGACACTCGCCCGGCTCGCCCTTCGCCGACAACTCCACCCCTGGAATCAGGGTGATGCCGAGGGCGCGCGCCGTAGCCTGCGCCTCGGGGACGCCTGCCACGGTGTCGTGGTCGGTGACCGCAAGGTAGGCAATACCCGCAGCGTGGGCCGCGCGCACGAGTTCGGCGGGGGTGAGGGTGCCGTCGGAGGCGGTGGTGTGAGCGTGCAGGTCGGCGTACATTTACTCTTCCTTGTCGGGGGGGAGCGGTGGCGCGGGCGGCGACGGCAGGCGACTTGGCTCGACGTGAACCAGCACCCGGGGAATGCGCGGGTTGGCCTTGCGGATGGCGTCCTGCACCAGGTGCGCGATGTCGTGCCCCTGCCACACGGCGATGTCCCGGTCCACAATGACGTCCAGGTCCACGTAGTACTCGAAGCCCATCTTGCGGACGTTGGTGTGGTGCAGGTCCACCACGCCCGGCACGGTGCGCGCGATGCGCCGCACCTCATCAATGATCGCCTGGTCGGGGGTGGCGTCGGTCAACTCCGCCAGCGCCGGCCGCAGCAGGTTCCAGGCGTTGAACCCGATCAGCCCCGCTGCCAGCAGCGCGGCCCAGTCGTCGGCGCTGGACCAGTTCGGGCCACCGATGTAGCGGTCGCCCAGAATCGCCACGGCGATGCCCACGAACGCCGCCGCGCTGGTAATGGCATCGCTGCGATGGTGCCAGGCATCCCCCTGCACGGCCGTAGAGTCCGCCTCCTGCCCTGCGCGCAGCACCCGGCGGAACAGCGCCTCCTTTACCACGACCACCACGACCAGCACGACGAGCGTAAAGGGTGCGGGCATCTTGTGGGGCACCAGGATCTCACGCACGCTCTGGTACGCGATGGCGATACCCGCGCCGAAGAGCGCGACCGCCACCACCACCGTGGCAAGCGGTTCGGCCTTGCCGTGGCCGTACGGGTGGTCGTCATCCGGTGGCTGCGCGGCGATGCACAGCCCCCACCAGACGATCACAGAGGTGATGACGTCGGAAAGGGACTCGATAGCATCCGCCACCAGCGCGTAGGTGTTGCCCACTACTCCGGCAACCGCCTTGACCAGAGCCAGGCCACCGTTGACGAAGATCCCGAATATGACCAGGCGCATACCCTGGCGTGCCGGGTGGTCCTCGGGCAGGTGCTTCACAGCAGGCAGAAAGCGCGGTTCACCACCGAGCATGTCAGCGAACACCCCCGGCTGTTGCGCGCGGGAGCGCCGCCCCGTCTCTCTGGTTTTCGCCCCTGCCCTGCTGTTTCACGTCCACCGCTCGCCTTTCCCACTGACCTTCTTTCTGAAAGACTATCACGCCCGGGCATCCCCTGGGTAAAGCGCGCCCCATGCCGGGTATATACGGGGCGGAGGAGGTTACCGCATATGAAAATACTGTCTCAACCGGCAACCCCTGCGTCCGACGACCGTTTTCGCACTGCGAACAATAACAGCGAGATCACGACAGCTGAGACCGTGGATACGGTAGATATACGCGACTGGCCCGACCGGATCTCCGCCACCTATTATCAGGCGGGAGACCTTGCGCTAGAACTCGAAGCCGCAGCGCGCACCGACCCGTACGCCCCGCCGACCGCCGATCAGATCGAGGGGTATAACCGGATACTCGCAGACGCCCGCGCGCTCGTGCCGCGCTCCAAGGCGCTACAGGAGGACGTGGAAGAGGTACTGCCTGAAGAGGCCACGTCCGTCGGTGAGGCGTCCGAAGCCCCGACACTGACCGTAGACGCTCTCTTCCGGGCTTTGAATATTACGATCGTACCGACGCTGCACAACGCCCTGACGGACATCCGCCCGGACGCGGTGTAAGCCACTACGAATAGGGCTTAGCGAAGCGACGGCGGGGGAGGCGTCACGCCTCCCCCGCCGCTTTTCTTGCCTCTGTGTGCGCCCCGGGCGGTCGTGTGTCAGTAGGCGACTTTCACATGCCGTCCGGACTTGGCCGACTCCAGACAGGCCAGGATGACGGCGAGCGCCTTGCGTCCCTCTTCGCCGCTGATCTCTGGCGGTGTCTGGGTGAGGATACTCTCCACGAACGCACGGATGACACCGGTATCGCTCTGGCCGCCCGCCTCGTTGGTCTGGAGCGCGCCCACCTGGAAGAACTGGTTCTCGCCGCTCTGCAGGTTGACGATCACGGGGTAGGTGCGATCCGCTCCGATGCGCAGGATGCCCTTCTCGCCGTAGACGATGGTGGCGTTATCCTCGCCGGGGTGGTGCGTCCACGAGGCGGTCAGGGTGCCGACGGCGCCGCTCTGGGTGCGCAGGGCACACACCGCCACGTCGTCTACGCTGCCGCCCTTCTCCAGACGCTCCACGAACGCCGACACCTCCACGATCTCCTCGCCCAGGAGCCAGCGCAGCAGGTCCGTCTTGTGGACGCCCAGGTCGCCCATCGCGCCCACGAACGCCTGTTCTTTGTCGAAGAACCAGCCGCCCTTCTCGGGGCCGCCCTCGATGCTCCACCCCTCCGGTCCGCCGTGCGAGAACGAGGTGCGGAAGGTGATGACCTTGCCGATGATGCCGCTCTGGAGGATCTGCTTGGCCTTGACGTGCAGCGGCGCGAGGCGCTGGTTGTGCCCGATCATCAGGTACTTGCCGGCTTTGGCGGCGGCGTCGATCATCGCCTTTGCCTCCGCATCGGAGGTCGCCATAGGCTTCTCGCACAGAACGTGCTTACCCGCTTCCAGAGCGGCGATCGCGATCGGGGCGTGCGCGAAGTTCGCGGTGCAGACGGAAACCGCGTCCACGTCCTTGAGTTTCAGGACGTCCTCCCACTTGTCGTACGCCTTCCCGCCGAACTTCTTGGCGCACCACTCTGCGCGCTCCTTGACGCGATCGGCGAAGGCGACGATCTCGACATCGGGGTGGGCGTAGTACTCGGGCGCATGGCGGTGGCGGCAGATGGAGCCGCTCCCTATGATTCCGACGCGGACTTTCGGCATCGTTTCTCCTCCCTTGGAAGAATACGAAATGTAGAATGGGATAATACCAGTAGTCAGTTTACCGCGCTCCGGGCGGACGCGGTTGCCTGCCCCGGCCTCGCCACCGTTTCAAACAGGGGGAATCGTGGTATCGTATTCCGTTAGACTTCTGCGAGTGTTAGGCAAGAGAAGAGTACCGCACGCCGTTCCTTGACAATCGTTCCGCACGACAAGTAAAATGGCGCAGGCTGTTCGCTGCGGCGAGATTTTTGGGCGAACGGCGTTGTTGACACTCCCTGTTCTTACAGATAACCAACTACCCCGCCGGGGTTCTCGACCCCGCGGAGGTTCCCGCCGGAGTGCCGGGAACATCGGCGGGGCGTTTTGGCTTGCTTGCAGTGCGGCGTGCGCATTGTGGCTCCAAGTGTGAGGAGGATAGACGATCATGATGGATCGGTGCGCGGTACGTGGTACCGCCTCGCCGTACCCGGGCCAGGGGCTCCCGCGTCGGGGGGCGTTCGCCCGTAGCCTGGGGCGCCTGCTGACCCTTACCGTGGTGTGCCTGCTCTTCCTGGCGGGCAACGCCCACGCGGAAGGGTTGCTGCGCTTCATCGTCCGTGACCAGGCGACCGGAGCGCCTGTGGCCGGGGCCAGTGTCTTCCTGGACGACCCGACGGGCTCAGAGTTCCGTAAGACGCTCCTCACCGGGGAAGACGGCACGATCACCAGCGAGCCGCTCGCCGCGCACGTGTGGCAGGTTACGGCCATCAAGGTCGGCTATGAGCGCACGGTGCAGGAGGTGACGGTAGTGGACGACCAGACGGTGGACGTCACCGTCCTCCTGCGTCCCCTGCCGCCCACGCTCATCGAGCTCATCACCAAGCGCCTCCTGATCGACCCCCGCGACACCGCCAACACCACCCGGCGGACCCCGGATTTCCTGACCCGCTTCCCGGTGGGCATCGGGGACCGCCAGGACATCTTCAAGGGGCTGCGCTCCGCGCCCGGGTTCGTGGAGAACTCCCTGAACCAGACCCATGTCCGGGGTGACCAGAAGGGCGTCGCGACCTACCTGAACGGCTTCCTGCTGCCCGCGCAGCCGCAGGGGCAGCTCGGCCACCTGCTCCTGCCCACGATTGCGCAGGAGTTTGATATCAAGCACGGCGGCCTTGCGCCCGAGTTCGGCGGCGAGGCCGGGGCCGTGGTGAACATCCGGCCCCGCTCCGGCACCCGCACCCCGATCCTGGAGGGTCTGATCGCCGACGGTGGCTTCAGCACCAGCGAGGCGTACCTCACGTTCGGCAACAAGCAGAACCTGCCCGGCGCGAAGCCCGACTCTCAGGGCATCATCCAGCGCACGTTCTCCTACTTCGTGACCGGCAGCCTGAAGAGCACCCGCACGGGGGCGGAGGCGCCGCAGTCCGGCAATCAGGTGACCAACAACCGCGCCGAGCGGAGCATGCTGTACGGCAAGTTCGACCTCGGCCTGACGGACACCGCCTCCCTCACCGGCATCTTCAACGTGTCCGACTCCGACACCGGCATCGGTGACCGCCTGGGTCTGAGCGACTCGTACCAGAACTTCGGCCAGGGATTCGGCTTCCTCGGGCGGCTGCCCGAGAGCTCCGGCCTGCGCAGCCAGGCGGCGGAGCTTCAGGACATCCGGCAGAAGGACAACAACCAGTTCACCCTGATCCAGCTGAACAACCGGATCACGCCGGAGTCGAATATCACCCTGTCGTTCGGGGTGAGCAACTCGAAGATGCGGCTGCAGAACAACTCGCCCAGCGGCGGGGACCTGCGCAACCTGCCGGCTGACAGCAGCGTGGACTACAACCCCACCACCCTCTTCGACTACGACCAGTTCCAGGCGAGCGCCGACTACACGCTGACCCGGGGAGACCACTCCCTGAAGGCAGGCGTGGTCTACAACACCTACGACTCGGAAGAGATCTACCGCTTCGTGCCCGGGAGCCAGCTGGCGCTGAACGCCCTGGCGACCCTGGACCCGCGCCTCGTTCCGAGCAACGGCAGCTTCACCGGAGCGGTGGACGCTCTGGGCAACCGGGTCTACGCCCTGAACCAGGACGGCACCCCCGTAGACGCCCCGAACTTCCGGGTCGGGCGGGACGGCTACTACGGCGCTCTGTACCTGCAGGACACCTGGCGGCTGAACGCCCCCTTCACGCTGAACTACGGCTTCCGCCTGGACACCTTCCGCATGAGCCGCGACGGCGGCGGCGGCAGCTACACGGAAAGCGAGATCTCGCCCCGCCTGAACATGTCCATGCTGCTGCCGTCGCGCGGGTTCTTCGGCTTCCTGGGCTCGACGCCCACGGTCTTCCGGGCGTCCTATAACCGGCTGTTCACCCGCCCGCCGCTGGGGCAGGGCTCGTTCCTCGGGGACGCGGTGCGCCCACAGGTAGCGGACCAGTACGAGGTGAGCGTCGAGCGGCAGTTCGACCTGAGCCAGACGCTCAAGCTCGCGCTCTATACCCGCGACATCGAGAACTTCCTGAACGCGCAGGCTCTGATTCCGGGCACGCAGCTTGGCTCCGGCACCACGGTCTTCTACAACGCGGGCAAAGCCAACGCCCACGGTCTGGAGCTGACCTACAACTATGAGCCGGGTGAGGGACAGCCGCTGAGCGGCTACCTGGTCTACTCCAACAACATCGTCCGGCTGGCGAACGCGAACCAGCGCAACAGTCTGGGTCAGATCGTGGGCACCCGCCTGGTGGACCATGACCAGCTCCATACTATCAGCGCGGGCGCGGCGTACACCCTGGCCGACGGCACCTCACTTGGTCTGAACATCTACTACGGCAGCGGCCTGTTCTCGTCGGAGACGCCGGGCGGCGACCGGGACTCGATCCTGGAAGTCAACTTCCGGGCTGCGACCAACCCGCGCTTCGTCAACAAGGCGTTCGGTCTGGAGTTCGCGGTGGAGAACCTGTTCGACTCCCAGAGCCGGTACAACTTCCGCGCTCCCTACGAGGGCACGCGGTTCCAGACGGGACGGCGCATCCTCGTGGGCATCTTCGGGAAGTTGTAAGCCCTCTCTGCCCCGCCCTTCCGGACCGGGGCTCAGAATACGAGAAACCGTTCCACTACCACTGCCGCCCGCCGCCACAAGTTGTGGCGGCGGGCGGTGCTTTTACCCGACGAAGTGCCGGTTTTGGGTTTGGTGGAAGGCACGACGGGGGTAGTTTGAGGAACAGGCAACCATACCTCCAGCGCCCCCTGGTGGCAGCGCGGGCTTCCACGAAAAAAAACAGGTTAAAACAAACAGGAGCGCACGCGGAAGACGTTTGATCGGTGTGTCGGTTGTGCCATAATCGCTCTAAGAAAAAATACCAAGCGAGCATTCTGTCACCGGCGGCGAATAAGCACCGTTTAAAAAATTGGCATTGTCCCAGAGCCTCAATCCACCGAAGATTTACCGGAAGCGGAACTTCGTCCTGGAAATCGCTCAGGGATTACCGCACGTCCGCTTCGACCGTGCGTTGCACAAATCGTCAGAACACAATCTTCCAGATGGTCAGTCTGGGATGCTCCCGAATCTTACCCTGACCATCGGTACGGCGCTCCCGCCATAAATAGGAGAAGGCAGGCAAGCAGCATGAACATTATTGAGTTTTTTAAGGCCGGCGGTATCGTCATGTACCCCCTCTTGCTCATATCGCTGGGGGCCGTGGCGATCATGGTGGAGCGCTTCATCGCTTACCGCACGCTCGCGGATAACGCGCCGGACTTGACCGTTGAGGCCACCCGGATGGTTCGCGCCGGACGCCATGCCGAGGCGCTGCGCCTGGCTGAAAGCCGCCAGGGACCGGTTGCCGCGGCCATCGCTACCGTGGTGCGCCACCGTGGTGAGTCCCCCGCCCACCTCGAAGGGCGCGTGGCGGAGGTTATCGGCGAGTACGAGCTGCGCCTGGAGCGCTTCCTGCCCTTCATCGACACCGCGACTACCCTTTCCCCGCTGCTCGGTCTGCTCGGTACCATCATCGGTATGGTGAGCGTCTTCCAGCGGTTCCAGGGCGCGGGCGCCGACGAGGCCGCCAAGCAGGCCATCCTCGGCGGCGTTGGTGAAGCGCTGTACGCCACCGCCTCCGGTATCTTCGTCGCCGTGGTCTGCTTTGCCGCCTACAACTACTTCGCCGCTCGTGTGAAGAACACGCTGCAGGAGACCGAGGTCGCCGCTACCCGCGTGATGAACGCCATGAACGAGAGCGGCGCGGCGGGTACCAGTGCTGCGCCGGTCGGCGCCGTGCCCGCGACCGCTATGCCCGTAGGCCGTTGAGAACACAAGCGCGACGAAAGCCGTAAGGAAAGACGATGGCACTACGTAAACGCCGTGAGATGAAGCAGACCAAGATCGAGATCATTCCGATGGTCGACGTCATGCTGTTCCTGCTGGTCTTCTTCATCCTCTCCACGGTCGGCATCATCAAGCTGGAGGGTCTGAACGTCAACCTGCCCAGGGCGCAGACCGGCGGTTCTACCCAGAAGTCCGAGCTGACCGTATCTATCAACCAGCGGAGCGAGATCATGGTCAACAACCGCAAGCTCGGTCCGAACGACAACGTGGGGGCGGCGCTCACCGCCGCGGCGGGACCGGGCGCAAACCCGGCCGAGATGGCGGTAGTTATCAGCGCCGACCGCGGGGTCAGCCATGGCCTGGTGGTGCGCTGTATCGACGAGGCGCGGGACGCGAAGTTCAGCCGGTTTGCTATCGCCACCACGAGCGCCGAGGACGAAACTCCCATCGTTCCGGAAGGGACGCCCGCCCCGTAGCCTGAACCGCAGCGGCGGCCGCCGCAACAGCAACAGCAGCACCGGGGCGGGGAGTAAACTCGTAGCCCCGATATTTGAAGGACCGCCGTGCGCGTGGTGTCTGATAAATATGTCATAAAGGCAAGCTTGCTGTAGTGAACAAGAGCGGCGCGGCGCTCGCGAAAGCGTCCGCGCCGCGCCGCCTTTTTTGAATCGCGCACGGAACCGAGAGAAAGCGAAAATCATGTCTGTAAACCGACCCCCTCGAGCGGAGTCCGTCCTGCCCCCGGATGACGACGCGAACCGCCGCCTGATGATTTCGGGCGTGGTTTCCGCGGTGGTCAACGGTCTGTTTCTGTTTGGCGGCGCGGCGATGGCCACCCGTGCCGCGGAGATGCCGCCGAACCCGCCGGTGTTCGTGGAGATTCGCGAGCCGGTGAAGGTCGAGGCGACCCGGCCCACGCCGGCCCCGGCCGCGACCCCGGCCCCGGCGGCCACGCCCGCCCCCGTGGCGAAGCGTCCCGAGCCGGTACGTCGGCGGACTCCGTCGGAGCCCGAGCGGCCGCGGCGCGTCACCCCGCCGCGCCGGCCGCAGCAGGTGGCCGTCGCGAAGCCGACGCCGCCCGTACGGCGTCCCCCGGTGACCCGCCCTCCGGTCACCCCGCCCGTGACGCCCCCGACCACCCCGACGACGCCCCCGGAGCCGACCGAGAAGATCGTGACGCCGGTGACGGAGAGCCAGAACCTGGCGGAGAACACCCCGAACCGCGGGTCCGAAACGCCCACCCGGCGCAGCGGCAACCCGAACAACCCGCAGACCACCGGGCCGGAGTTTGCGGCCTCGGCCGCGCCGCGCCTCGGCGGCGGCGGCGCGGGCTCGCCCACCAGCACCGCCCAGCCGCGCGGCCCGATTGGCGGCGGCGAGGGGCGCAACGGCCCTCTCGGCCGGCGCGTGACGGTGGCCGAGGGTGACCCGAAGGGCGTCAGCGGCATCCAGGGCGGCGAGTTCACCTCGTCGAATGCGGTTGCGGCCCGCGCGACCGGCGCTCCCTCGGCACGCCTGGGCACGCCCGGCGGTCTTATGAACCCCAGCACGGGCGGTCTGGACGCCCGCGCGGCCGGCTCCGGCAACAACGCAACGGTGGTTTCCCCCACCATGTCTGCGGCGCGCGGCCCGGTCGGACTGCCCGGCGCCGCTGTCGGCCCGCGCAACCGCGTCCTGACGGCGGACGATAAGACCGCGGTGCCGGAAACCCAGGGCGGCTTCACGATCGCCCAGGGCGGCGGCATCCGGGCGGGGACCCCCATCGCGCGGCAGGGGGCGGTCGGCGGCCAGGTGGGCACGCCTACCACCGGCTCCGTGGTCCCGCGCTACAGCGGCCCCGGCGGCAGCGGCAATGGCACTGGCGTAGCGGGCCTCCCCGGCAAGGAGTATGTAGCCTCTCGCGGCCCCGTCGGCGGCGGCTCCGGCCCGGTCGGCGGACCGCGCGGCCGGTCCATCCCCTCCTACTCGGCGGGCGAGGGCAAGGTTGGGCCGCTGGCGGGTACGCCCGGCGGCACCCCGGGCGGGGATAGCCCGTTCGGTGTGGCTGGCGGCACCGGCCAGCCCGGCCGCGGCCCTGAGGCGCGCTCCACCGGCCTGGGCGGTGGTCCCGGCGGCGACGGCACGGGCGTCCGGCTCGGAGTGCGCGGCGGGACGCCCGGCGCCGTCCATTCC
>CALEKU010000078.1 GCA_937902745.1 uncultured Armatimonadota bacterium
AGGAGCCCGCGGAGGCGGGCTTGAATCAACGAAGCCGGGACTTCAGTCCACGGCGATACGCTGCGGTTCACAGCGGGCGGTTTTCCTGCGCGAGGTACGTCACGTAGTCGCGGGCCGCGTCCTCCAGCGAGCGGAAGGTGACGGGACAGCCGGCGCTTCTGAGCTTCTCCATCGTGGCCTTGGTGAAGTACTGGTACTTGCCCTTCAGCGCGTCCGGCATCTCAATGTAGCGGATATCCGGCTCCCGGTCCATCGCCGCGAACATAGCGTGGGCGAGGTCATTCCAGCTTCGCGCCTGTCCCGTCCCCAGGTTGAACAGGCCATTCACCCCCGGGTTCTGCAGAAGCCACCACATCACCTCGACCACATCTTTGACGTAGACAAAGTCGCGCTTCTGTTCGCCGTCGCCGTACTCCGGGCGGTACGAGCGGAAGAGTTTCAGGTGGCCGGTGTCGCGTATCTGGCCGTACGCCTTGTACAGCACGCTGGACATGTCGCCCTTGTGGTACTCGTTCGGGCCGAAAACATTGAAAAACTTCAGTCCCACCATCCGGTCCAGCAGGCCGTTCTGCTTCGCCCACTGGTCGAAAAGCTGCTTCGAGTAGCCGTACATGTTCAGCGGGCGCAGGGAGTCGAGCGCAGACTCATCGTCTGCGAAGCCCTGTGAGCCGTCGCCGTAGGTCGCGGCGCTACTGGCGTAGAGAAAGCGAGCGCCGCTGCCTACCGCCCACTCCGCCAGTTCGCGGGTGTAGCGATAGTTGTTCTCCATCAGATAGTCGGCGTCGCGCTCGGTGGTGGCGGAGCAGGCCCCCATGTGGACCACGGCGGTGACCCCGGTGAGGGAGCGGTCGCGTACCTTTTGCAGGAAGGCGTCCTTGTGCAGGAAGTCCGCGTAGCGGCGCGGCACCAGGTTGCGCCACTTCTCCGATGTCCCCAGGGCGTCTACCACGAGGACATCCGTGATCCCCTGCTCGTTAAGCTTCCAGACGAAGGCACTGCCGATGAAACCGGCACCGCCGGTAACTACTATCATGGGTTGAGATAAGACCGCTTGGCGTAAATTGAGATAGCTCCATTGTACCCGACCGCCGGATGGAGGCTCTTTTGAAGGAAGCGCCTCTCGCCCGGTCCAATGGATAGGCGGAACACGAAAAACGGGGTACCCTACCAGCGACAGCGGTTCGCCCGCGGGTCCGAGCATTACTGCAGGGAGTTCCACATGGCATCGAATCCTGACGGCCGCAGGCCGATTTCCCGAAGGCCACGCTTCTTCGACCGACGACGGTGGAGCGGCGTGCTTGCGTTCCTGCCCTTCGCGCTGACGTTCCTGGCGGTCGCCGCCACGTTCGCAGGCTGCGGGGGTGGAGGGGGCGACAACGGCGGAACTGACTCTGTGACCGGCACCAACGTTGGCGGAACCCCGACACCCACCCCCACGCCCTCCGACGGAGCGGGTAGCCCGACTCCGACGCCCACGCCGACCCCCTCGGGAACGCCTGCGTCTCCGACACCGCCCCCGACGCCAACTCCCACGCCGACCCCGACTCCTACCCCCAGTTCGCCCGGGAGCACTGTGGTCGGGAACTCGACGGGTGGGAACGAAGGCCCCGGCAGCATTAACGTGACGCTTCAGTAGGAGACGGAGACTCGCCGATGCGCTTCACGACGCAGACACGCACACGCCGCGGGCGGGCTCTTGCCGCCGCCACCCTGGCGACCCTGATGCCCGCTGCCGCCCTCTGGACCGCAGGGTGCAGCAGCGGTGGCATCACCCCGCTGAACGGTCCGGTGAACCCGGGCGACGGCAATGGGCCGACCCGCCAGGCTGGCACCCTGAGCTTAAATATCCAGTGGCCGCCCTATGAGGCGCCGTCCACGCGCCTCCTCCCGGTTGCTGCGAAGAGCATCCGCGTGGTAGTCACAGACGCGAACGGAAACAACGTCGCCGGAACGCTGGCATCCCGGCCCTCCTCCGGCAATACCACAAAGGTACTGCTGAACGAGGTCCCCTCTGGCCAGGTCACGGTCACCGCCACCGCCTACCCGGAGAGCAACGGCTCGGGCATCGCCCAGGCGCGCGGTAGCGTCCCGGTGGAGGTGAAGCCCGTTCAGGTGGCGTCCGTCACGCTGACGCTGGACTCCACCATAGACCGGGTGCAGATCACCCCTGCTGCGCCCGAGGTGGCTCCCGGCGGCACGGTAGAACTAGTCGCCACAGCGCTGAACGCGGACGGGGATACGGTGCTCACCGCCCCGTCGAAGTGGACCTGGGCTAAAGAGGGCGCAGCCGTGACGGTGACCCCAAACGGCGACCGCGCGTCCGTTCGGGGCGTCTCCCTGGGCACCGCTAGCGTCACAGCAACGGAGACCGAGTCCGGTAAGGAGGGCACGGTGACCGTGGCCGTGAAGGAGGGCGTCGGGATCTCGGGCGCCCCCTGGCCGAAGGCACGCGGCAACGTCCGCAACACGGGACACCTACCCGGCGTCAATGCGCCTGCCACCACTCCTACCGCCCGCTGGACTTACACCGCCCCGGCCAACGTCGTCACGCCCCCCATCGTGGGCGAAGGCGCAGTCTATGTCGGAACGCTCGCCGGTCAGGTGATCGCTCTGAAAACGACGGATGGCTCCGTGCTGTGGAGCGTCAACACCGGAGCAACGTTCCAGGGCATCATCGCTCCTATGGCGCTCACCGGGGGAGGCGTGCTCTACGTCGCCGCCACAGACGGTACGCTCCGCGCCCTGGACGCCGCCACGGGGCAGCAGAAGTGGACCGCGTCAGTAGGCACTATCTACGCCGGGCCGTCCGTGGCGGAAAACGGAACCATCTACGCCGTGGCCTACACGCTGAACGGCGAGGTCATCCACTCCCTCAACGCCTCCGGGGGCCTCAACTGGACCTACACAATCGGAGCGGTGCTGGGGAATACTCAGAGCGCCCCTGCCCTGGGGGCAGACGGTACCATCTACGCCGGGTCCGCCGCCGGTCTGCTTACCGCGCTGACCAGCGGGGGCGCGCGGCGCTGGGAGGCAACGCCGGGGCAGAGGGTATTGGGCGCCTCGCCGTCTGTCGGCGCCGACGGCACCGTGTACCTGGGTGCGGCCGACGGAACGGTGCGGGCGTTCAATGGGGCCACGGGCCAGCAGCGCTGGGCGTTCGCGACCGGCGCCGCGTCCACCGGGGCGACCGGAAACGTCGCGGGGACCGGCATTGGCCCGAGCGGCGAGGTCATTGCCCCGGCGGAGGACAATCTGGTCTACTCTCTGCGCGGCGACAACGGCCAGAAGCGCTGGAGCGTGGCCGCCTTCCCGAACGCGCAGATTCCGGTTTTCTACTCCGCCCCGGCTATCGACGCCAGCGGGAGGGTGGTGATCGCCTACACCACGCGCGAGTTCCCGACAGTCACCCGGGTGGTCGCCCTGGCCGCCGCGAACGGCGCCGTGCTGTGGGAGTTCCCGGTGGAGAACCTGGGGAATGCCAGCCGCCCGCCGGACCCGTCGCTGGGCGGAGACGGCACCGTCTACATGGCTTCGGGAAACAAGGTCTACGCCCTGAAGTAGGGCCGACGACCGAAGCGGGCCGGGTGAGTTTTCGCCCGGCCCGGCGGCTACTGGGCGACTGCCGTCGCCGAAGGCTTCGGGGTTGGCTCCGGCTTGAAGACGTTCGTCCGCCGCGCCAGCAGGAACGCCAGCAGCAGCAGAACCACGATGAAGCCGATGATGGTGACGGGCAGGATACCCAGGCGGTCCGGGGTGTAGTCGGGCTGGTCGAAGTGGCGGTACGCCTCCTCAAAGCGCTCAATCGCGCTACGCACGGCGGCCTCGCCTCCCTCTTCGTGGCTCACTTCCAGGGTCAGCATCGTACCCGGCAAGGCACGGCGAGGCGCCGAGACCTTCCCCCCGTAGAGGGCAGGGTCCAGTTCCGGCTCGTTCTCCGGACGCCAGGAGATACGCACCACCGCTGGTTCCTGCACGCCGAACGCCACGGTGCCCACCACATGCTGGTTTGGCACCACTGCCTTCAGCGCCCCCAGGTTCTTCAGCGTGATCTTCGCCCGACGTACCGCCTCGTCCACCGGGTCGGACACCCAAAACTCGTGCGTCCGCTTCGTCATCGCCGCCTCTCCTTCCCTATTTGCGTCCCGCGCCTGTTCGCCTGCTCCGGCCAGTATAACAGAAAAAAAACCGACTCACGTTATGAGTCGGGCGGCATTCGGAATAGTTACAGACTCTCGGGAAAATTTCACGCTAATCAGGCAGGCCAACGCTATGGTGGTAGGCGTGGATTACCTCGTTCACGGCGCCGTCGGCCTGCACGCGCCCCTGGCGGAGCCAGACGGCGCGCGTGGCGACGCGGCGGACGATGTCCATATCGTGCGACACGAGGACGATCGTGCGGCCCGCGCGCTGGAACTCCCCGATGCGCGCGTAGCACTTTTCCTGGAAGACCTCGTCGCCCACTGCCATCGTCTCGTCCACCAGGATGATCTCCGGGTCGGTGTGTACCGCAACCGCGAATCCAAGGCGGACGTACATGCCCGACGAATAGGTGCGCACGGGGGCGTCGTAGTACTCCGGCTTCTCAAAATCCGCGAACGCCTTGATGCTCTCCAAGCGTTCGGCCATCTCGGCGCGGGTGATGCCGAGGATCGAGCCGTTGAAGAAGACGTTCTGCGTCCCGGTGAGGTCCGGGTGGAAGCCCGCCCCCACTTCAAGCAGGGGTGCGATGCGCGGGTGCGCCGGATCGGCGCTGGCGGGGAAGGTGACTGTGCCGCTGTCCGGCAGCATCACATGGGCGATGAGCGAGAGCAGGGTGGATTTTCCCGAGCCGTTTCGCCCGATGAGCGCCACCGTCTCGCCCGCCGCGATGTTCAGGCTGACGGCGTCTAGCCCTATGACCTCGCGCACCTCGGGCTTCACCCCGCGCACCAGCGCGCCAAGTTTACCTTTGATGCCCGCGTATCCGTGATTGACTACGTAAAACCGCTTCGAGACATCCCGGATCTCGATGGCGTTAGGGGCCGGCTTACTCAACGGATCTACCGCGTGGCCGCGGCGGGCGATTCAGCCCGCGCTGTAGCGATTCCACCCTCCGCCGCGTCGAACGCAGCGACGAGACCGTCGAAACCATCGTAATTCTCCTCGATGTGCTGAAGGTAGGGGCGGAAGCGATTGTCCGGGTCGCCGTTCAAGAGCAGCGCGACCAGATACTCCGTGTCGTCCAGAATACGCCCCATCTCCCGCGACTCGGTGCCCTGGTAGGCCCGCGTCTTCGCGCGCGTCAGCACGCGATGAATGGCAGTCATGCGGTTATTCAAGGCTGTTTCGGAGAGCATCGATTTTATCCTCTTCGAACATGACATCGTTCAGTGGGATTCCACGCGACCCTAGGGTGATCTCG
>CALEKU010000079.1 GCA_937902745.1 uncultured Armatimonadota bacterium
GTGCGCGCGGTGTACTACCGTCCCCGCCTGAGCGCGTTCCCGGAGCGAAGGGCTTACCCGGCCGGCACCTTCTCGGCGCCGTAGAGGCGGGCGATGATCTCCTCGATGGGCGGGTCCTGGACGAACAGGTCGCGGACATCGTGCGCGCCGGTGACCCGCCCGATCAGCGCGGCCGTGGGGGTGCGGGTCGGGTCGAAGCGCAGCGTGACCCGCGCTCCCTCGCGCGACAGCACCTCCGCCTCCGGGTCCGAGACCGCCTCCCCGGCGTCCGCCAGGTCGATGATGAGCCACCGCTCCGTGGTGACGCGCGCCCGCAGGGCGTCCAGCGAGCCATCCGAAAGGATCTGACCGTTCGCGATCACCAGGACGCGGGTGCACAGCGCCTCGATATCGTCCATGTCGTGCGTGGTCAGGATGACCGTGACGCCGCGCTCGCGGTTGAGCTTGCGCACGAACTCGCGCACGGCCAGCTTCGAAAGCGCGTCCAGCCCGATGGTCGGCTCGTCCAGGAACAGGATGTCCGGCGCGTGCAGCAGGGACGCCGCCAGCTCGCACCGCATCCGCTGGCCGAGCGACAGCTGCCGCACAGGTACGGAGAGTAAGGGGGCGATGTCCAGCGCCGCTACCAACTCCTCCTTCGCGCGGGCGTGCTCGGCGGCGGGCACCGCGTAGATGTCGCGCAGCAGGTCGAACGAGTCCGTGACCGGCAGGTCCCACCAGAGTTGCGAGCGCTGGCCGAACACGACGCCGATGCGCGCGACGTGCGCAATCCGCTCGCGCCACGGTACGCGGCCGTTCACCTCGCACCGCCCGCTGTCCGGGACCAGGATGCCGCTCAGCACCTTGACCGTGGTGGACTTGCCCGCGCCGTTCGGCCCGATGTAGCCGACCAACTCCCCTTTGTCCAGCGTGAACGACACGCCGCCAAGCGCGGTCACGGTCCGGTACACCGGTTTCAGGAGGCCGCGGATGGCGGCGAACTTCCCCTCCGGGCGCTCCGCTATGCGGTAGGTCTTGGTGAGGTTTTCGGCGATAATCTGCGGCATGGTGGCAGGCCCCCCGGGCGCAAGGAGGCACTATATCATGGAAGACGGAGGGGCGCCAAGACGCAAAGCCGCCCGCGCAGGAGGGAACCTCCGCGGCACCGTGGCCCGTTAATCCCCTCCCAGGTGGCGTTCGAGGCGCTTGAGGCCGAAGTGGAGCAGGGTGCCGCCGAGGAAGAGGGCGATGCCCGTCAGGTTCAGGTACAGGTCGTCCAGCGTGCCATGACGATTCGGTACGCGCTGGCGGTGCCACAGGTCCGTCGCTGCGAAGCCCGCGCTCAGAAGCACGGCGACGAGTACGGAGAGCGGCTTGAGGTTCGCGCGGCCGTACTGGAGCGCACGGACGGCCAGCACCAGAAGCACGCCGTAGCACAGGATCGCGGCGTAGCGGCGCAGGACGAGGGTGATCTGCATCAGGAACGTGGGGTCGATGGCGGGCTGGTAGGGGCGCGTGGCGGGCGGCACCCAGTAGTCCAGAATCGCGTTGATGTAGCCCAGGCTCTCTTCAAAGCCGCCGAGTTCGGTAGAGAGGAGGTAGATGAGGGCCATCCATGCCAGCAGCGGCCCGACGTAAAGGAGGAAGCGCAGGAGAGCCCAGACCCACCGCCTGCCTGCATGGGCAGACAATGGAGTTACGGACTCGGGGAGGCGGGTGTCGGCGGCGGGGATGTCTTCGGCGGGAGCGGTCACAGCCCCAGTATACGGCAGCGGTGCCACGTGCGTTGTCGTCGCTCTGGGCGCCGCAGGCCGGTGTGTGCCGTGGACTGAAGTCCCGGCTTCTGTGATTCAA
>CALEKU010000080.1 GCA_937902745.1 uncultured Armatimonadota bacterium
CCGTGCGCCACAACTGGGCGGCGGAGTACCGCGGCGCCGCGACCGTGGTCTACGGACACACCCCGGTGCCCGCGCCCGAGTGGCTGAACCACACGCTGAACCCGCGAGTCCCCAGGGTTGTGTAACGCAACGGCGACGCTACGCGGGGATCAACGCCCGTACCCCCTGGTACGTGTCGCGGTAGACCGGTGCGAGGTAGGTTTCCCCGGTCGTGAGCGTCACGCGCACGGCGCGGTAGGCGTTGCGCTTGCCCTGGATGACGTGGGGAAACGACGCCGATGAGACGAGGGCAAGGGCCGCCTGCCGCCACGCCTGCCGCTCCGTTTCCGCCCCTTCCATTGCGCGGGCGACGGTGTCAGCATCGGCAACGACGGGCGGTTCGAGTAGCCGCGCCCGCTCGTCCCGGAGCGCCTGCATCCGCCGCTCATAGATGAACCGCTCTACCTCCCCGGCGGTATAGGCGTCGAACGCACGCTGCATCTCAGCCTCCACCTTCTCCACTGTCCGCACGGGCTTGATTACCTGCCGAACCGGTGCGGGCGCGTCCTCCGGGCATCGGCGGAGAACCTGCTTTAGCGCCCGGCATACGGCGTCCTCCAGGTTCGCGGCGTCTACCGATACGCCCCGCGCCTCCTGGTGTGCGGTGTGTCCGTCCCGCCGGGCCTGACATACGTAAGTCGGATACAGTTCTTCCCCTTTGCACGGCCCGCCGCCCTGACTGGCGCGAAGGGCCATCCCGCAGACGGCGCAGACCACGATGCCGCTGAGCATATTGTCGGTGCCCACGGAGCGGCCTGACTCCCGGCGTGGCGTCGTGCGGTCGGGCCGCTCCGTGTCGTACAGCAGGCGCAGGATGCGTGCCTCGTCCTCCGTGATGATGGCCGGGAACACGTCCGGGATGCGGATACGCTCTGCCGGGTCGTCCAACACGTTCCCGAACGCGGTACCCCGCATCCGCTCGATGTACTCCGGCGTGAGCTTCGCCGCGACGGTGGTGTGCGACCAGCGGTTCCCCTGTGCTGTCAGGTACCCGTCGGCGTTCAAGCGGCGGCTGATCTCGATGTACGACAGGCCCCGTAAGGCCAGTTCTACCAAACGCCGCATCACGTCCGCCGGGCCGTCCTTGATGTAGAACTCGCCGTCGCGGTTCCTGCCTATCCAACCAGGGTACTTGTGGTGCGGGGTACCGCCGTCCAGCTTCGCGCGGATAGCGTCGGAGATGAACTGCCCGATGTTCTCACTCTCCATCTGGGCCGCGCCCATCAGCAGCGTCAGCATGGTATCCCCCAGCGCGCCGGAGATGGGCGGGAACGCATCCCGGACGAAATGAACGTCTACGTCGGCATCACGGAACGCCTGCACTATGGCCCAGCCGTCGCGTATGTTCCGCGCCATGCGGGACAGCTTGTAGAACGCGATGTCCGTGAACTCGCCGCGCCGAGCGGCCTCCAGGTGTGCCATCAGTCCCGGTCTATCCTGCCAGGTATCCGCCCGCGACGCCCGCACGTCCAAATCTTGATGCGCCCGCGACGCATCCTCATCGAACCGAACGGCCTTCGGGGTGAAATACTCTCGCCCCGCCGCGATCTGTAGTTCTGGGGAGTAGAACGCCCGGTCGCCGCCCCGCTCTTCACCGCGAGCGGTCTTCACCTGCGTCCCCCGGTTCCCGACGTGGGACACGCGAACAGCCAACCGCCCGATGCGCTCCCGCTGCTCCCATCCGCCTCTACTGCCTTTGTTCCTGTCTCGCCTCTGTCGTGGCACTCTCAGCCAACCTCCTGGTGCTGTATTAGGTGATCGTGCCTACGCCGCGATTCCGGCACCGGGAAAGGCCCCGTATCGAAACCAGGTTTTTTAGAACGGCTCTGCGCCTCTTAAGATGGCCTCAGAATCCACGATCATCCCCTAAGCCCAGGAGGGGCGGAAAGGTTGGGGCTGAGAAGAGGGATGAATGCTATCAACGCAACACAATGTATAGAGGCTGGCATCTCGTGGGAGGAGCGGGTGTACCCTACTGCGCCGCTGGCGTTCCGGGCGTGGGCCTGCATGAACCGGCGGCTGATCAATCGCCTGCTTGAAAGCGAGCGAGGTAACGGGCAAGTTGTGTCTCTGGACGTTTTCCGGGCCTCCGGGGGTGGGGGTAGGAGCACGAACCGGAATCCTGACGCAACCCCTTGCCCGGTGACGCAACCCCTGTGTGGGACGGCCCCGGACGTGCCATGAGTGCGCCGCAACGGACGGTGTATAAGCATCCTCCGGCGAGGGGTGGAACCACGCCAAGCAGAACGACGTGACGATGTTCGCGGGCGACGGCCCGCGAACTGACGGCCCGCGCCCATCCACCCCGGCGCGGGTCGTCGCTATTTCAGGGGATGGAGCAATGGGGAGCAGTCTTCTTGACGAGAAGCACATAACGCGGCGGGTTGGCGGTCAGATGACGGGCGTAGCCGGGCCGGTAACGGTGGTGGAGGTCTGCGCTGACCGGGTACGGGTGCGCCAACACCTACCCAGCAACGGGAAGCAGAGCCGCAGGGGCGGGGGCATTCGGGGCGGCGTGACCGGGTTCACTAAGGCGTCGCGGTCACGGTTCCATGAGGTAGCCCGAAGCCTGGTGGGATTAGTGTACGAGATCGTGCTGACCTACGCCGACGACGTACGCCCCCAGGACGGAGCGGAGGTGCGGGGACACTGGGACAAGATGCGCCGCCACCTGAAAGACACGCAGGGTCTCGGCGGGATCGTGATGCGCGAGTACCAGCCGGGCAGAGGGGTGCCTCACCTGCACATCTACGTCAACGCCATGCCCGACATGGCGAAAGTGCGCCGGGCTTGGCACCGTATCACGGGCAGCAGCGACCCGGCGCACCTCGAACACGGTGCGTTCGGTAAGCCCATTGGAAACCTTGCGGCGGCGATTAACTACATGGGCAAGAAGGCGGACAAGGTGGCCCCGCCGGGGTTCGCCGGGGGAGGCCGGTATTGGGCCGTCTTCGGGCTTGTGCAACGCCGCACCGCCGAAGCGCACGGCGGGCCGCGTGAACGGTTCGCCCCCTTGGTGCGGGTACTGCGCCGAATGGAGCAACAGGCGCGCGAGCGAGCGGGGCGCGGGCCGCTCCCCTCGCCCGGCCACGACCGGCAGCGCGGGTTCACTTGCTGGCACATCAAGGAGGCGCTGACCCGCACCGACCACAGCGGCAAACCGCCGCTCGACCGCTTGTTATCTCTGTTCGGCCTCGCCCCCCCCGCCCCGTTGCCGTAGTGCCCCGCGTTTCAGCCCTGCGTTTTACCTGATCTTTCCACCCGGCACGATGCAGCCAGGGTGGCACCACGGTAGTTCAGAAGGACACACTACCGGCTTTTGCACATACGCCCGCCCGCAACCAAGCGGGCCTGCGGCAAAATTTACGACGTGCGGGCCGGTGGGGGAACGGTATGACAACAGGTTCGGTCGGGGCCGGGTGCCGCTCGGTGTACGTTTTGGTTGACCCGCGCGATGGGACGTGGAGGTACTGCGGGGTCACACGGAACAGCCTGGTAAAAAGGCTGGGTCAGCACGTCAGCCCGCACGAGTTACAACGCCGCCGTCCAGTAGCGGTCTGGCTGCGGGAGATGGTCGCGGCGGGGATGCGCCCCTTTATTATGCTGGTGGAGCGGGTGCCGGGCGCGGAATGGCGTGAGGCCGAGCAGCGGTGGATAGCCGAACTCCGGGCAAGGGGTTGCCCGCTCCTGAACGGCGACGATGGCGGTACGGGGTCGGAAGGAGGATACTCCTGGGACGCCACCGCGCGGGCGAACCTGAGCCGGGCGAAGGCAGGCAGGAGTCGGGGCGGGTCATCAGGCTACCCCGGCGTGTCGCGCCGCCCGAACGGGCGATGGGTGGCTCAACTTTGCAAACGGCACCTGGGCGTCTTCGACGAAGAGGGGGAGGCATTTACGGCGTACTGGCTGGCGTTCCAAGAGCGGTACGGAATGCCGTTGCCGGGATACGAGGATTTCGATGACTGGATTCGGGGCTAAAGCTGAAACCGGAGCCGCCGTTACTTGCCAGAGCAACGCAGGAATTACCAAGCCCTTCTCGAACTCTATGCCTGATCTTAAAAGGGAAGGCGGTTAGGCATGGATTTTGCGAAGTTGGAAGCGGACGGCTATGTTACGTCAACCGGCAAGGGGAAGCGTGTAAGCATCAACGTCCGGGTCTACCCTGAAGGCTTTGGGCAGATCATAGTCCGGCGTGAAAAGGGGCAGGTACAGCCGGTAGAGCTGATGTGTAACAACGTTGAAGAGGCCGTGGCATACCTTCGGGAGATATGGAAGGGGTTATCTGCGGTAGAAGGCAAAGAGGAACAACCTTAGAATGGCAGCAGCGCAAGAATATAAGCGTACGTGTAAGCAGTGTGGAAAAGTGTGGCATTCGTTGGTTGCCAGAGAACAACAACTGGAGTCCCAGCGCCTTGGCAACGCATGTTCGGGAACAAATTGCTGCAATCCTTCTGGTAATATTCAAGCCCGGCGCAACGTGGAGGCAAACGAATCCGAGTTGATGCGCTTGCGGCGCTGCCCAGAATGCCAATCCTCGAATTTTGCACAAGAAGTTATTACTATTGATACGCCATAAACACCCGTGCGGTTTCCTTGCAGGCTGGGTGATCGTTCGTGTGTGGCAGCAGGGTATTGGCCCGGCATACAACAGGAAGATGAAGGTGCTGTGCCGCTTCCATCCCTCCTGTTCAGCTTATGCAGTACTCGCCTTTCAAAAGCATGGGGTCATCCGTGGCCTGTGCCTTACTGTAGATCGCTTGCGGCGTTGCAATCCCGTGAATACGGATAGTTGCATCGACTTCCCATGACTCCCTCCCCAAGCGTCAATGTGCTCCCCCCGGTGTTCTCCTGTTCGCCTTAGCAGGATGTGGGGTATTCCTCTTCGCACGGTCGTACCCGATGCCTTCATAGTTTCTGTCGGTGAAAGGGAGGAAGCGGAGCAAATACACGGCTGTAAGTCGAGAAAACTCCCGGCTGAACGTTACACAACCCTGGGAATTCGTAGGTTCATCACGCTCAACATCGACACCGGCTGCGTGTTCGGCGGCGCGCTCACCGCGCTCCGC
>CALEKU010000081.1 GCA_937902745.1 uncultured Armatimonadota bacterium
GGCACTGGGGGCAGGGGCGCAGGGAAGCGGGCCGGCAGTGTGGAAACCACCGACGTCATGACAACCGGAACGGCGGCGCAGCGGCAGGGGCAGTGGGCGGTGTGGGCGGACACCGGAGGGACGTTCACCGACTGCCTGGGAGTGGCTCCGGACGGCGCGCTCCACCGGGCCAAGGTGCTCTCCGCCGCCGTCCTGCGTGCCACGCTGGAGGGTGTGGAGGACGGCGGCAGGTCGCTCCGGGTGCGGGAGCAGTGGGCGGGCGGCGGGGCGCCGCTGCCCGAAGACTTCGTTTTCGGCCTGCCGATTCGGCTTGCAGGCGCCGCCGACGCCCCCCCGGCGATTGTGGTCCGCTACCAGCCGGGCGAGGTGACGCGCCTCGAACTGGACCGGCCACTGGAGGAGCAGGAACCCTTTGCGGTTCTTGCGCCCGGCGCGCTGCTGGAGGTGGCGTGGCCCGTGGAGGCCCCGCTGCTCGGTGCGCACCT
Source organism: uncultured Armatimonadota bacterium (assembly GCA_937902745.1). Lineage (GTDB taxonomy): Bacteria > Armatimonadota > Armatimonadia > Armatimonadales > Armatimonadaceae > CALEKU01. The sequence goes on from CALEKU010000081.1 coordinate 486, forward strand.
GATGACGCGCACTCCCTACGGCGCGTCTCTGCCGCCGATGGCGCTGCGTGTCGCGACCACGCGCGGCACCAACGCCCTGCTGACCCGGCGCGGGACGCCCCCGGCGCTGTTCGTGACGCGCGGGTTCGCGGACCTTCTGGAGATCGGGACGCAGCAGCGCCCGGACCTCTTCGCTCTGGACATCGCCAAGCCGCCCCCGCTCTACGCCGCTGTGTGTGAGGTGCCGGAGCGGCTGAACGCCGACGGGACTGTCCTCGCAGCGCTGGATGAGGCGGCGGTCACGGAGGCCGCCCGCCGCTGCGTCGCCGCGGGCATCCGCACGGCCGCGGTCGCGCTGCTGCACGCCGACGTGAACGACGCCCACGAGCGCCGGGTAGAGGCGCTACTGCGCGCAGCGGGCTTTACCCACGTTTCGCGCTCCGCGGGATTGGCCCCGTTCATCAAAGTTTTGCCGCGCGCCCAGACCGCGGTCGTCAACGCCTACCTGGCGCCGGTAGTCGAGCAGTTCGTGGGCGGGCTGGAGGCGGGCGGCGCGCGCTCCCTCCACCTCATGACCAGCGCGGGCGGGCTCGTCGGGCGTGCCGCCTTCCGGCCGAAGGACAGCCTGCTTTCGGGGCCGGCGGGGGGCGTCGTCGGCGCGGCGCGGGCCGGGCAGGCGTCCGGACACGCCCGGGTGATCGCCTTCGATATGGGCGGGACCAGCACCGACGTCGCCCGGTGCGATGCGAACCTCGGCTACGACTACGTGTTCGAGCACCGGGTGGGCGACGCTCTGCTGGTCGCGCCCGCTCTGGCTATCGAGAGCGTGGCGGCCGGGGGCGGCTCCGTCTGCACGGTGGAGCGGCGCGGCGTACTGCGCGTCGGGCCGGAGTCCGCCGGGGCGGCGCCTGGCCCTGCGTGTTACGGGGCCGGCGGGCCACTGACCATCACGGACGTTAACCTGCTCCTGGGGAGGCTGGACCCGGCCCGCTTCGAAATCCCGATCGATCCCGCCGCCGCCGCGGACGCCGCCGATGCCCTGCGCGCGGCGCTGGCGCGCGAGGCGGGTGAGGGGGATACCCCCACGACCCGCGAGGCGCTGCTGGCGGGGTTCCTGGACATCGCGAACGAGCGGATGGCGGAGGCGATCCGCGCGGTCTCGGTGCGGCGGGGGTACGACCCGGCGGAACACGCCCTGGTGGCGTTCGGCGGCGCGGGCGGGCAGCACGCCTGCGCGGTGGCCGCCCGACTCGGCATCCGCACCGTCCTGGTCCCGCCCGACGCCGGCCTGCTCTCCGCCCTGGGCATCGGGAACGCGCCGATTGAGCGCTTCGCCGAACGTCAGATTCTGGTGCGCCTGACGCCGGAGTCGGAGGCCGACCTGCGCCGGACGGTCGAAGAATTGGCCGCGGAGGCTGCCGCGGCGGTGGCGTCCGAGGGCGTCCCCGCGGGCGCGGTCAGCGTCCGCCGCCGCATCGTCGCGCTCCGGCTGGCGGGCCAGGAGAGCACCCTGGAAGTGGAGTACGACCCCGCGGCCTCCCTGGCGGACGCCTTCGCCGCCCGCTTCGCCGCCGTGTTCGGCTACCGGCCGGACGCTTCGCGGACGGTGGAAGTGGTCTCCGCCCGCGTGGTGGCGGGGGAGAGCCCTCATGCCTTAAGGGCCCTCACCCCCCGCCCCTCTCCCGCGGACGGTAGAGGGGTGCCTGGGGCATCGGCAGTATCGGCTTCACGGAGAGCGGATACTGAAACGGTGGCAGGCACCCCTCTACCGTCGCGGGAGAGGGGCGGGGGTGAGGGCTTTCGCGGAGACGGGGCGGGGGGTGAGGGCTCCGCCCGCGCCTACTTCGCCGGGGCCTGGCGAGAGGTGCCTGCGCTGGACCGCGAGGAACTGGTGCCGGGCGACACCCTGCATGGGCCGGCGCTGATTTTCGAGCGCCACTGCGCGACCGTGGTCGAAGTGGGCTGGGTGGCGGCGATGGACGAAGCGGGGGCGCTGGTCCTCGTGGATCGGGGGGCGCCCGCTCTGGCGTTCGGAAGGCGCGAGAGGGCGGGGGAAGGCGACCCCGTGGAACTGGAACTGTTCACGGCGCGCTTCGCCGGCATCGCCGAAGAGATGGGGGAGATGCTGCGTCGCACCGCGCTCTCCGTGAACGTGAAAGAGCGGCTGGACTTCTCCTGCGCCGTGCTCGGCCCGGAAGGCGACCTTGTGGCGAGTGCCGCGCACATCCCCGTGCATCTTGGGGCGATGGGGGTATGCGTCCGTGCGCTTCGCGAGAATGTTGATATGGTCCCGGGGGATGTCCTTGTGACGAACCACCCGGCGTTCGGCGGGTCGCACCTGCCGGACGTGACGGTGGTGATGCCCGTCCACGATGGGCAGGGGGCGCTGCTAGGGTACGTGGCGAGCCGTGCTCATCATGCGGAGATCGGCGGCAAGCGCCCGGGCTCCATGCCGCCCGACGCCACGAACCTGGCCGAAGAAGGCGTGGTGATACCGCCGACGCACCTGTTCCGCGCCGGGGAGCCCTGCTGGGAGGAGGTGATGCGCCTGCTCGCCAGTGGGCCGTACCCGACCCGGGCGCCCGGGGATAACCGGGCCGACCTGGAGGCCGCCGTCGCGGCGAACCGGCGCGGTGCGGAGGCGCTACGGGCGCTGGCGGAGGTGCACGGCGCGGACGTGGTGCGCGCCCGGATGGAGGCGCTGGCGGCACGGGCGGAGGCGCTGCTGAGCGACGCTCTGGACCGGCGGGGCATCGGGCCGTGCGCGGCTGAGGATGCGCTGGACGACGGCTCGCCGCTGCGGGTTACGATCACACGATCGGCTGAGACGGGGCGGCTGACGCTCGACTTTACGGGCACCGGGGGCGTCCACTCGGGCAACCTGAACGCCACCCCGGCCGTCGTCCGCAGCGCCGTACTCTACGCACTGCGCCTGCTGGTGAACGAACCCCTGCCGCTGAACGAGGGGCTGCTGCGCGCGGTGGATATCGTCCTGCCGCCGAACTCGCTGCTCGCGCCCGACTTCGACCCGGCGGACCCGGCCCGCTGTCCCGCCGTGGTGGGGGGAAACACCGAGACGAGTCAGCGGCTTGTGGACCTTCTGCTGACGGCGCTTGGCCTTGCGGCGAACTCGCAGGGCACCATGAACAACCTGCTGTTTGGGAACGCCGACTTCGGCTACTACGAGACCGTCTGCGGGGGCGCCGGTGCCACGGCAACCACGGCCGGGGCGTCCGCCGTGCACACCCATATGACAAATACCCGTATCACGGACCCGGAGGTGCTGGAGCGGCGGTGCCCGGTGCGCGTCGAGCGGTTCGCGGTGCGCCGCGGCTCGGGCGGGGTGGGACGGCACCCGGGGGGCGACGGCGCGTTGCGGGAACTCACCTTCCTGGCGCCGCTGTCGCTCTCGGTGCTGACGCAGCACCGGGCGGCGGGGCCGAAGGGCATGGCGGGTGGGGCGGACGGCGCGCCCGGCCGCCAGACCGTCTATCGGGTGGACGGTGACACCTTTACCCTTGGCTCGGTGGACGGCTGCGAGGTATCTCCCGGTGATCGTCTGGTGCTGGAGACTCCGGGAGGTGGCGGGTGGGGACCTGCGGCCTGACAGGCCCCCACCCGCCCCGGACGATTCTGCCCGCCCTGCCGCGCGTCACTCAGCGGGCGCAGGGGGCACAGGGATCAGACCATAGCGGAGCATTGTCTCCTTTACCCGCGCCATATCCGGAGGCGTCTGTGTCAGAAGTGCCGCCATCTCGCGGAAGTAGCCGGGACCAAGTACGCCGGGCGTCAAAATGCAGAGGCACTTTCCCGCCTCCGGCCCGTCGTTGCGGAAGCCGTGGGTCACACCGCGGGGGATAAAGGCCGTCTGCCCCGGTCCCACGGTCACCTCCCGATCCCCGATGCGGAAGACCAGCTCGCCCGCGAGACCATAAATGGTCTCTTCCCAGGTCTCATGGTGGTGCGGTACCGGCACCCGTGCATTCGGCTGCACCGTCATCTCGAACACATCCAGGCCGCCCGCGGTCGTGCTCGCGCCACTTTCCAGGAATCGGATCTCCAGTCCGCCGATATGCACCGTCTCAGGAAGCCCTGGTGCCTCCTCTGCTGCCCTTCTCTCCGACACGGGGAAACTCTCCTCCAGGGTCGTCAGCGGCTTCGCAGAGGGTCCTGCTATTCAAAGCCCGGCTGATTCCTGTTCTTTTTCTGTCCAGGTAGCGTTCGACACGCTGAACGGATTCCCTGCGACACGACAAAAACAGGACGGAGGGCGGCCGTAATTGCCCCCAGGCCGGGAGAGGTTCGTTAGCGCTGCGCCGGGAGCGGGGCGTCGCCGGTAATGGGCTCGCTCGTTTCCGTGGCGGAAAGGCCGGACAGGGAACTGGGGGCATTCAGGTTCGCCCCGGGGTCCACACCCACGCCGAGGCGGTCCACCAGCTCACCGCCCAGCCAGGCGGTGAACAGGGCCAGGGCCACGCCCAGGAACGAGAGAACGACCGCTGCGGTCGCGGGGGCGCTCGGGTCGCTGCCGTACCGCAGCCACTCCGAGAAGCCGAAGGCGGCCAGCACCACAGTGTTCCCCAGGCCGTGCACGAGGCCGATGCGCTTCGCCCGGGTGCCCGACGGGATATGCGCCCAGTCGATCCACCCCGGGACCGCGGCGAGCAGGCCGGTCACGACCCCCACCATAATCAGCCAGTAGGCCACGCGGTACAACTCCGGATTGTTCGTCAGCGCGCCCGCGATGTCGAACAGCACCGACGTCGCCAGAAGGCCCAGCGGGAAGACTACCATCATCTGGTGCAGCGGGTGCCCCAGGAACTTTGCACGGCTCTCCATGAATTGATCCTACTTTCGGTTCGTGAACACGTCTCAGTATGGTTGTTTCCCCGTGCCAGGGCGGCCAAACGGGCGCCTTCTCTTGAAGCTGACGCGGCTCGCGGCGGTCCATACTCGCGGAGGTTATCACACAGATGCGAACGAGGCGGTGGTTTCTGAGCGGGGCGCTTGCGCTGCCACTGGCAGCGCTGACACTCCCGGGGTGCGGCAGCGGTTCGGGGGGCGGAGCGGACGAGCGGACGTTTAACTTCGACTTCAACGAAGGTATCCAGGGGTGGACGCACGGCTTTGCGGACTACCCGGTGGGCAACGACGCGAACTTCGAGTTCGTGTTCGACGCGAGTATCTCGTTGCCGGAGTCGGTCGATGCAAACCGCCGGGGAGTGCGTATCGGCGGAGCGAACCGCTCCGATGATCTGTTCATGTTCCTGAAGCGGAAGGTGGAAGGGCTGGACCCGAACCGGACCTATAGCGTCCGCTTCGAAGTGGCCCTCGCGTCGAATGAGCGGAACGGCACACCGGGGGCCGGCGGCAGCCCCGCACAAGCGGTGACGGTCAAAGCAGGCGCGACCAGGGGAGAGCCGGCCCGCATCGAGGTGGAAGAGGCGGGCCGTGGCGTCTGGCGCATGAACATCGACAAGGGTAACCAGGGCATGGGCGGGCGAGATGCCCTGGTCCTCGGCGATATTGGGGTGGACACGGGCGGAGCCTACCTCCCGAAGGAGTTGACCAGCGGGCCGACCGCGTTCACCGTGCGCGCGGACAGCAACGGCGCCGCGTGGCTGATTGTCGGCACCGACTCTGGCTACGAGGGCACCACCATCCTGTACTACACCGGCATCAAAGCCGTGTTCACTCCGTTATAGCGCGAAGTCGGGGATCGCCCGCGTCTCCCCGTCGGCCATGGCGGAGGCGTGGGCGTACAGGCCCGCCGCCGTCCAGTTCGCGGCCGTGACGGCGTCTACCCGCGGCGGGCGGGCCTCCACAATGCTCCGGACGAACTCGTGGACCAGATGCGGGTGTGACCCGCCGTGCCCGCCGTCCCTCGTGAAGTCGGCGATCTCGGGAGGGAGAAGGTCCGGGCGGTACGGGGGGCGCACCGGTTCTACGGAGACGGGGCGTCCTCTCTGGCCTGGCGCCAGGTCCTCCAGTCGGAACTGGAGGGAGTCCTGCTCCTCCAACTGCTGCCACTCGAACCCGCCGCGGTCTCCGTAGACGCTGAAGCTCTCCGTGTAGGGGCGCGCGGTCTGGAAGAACGACAGGGTCACCTCTGCCGCCAGATCGGTACCGGCCAGCCGGAAGAGGGCGGTCTCCAGAGGGAACGGGTTGTCTCCGCCGTCGATCTGCCGCAGGTCCGGTCGCAGCGTCCCGGAGCCGAAGCAGCACACCTTCGCGGCGCGCGTGCCCGTCAGAGCCAGCAGAGGGGAGAGCGCGTGCGTGATGTAGTGCATGGGCGGGTAGCCCTTCCAGTAGTCGGGCAGCCCCTCGATGTTCTGGATGTGCGCCCCGCGCAGGAACGTCAGGGTGCCCAGAGCGCCTTCCGCGTGGAGCTGCTGGACGTGCAGGAATTCGCGCGTGTAGATGGCCGTCTCCATCATCATGTAGTTCCGGCCCGTTCGGCGCTGGGCGGCGACGATGGCGCGCAGGTCCTCCTCGCGCACCGCCATCGGGACGGCGCAGGCGCAGTGCATCCCGGCGTCCAGAACGGCCAGGGTCTGAGCGGCGTGGAAGCGTACGGGCGTCACCAGGTGGACGGCGTCGAACGAGCCGTCCGCGAGGACATCTTCCAGACGGGGGAAGCGGTCCGCGGCCGAGACTCCATGCCGGTCGCCAATCCGGGTGCGCAGCTCCTCGTCAGGGTCGCACACGGCGACACGGCCGACATCCGGGTGGCGCTGGTAGATCGGGACGAACGCCGCGCCGAAGCGCAGTCCGACGACGGCGACGCGGAGGGGAGACGCGGTAGAAACGGGCATAGGGGATAGAACCTTTCCGACGATACCCTGTAACTTTCTTTTTGCCGTCGGCGCTCACCTGCCGTGAACCCTGGCCCGCAATGCCGGAACTAACGGAATACCTACCGAGTCAGGAGAGGACGCCCATGCCGAACCCGCCACCTCATACCGCCGACGCTGCCGCCGATACCGACCTCCTGAAGCGCGTGCGCGTGGCCACTCCCTGCTCCGCCGACTGGGGCGCCATGCCCGGTGGGGAGCGGGTACGCTCCTGTGAGCACTGCCGTAAGAAGGTCTACAACCTTTCCGCTATGACCGCCACCGAGGCCGCCGACCTCGTCCGCAAAGCCGAGGGCAAGATCTGCGTGCGCTGTTACCAGCGCGCGGACGGCACGATGCTGACGCAGGACTGTCCGGTCGGCGTCGCGCGGGTGCGTGCGCGCGTGTCCCGCGCCGCGGCGGCGGCCTGCGGCGTACTCGTTGCCTTCGGCGCCTCCGCCGGGGCGTTCCGTCGCAGTGAGCCGCCCGCCCTGCTCCGATGGCTGGAAAATCGCCTTGCGCCGCCTGTGGACCCCGCTCTCGGAGAGCCCGCGCCGCTGCCGCCGCCGGTCACGCGGACAATGGGGGTAATTGCCGTGCTGCCCGACCCGGAGCCGATTCAGGGGAAGGTCCGGATAGAGCAGCAGGGGGAGGTCATGGGCGACGTGGCGGTGGAACCGGTGCCGCGGATGGGCCGTCCCATTGCCCTCCCGATGGCGCGCGAGGAATAAGTGGAAAAATCCCCCGGGGCGCCGCAGGCGCCCCGGGAGATTTTTTCGCCGTTAACCGGCGTGGGGGACGTCCACAGGGCGCTCCCGGTGGACCAGCACCCAGTCGCCATTCTCCGCCAGCGACGCGCGGCCCAGCTCCAGAATGACCTGACGCGCCTCTGCGATGCGGCCTTCGCGCAGGAACTCCTCCAGATGCCGCTCCGCCACGGAGAAGAGGGTGCTCATGCGCTCGTACTGCTTCGCCTGCTGCGCCAGCGCCCGCTTGTCGGCGTAGGTGTGCAGAACGCCGCCTGTGGCCGCCAGCACGAAGATGAGGATAATCAGGCCCTTGTGGAACAGGTAGCCGGGGCCGTGGTGGTCCGCGCCGCCGTGCAGCCAGTGCTGGAGCGGCGAGGGAATCAGCAGCGCGAGGCCCATCAGCGCGGCGATAACCGGACCCACCACTACGAACTTCTCGACCAGCTTCTCGATCTTCTCGTGCGCGGCCTCGTCCCGGTGGGCGGCCTTCCCGAAGTATTTGCGCTGGTCGCGCACCCAGAAGCGGTCTACCAGGTCGAACCGCTCCACGCGTGGCGGGGCGCTCTGGGCGCTCGACGAGGCCGGGTTCTCGTCGATGTCCGCGAACGACGACGAGAGGTTGCGCACCGCGATACGGATCCAGTCCAGCTCGGTGCGCTGCTCGCGCAGGTAGTGGTCTGCGGCAGCGGCCGGGGGCAGGCCCGCCAGGCGCCAGAAGAACTCTACGCGCAGACCCTCCGCAAGCGCCCGATAGTCCTGGTAGTGGTCCTGCCACTTACCCTTCACCAGGGTGCTGTGGTAGATGCCGTATGCCACCAGCAGCAGAGCCGGGAAGATCAGGGACAGCAGGCCATTGTCGGGGAAGAGCTTCGTGGCGACCTCGAACGAGAAGATCGCAAAGAACACTACGACGCAGAGGCGGATGAGCGTCGAGACCGTCCCTTTCTGGTACCCGATCGCCAGAACATCCGCCATGGCGTACCGGCGGCGCAGCATCTGAAGCGCCTCAGGGAGGGTGCTTGCTTCGGCATCCGGCAGGAGATACCGGGCGCTCTGCGCCAGCGCCTCCCGGCGGCCCGGGTCGGCGGCGAGCGCCATCACCTCGATGTTGTAGGTGTTCATCTCCTGGAGGATGCGGTCGAAGGTGGAACTCCGCTCATCCTCCTCCACCTCCTCGCCCTCGTCGTGCTCCGGGAACAGAGTCTTGAGCGCGAGCGGCTGACCGCCGACGACGCGCGGGTCCGATACGCGCGGGGTCAGAATGTGGTAGAGCGGCCCGCTCTCGGGCGGGTCCAGGTAGCCGCGCGGCGACATCGCCTCGACCTCGGAGAGGGCGTGTCGGTAGCGCTCCGGAATACCCGTCTCCTGCCAGGCGACGATGTCGGCGGTGCCTCCCCCGCCGCGCCCCCGATCGCCGTTCCAGAGCGCAATCAGCACCTGGCAGTGGCGCACGAGGTACGCCCCGACCAGGGCGTACTGTTCGGCGCGCATCGCCGGGTCGGCGAGCGCCGCGACGTCGTTCCCCGGCATCATCGGCATCTCGACGACGGCGTCCGCACGGTTGAGGAGTTCCGCGAACTCTGCCCGGGATTCGGGCGTCGAAAAGTCCTTTTCGTACTCCTCGCGCGGCATGGGCAGGGCGACGATCAGGCGAAGGCCGCGCTCCAGGGCCACACGCGCGATGAGACGGTCCGCCCCCTCGGCCAGCGGCGAGAGAATCTGGAGCGGTGTCTGCGGGCAGCGACTCGCCAGTTCGTCGAAGATGCCGTTCACCTTCGTGTGCAGCGCCGGGATGTCCTCCGGCCGCAGATCGCGGTGCCCGGTGACACCGAGAATGAGCGGTAGGGGCCCTTGGCGCGGGCTGGAGGCGCTGCCGCCGCCGGCGGCGTGCGGGGTGTGGGCTGTGTTCGTCTGCGACCCCTGGGCCGCCGGTCGGTCTATCGTAGTGCTCATGGTGTTGGTCTTCAGGACGATAAACGCGTGCGTGCCGCGCGGGGGAAACCCGCTCCCCCACCCCGGCCGTTACTTCCTCTGCAAGCGGTAGATCTGGAAGCCAGCGATCTCCAGGAGGGCGGGCAGTTCCCGGACGCCATCCCGGTTGAATTTCTTGGATTCTTCCGGCAACTCCTCCCAGGCCAGCAGGTTCGGGTTGGTCTTCTTGGCCGCATCGCGGGGGCCGAACGTGACTCCCTGCGCCCGCTTCTCCTGCATCCAGCGCTCGTGTTCCATGCGTGCCATCTGCTCCACCTCGTCCGATGTGAAGACGGGCGGTGCGGTGTCGTAGGTGGCGAGGGGGGAGATGTCGCACCCGATGACCCGCAACTTCTGGCCGATGTGATCGGCCTGCGCCCGGTTCGACTCTCGTATCTCTTCCGGGAGTTGATCCCAGGGCAGGAGGGCAGGATTGGTCTCCCGCGTCGCGCCCTGGCGCTCCTGTTCGCGCAGGTACTTTTCGTGGATGGCCCGGGCCAGCGCCTCGTTCGTGCCGCCCAGTACCAGATCCGGCTGGCAGGTGTGCTCCAGGAAGCCGAAGGCGTGCAGGTTGTCGAACCCGTGGCTGCCGTCGCGCGTGGCCGCGAGCAGCTTTCCCAACCCCTCGTCCTGCGTCATACGTACCACGACCCGTACGTCGTGGCGGCGCGCCCGGTTCATCAGGGCAAGAGCCGCGGACAGGCCCGTGGTCTCGTCCTCCATACAGATGTAGATAGCCGTGATGAGGAACTGCCCCGTCTCCGGGTCGTGCAGGAACGCCGCCCGCTGGAACTCCGTCAAACTCGGGTCGAGGTCGCGCACATGCAGACGGCAGATCTGCTCGATGCCCGGGTTCTGGAAGTAGAGCTCCTGGCGCAACTCGTCCGTGGCGCCGGGGCCGACCAGGGTGATATGGAGCGGCTCCGCCGCGCCCGGGTGGTGGTCCCGGAAGAGGCGGGCAGCGTGCAGGGCGACGCGCTGGGCCAGACGCTCCGCCCCGACCACCAGCAGGTGGGGGAGGCGGCCGGACGAGTCGCGGCCGGTGTGCGGGTCGATTCCCACAAACGGTGGGTGGAGCGAGAGCAGGGCACGGGCGCCCACATCGTAGACGTTAAAGAACTGGAGGCGGAACGGCCCCAGTTCGGCGATCTCCCAGCGGCGCAGCAGGTGCCACAGTTCGGGGTCAACGACGTGTGTCGAGCAGGTGAGGGGCCGGTCGGCACGCCGGGAGCCCACCAGGTCCCGAGCGTGTGCGGCGATCTCCGCGTTTGCGCCGTCGCCCGGGCAGACGGCGATCAGGTAGCGGGCCTCGGCGACCCGCGCCCGCGCCAGAATCTCGCGCTTGGTGGCATCGCCGGTCAGGACGATGGCTCCAAGCTGGTAGCACAGGTCGATTTTTTCGTTGGTCTCGTTCTGCTCGATCACGACCACGGTCGCGCCGCGCTCGCGAAACGCCCGGGTTAGCAGCAGGCCCTTCTCGCCGAGGCCGCAGATGACCACGTGCCCGCGGAGGCCGCGCACACGCCACTGCTGTATCTGGTCGCTCTTAACGAAGTAGGCGGCGATTGCAGCGGTGGAGATACCGAGCGTGCCGATGCCGAACAGCATCATGAGCACGGCGACAGCGCGCCCGCCGGGGGTGTAGGGGAAGAAATCGCCGTATCCGATGGTGGTCATCGTGACGATGGCCCACCAGAGCGCATCCCCAAACCGCAGGTCCCGCGGCGGGTCCTGGGCCGCGTACGCGCCGCGCTCCAGGAGGTAGAACCCGGTCGCACCCGCCAGGACGAGGCAGGCGATCACCGCGAGGAGGTAGAGAAGATAGGTGCGTAGCGACGCACCGCGGCTCTGGTCACTCATCGTAGGTAGATACTGCGGCGGACCGGAGCCGGCTCAAGACATGCCGCCCCTGCTGCTGCTGCTGCTGCTGTCACCCCGGGCGGCGGCGTCTCGCACTGTTGCCCGAGGTGACGGGCAGGTGACTACGGCGTGTCTTTGTTCAGCCGGTAGCCGAGGGCGAGGATGACACGGAGCGTTTCCAGAGCGGTGTTGCGGTCATAGGCCTTTTCGCCTTCGCTCAGGTCCTCGTAGGGTACGAGGCCCGGGTGCTCCTTGCGCTCGTCATCGCGGTGGGGGCCGTACTTCCATCCGTCGGCCATACGCTGCTTCGCCCAGACTTCGTGGGTATTCTTCGCGAGCAGCTCCGTGAGCGTGCGGATATCTTCCGTCAACTCAATGTTGCTGGTATCCAGGGGACTCGGCACGTAGCCGTTGTGGCGCACATCGCCGACGCCGACGGCGGCGTCGGAAACGCCAGCGCCGCTCTCCGCGGCATCGGCGGCGCTGCCAACCTGGGAGTCCGGGGCCTTCGGGGTCTTCATGGTCTGGTGGGGGCCGACGGCAAGTCGCCGCGCGTTACGTAATTATAAGGCATCTTGTCCATTCCCTTGCGTGTTAGCCGTTGGGGGCGCGATATCCTCTTGTTCGGCATCTTTGACCTGCGGAATTACCAGGTGCCCTTGCGCCGTCAGGCCCGTCGCCTCCTCAACCTGCGCCCTCAGCGTATGGGGCGGGGTGGAACGGAGCATCCGGCGGGCGCTTTCGATATCCCACACGCGTACTACGCGGTCCTGTCCCGCGGCCGCCAGACGGCGCCCGTCCGGGGAGAAGGCGACCGCCCACACTGAATCCTGCGCCCCCCGCAGCGTGAGCGGCGCCTCCGAAGGAGCGGCCGCGGTCGTATGCAACCGCACCACCGCGTCCTGCCCGCACGTCGCCACATAGCGCGGCGTCCGGCCGCCGGCCGCGATGTCCCAGGCGCCGCCCCGGTGCCCCAGCCGTGTGGTGTCCAATCGCGCAGTGCGCGCGTCCCACAGGCGCAGCGTCCCGTCCTCGCCCGTAGAGGCCAGTATGCGGTTATCCACGAACTCCACCCCCCATACCGCCCTGCTCCGGGGGGCGCGCATCGTGCGGGTGGGGGACGGCCCGGTATCGCCGCCGTGCGCGCCCGCCGCGGCTGCCTCCCACAGATGGATGGCGCCCACCTCGTCCCCCGCCGCAAGCAGAGCGCCGTCGGGCGACCACGCCAGGGAGAGAAGGCTGTGCTCCCCCAGGGAAAGGAGGCGGGGTTTCGGCGGCTGGCTCCGCGCCGCCCCTGCGTCGGCCGCGGAAGAAGGGGAGAGATCCCACAGGCGCACAGCGCCGTCGTCGCAGGCGGTGGCAAGGGTCATGCCGTCCGGGGAGAGTGCCAGGGCGCGCACCGGAGTGGGGTGTGGCAGCGTTTGCCGCACCGTCCCGGTCACCAGGTCCCACACGCGCACGGTCCGGTCCCGGCTGCTCGTGATCAGCGTCTTCTCGTCGCCGGAGAAGCAGACCCCCCAGACCCCGCGCGTGTGCCCCCGAAGCGTGCGGACCGGCTGACCCGTGGCCACATCCCACAGGCGCACCGTGGCATCCTCGCTGCCCGAGGCGAGCAGACCACGGCGGGGGGAGAAGGCGAGGCAGGAGACGATACCCTCGTGTCCCGTCAGCAGGCGGACCTCCGGGCGCGGGACTCCGCCCGTGACACGCCATGTGCGCGGTGGGTTGTCCTCTCCGGCCGCCGCCAACCGGTTCCCATCGGCGGACCACGCCAGGACCGTAATCGGGCTTTGCTCCGCGGTGAGAGCGATATGGCAACGCGCAGTGGCCGGCGACCACAGGCGGACGACTCCGTACTGGCTTCCGGAGGCGAGGGTCTTCCCATCCGGTGACCAGGCCAGGCGAATGACGCCCGAGTTGTGCCCGCGTAGCGCCTCCCGTCGCGCGCCCGTGGCGGCATCCCACAGGAAGATGGTGGTGTCTTCGCTTCCGGAGGCGAGGGTCTTTCCATCCGGTGACCAGGCCAGCGACAGAACCTCGTCCTCGTGTCCCGGCAGGTGCCGCGGCGCCGCTGGCGCGGCGCCCGCGCCGCGGGGGGCAAGGTCGAACAACAGGATGTCGTGGTCGCGGGTGCCTGCTGCGAGACGCTCACCGCCCGGGGCGAAGGCCAGGCAGGCAATCCCCTCGTTCGCGGTCGTGAGGAACTCCGCCGTCTGCGCCCCCGTGCCGGTATCGAAGAGGCGCACCACGCGGTCGCGCCCCGCGGCCGCCAGGCTCTTGCCGTCGGGGGCGAAGGCGAGCGCTGTAACCTCGCGTGCCTCGCCCAGTCGCACCGCGGGGCACATCTCTACCCCCGCCCCCGCGTCCCAGAGGCGCAGCGCGCCGCCCTCGTGCGCGGTGGCGACCCGGCGGCCGTCCGGCGAGAAGGCGAGCGCGGTCAGGTCGCGCATCGCCGTATCCCTGCCGGTCCGACCCGTCGGGCGCAGGACGCGGGGCGCCGCCGCCTCCGCGGATGTCCCGGTGGCTGTCGGCAGCGGCATCAGGGGGCGCAGCGTGACGGAGCCGTCCCGATCCTGCTGGGCGACGCGCGCGCCCACCGGGTCCGCGCCCCGGTTGATACGACCCGCCGCGTCCCACGGCCCGGTGCGCTCCAGGGGCACGGAGCGTCCCCACGCCTCCAGCAGGCGCTCCCGCGTGGCAGGGCGGTCATCCAGGAGAAGGGAGTGGGCCAGCAGGACCGCGGCCGAGTGGACATCGTGCTCCGTCAGCGCCTGGGCGGCGTGGGCGTTCAACTCCTGCGCCGCGTACAGGCGGGCGCGGGCGCGGCTCTGGAAGAAGAGAGCGCCCAGCAGGCCGAGCGCGCCCAGGGTAGCGGCGGCGGCGCCCAGCGCCAGACGGCGGCGGCGCTCGACCAGGCGGCGGGCCGCCAGGACATACTCGACCTGGAGCGGGGTGAGGGTGGGGCGCTTCTCCGCGCTTTCGGCGAGGCGCCGCTCGGCGCGCAGAAGGTCGCGGCCCCGGGGCAACAGGCTGTCGTCGTGCCGGTCGCTGTCCTGCCACTCGCGCGCCCGCTGCAGCAGGCGCGTGTGGGCATGAACCCAGGCGAGGTCCGTATCAACGGCCGTGAGGACCAGGGCGAGCGCCGCGCTGAGGTCGTCCTGCTCCCGGGCGAAGATCCAGTTGTGGGAGGCGATGATAGCGTCCACCTGCGCGGGGTCCACATCCCGGCAGACCAGGGGAATCACCCGCTTGTGGCACTGGAGGGCGTGGGCGATCTCTTTGCCGCACACTTCAGAGGCGATGGAGTCCGGGCTGAGGACGAAAAGCACGGCGTCCGCCGCCTCGATAGCGGCGTAGATCTCTTTCAACCAGTCGGCGCTGGGGGGGATACCCTCCCAGTCGACCCATGTCTCACGCCCACGCTCCTTGAGGCCGGCGTTCAGCGCCTGCGCGAACGCCTTGTCGCGGCGGGAGTACGACAGAAAGATGTGCCCCATACGCCACAGAGTTCGGCATCCGTGGGGCGATTCCTCATCGGCAGGGGCGGTAAGAGGCGGAGAGCCGGCTGCCCCTCTGGCCCAAAACGCAAAAAACGACAGCACCCAAAAGAGGGTTCGCTGTCGCTCGGAAGACTCCGCGATTTGATTATGTCTTAAGTATAACACGTCAGAAGGGGTTTTTGCCACCACTGATGAGTGGGCGAGATATTGCCTAAGATGGCTAGTTAGCCTGTAAGGGATGCGATTCTCTGAGGAAGCGCAGGGGGAGGTGGAAATGCAGTGGCTCTTGAAGGATAGTGTATGTCTCGATAATGTATCATATACGATAAGGGTAATTTTCGTTGGGAACTGAAGTAGGAGTAGGAGCGATATATACAACGCGGAGAATCGTTTACCAAGATAAACGCTAAGGCTGGTGCAGGAGTCATTCATGCAGAACGCAGCGAAAAAACGAACTGTTCGATACGTCGGGATCAGCGCGGTCGCCCTGGCCGCTATGGGGGTCGGCTATTCCATCCGCGGCGCCGCGGCGCAGGGACAGCCCGCGCTCCGCGCGGGGACGCCGGTCGTCTATAAGGCCGACGCGCCGTTGGTCTCAGGGCCGGCCGTCCAGAGCGCGGTGGCCATGCAGGAGGCGTTCGCCGAGGTCGCTCGGGTGACCGAGCCTGCGGTAGTTACCATTACCACTGAGGTCAAGGCGGGCAGCCGCCGCAGCAACGTGCCCGAGTTCCGCCGGATGCCGGGCCTGCCGAGCCCCTTCGGGGAAGAGGATGACCCGTTTGGCGGGTTGGAAGAGTTCTTCCGGCGCTTCCAGGAGCGCGGCGGCGGGCGCCAGATCCCGAACTCCTTCCCTCTGGAGCAGGGACAGTACGACGACAACCTGCGGATGACGCAGGGGGTTCCCGCGCCGACGCCTGGCTCTCCCTACGTTGCTACCGGTGTCGGCTCCGGGTTCATCTATGACGCGAATGGGCTTATCATCACCAACGCGCATGTGGTGGCGGGCGCGGATGCGGTGACCGTCAAGCTGCTGGACGGGCGTGAGTTCAAGGACGCCAAGGTGCTGGGCGTGGACGAGCGGACGGACATTGCGGTGGTGAAGATCAACGCGACCGGCCTGCCCACGGTTCGCTTCGGTGACTCGGAGAAGGTGAACGTAGGGGACTGGGCGATCGCGGTCGGTAACCCGTTCAACCTGTCGAACACCATGACTGTGGGAATCATCTCGGCCAAGGGGCGCGAGATGGCGCGTGACTCGTATAGCTCGGGCGACTACCTGCAAACCGACGCGTCCATCAACCCCGGCAACTCCGGCGGCCCGCTGCTCGACATCTACGGGCGCGTAGTGGGCGTGAACAACTCGATCTACAGCCGGTCCGGCGGTAACGTCGGCATCGGGTTCGCCATCCCGATCAACACGGCGCGCGAGATCGCGGACGTTCTGGTCAAGGAGGGGAAGGTGCGCCGCGCCCGCATCGGCATCGGCATCACCGAGGTCGAAGACAAGGCGGCGGCGTTCGGTCTGCCCGCGGGCACGAAGGGGGTGCTCGTGGAGACCGTAGAGCCGGGCGGCCCGTCCGACAAGGCGGGTATCCAGGTGGGCGACGTTATCACCGCGTTCAACGGCACGACCGTAACCCGTCCTGCGGAGCTGCAGCGGCAGGTGAGCCGCTCCGGCATCGGCCAGGAGGCGCGTATCACGGTGCTCCGCGCCGGTCAGAGCCGTACGCTGACCATCACGCCCACGGAGCTGACCGAGAACACCGCCGGGTTGGCCGCGCCGCGGACGCCCGAGAAGGAGGCGCCGAAGCCGGAGGGGCAGCCGGCGGCCCTGGGTCTGCACCTGGGCACGGTAACGCCCGACCTGACGCGGCGTTTCAGCCTGCCGAGGGACGCTCGGGGCGTCCTGGTGTTGGATGTGGAGGCGAACAGCGCGGCGGCCCGGGCGGGTCTCCGGCCGGGCGACCTGATTCGGCGCGTGGCGCAGAAGGATGTGTCCTCGGCTCAGGAGGTCACTGCGGCCGTGCAGGAGATTCTGAAGGGGCAGCCCGGCGGCGAGCGCGGCAAGAATGTGGCGCTCTATGTCCAGCGCGGCACGGACAGCCGGTACGTCATCGTGACCGTGACCGAGTAGCAGACGCACAAAAAAACGCCCGCCCCAAGCCGGGGCGGGCGTTTTTTTGTGCGCCAGCGCGCGCGCGCGCTTCGCTACCTGACGCCCATCAACTCCACGTCGAAGACCAGCGTCTCGTTCGGCCCGAAGGGGGCGCCAGGCGGGGGAGTCGGCCCGTACGCCAGGTTGCCGGGGACGGTGAGCTTGCGCCGCCCGCCGACCTTCATTCCCGCGACACCCTCATCCCATCCCTGGATGACCATGCCCGCGCCGACGGTGAACTCGAACGGCTCTCCGCGGTCACGGGAGGAGTCGAACTTGGTGCCGTTGGTGAGCGTGCCGGTGTAGTGGACGATGGCGGTCTTGCCGGGCGTCGCCTCGGGGCCGGTTCCCACCTTCATGTCCTCGTACTTCAGGCCGGACTTTGTGGTGACCGGTTTGCCGTTGCCCTTAAAGGGAGTCTTGTCGTAGTCTCCGATGGGGGCGGGCGGGCCGGGGGGCGGCGGCCCCATGGTGGTCTCCTCAGCGGCCGGGGTCTCGGGCGAAGCCTCTGGCTCGGCAGCGGCGGCGGAAGCCTCCGGCGACGGCGCCGCGGGCTGTGGGTCGCAGCCCGCCAGCGAAAGGGCAAGCGGCGTCAGGAGCAGGGTGAGTGCCAGAGCGCCCGCCAGGGGCGCCGGGTATTTACGTGTCATGAAGCGTTGTTTCCTCAGAGTCCGGGGAGGCGGAATCAGCCGATGCCAAGCAGTTCCACATCGAAGATCAGGGTGGCGTTCGGCGGGATGACGCCGCCCGCGCCGCGGGCGCCGTAGGCCAGGTCCGGCGGGATGATGAGCTTGCGCCGCCCGCCGACTTTCATGCTCATCACGCCCTCGTCCCATCCCTTGATGACGTATCCCTGACCGATCGGGAACACCAGCGGGTCGTTCCGGTCACGGGAGGAGTCGAACTTCTTCCCTTCGGGGAAGGTGCCGGTGTAGTGCACCGTCACCCGGTCGCCCGCCTTCGGGCTCGGCCCGTCACCCACAACGATCTCTTCGTACTGGAGCCCGGAGGGGGTCGTGGTCACGTCACTCATGCTTTTGAAGTCCTTTCAGGCGCCTTACTGGTGGCTAATCCGCTTGACGCGGCGCAGCGGCCAGAAGACGAGGTCGGCACGCCCGACGACGCGCTCCACGGGGAAGGTACCCCAGGAGTGAGAGTCGCGCGAGTCGTTGCGGTTGTCGCCCATCACGAACAGGTGGCCGGGCGCGACCAGAGTGGGGGCCATGTGGTAGTGGACGTCCTCGGCCACGTACGACTCGTGTAGCACTTCGCCGTTGCGTACCACCTGACCCGGCTGGATACGCACCGGCGCGCCCATGCGCCCCACCGCCTGGGCGAACGCCTCAGGGCTGATGCGCTTATCGCCCAGGTGGATGGCGTCCGTCATCAGGCGCAGACGGGGCAGGCGCGGACTCCCGCCATCGGCCGAAGTATCCACGCTGCCGAGGTCGCACAGGTGGGAGTACACGGAGTCACTGGTGTAGATCGAGGCGTCCGCCCCCGTTCCCACGACGACGTAGCCCTCGCGCACTTCGATCACATCGCCGGGCAGGCCCACCACGCGCTTGATGAAGTCCTTCTGGGCGGGGTCGGCGCTCTCCGGGGCGCGGAATACCACGATGTCTCCCTGCCGCGGCGGGTGCAGCCGGTAGACGAACTTGTTGACCAGGATGCGGTCGCCCTCCCACAGCGTCGGCTGCATGGAGCCGGAAGGGATGTAGAAGGACTGGACAACGAAGGGTCGCAGGAGGAGGAAGACGAGGACGACGGCGATGATCGCGGACTCCAGAAGGTCCGCCGTGGAGCGAAAAACGGCGACGCGCGAGGCTTGAAGCCCCGCGCGTACAACCGTGAGAAGAACCAGGACGAGCAGGATCGTGGTCAGGGAGACACTCGCGATGCGGTCCGTGATGTGTGCGGCTGCGCCCACGCTGCTGTCCGATCCCTTCCGGGCCGACTACCCAGCCGCCGGAGCCGACGCCGCAGACTGCGACTTCTTGGCCGTGGGCTGCTCGGCGAAGCGACCCGAACGGGCCTCCTTGATGCGCGCGGCCTTGCCGACGCGGTCACGCAGGTAGTACAGCTTCGCGCGGCGCACGGCGCCGCGGCGCACGACTTCGATCTTGTCGATGCGGGGGGAGTGCACGAGGAAGGTGCGCTCCACGCCGACACCGTTGCTGACCTTGCGGACCAGGCAGGTGTCGCGGATGCCTTCCCCGTGGCGGGAAAGGACAACGCCCTCAAACACCTGAATACGCTCTTTGTTGCCTTCGACGACCTTCGCGTGGACGCGGACCGTGTCGCCGCCCCGGAACGCGGGGACGCCCGACTTCTTCTGCGCCGTTTCCAGGTCACGAATGACCGATTGGTTGATTGCCACCGGATTCTCCTGAACTGATAGAGATGGTATGGTTCGGCGCGCCCCCCGGCGGTCACCGGCGGCCCGCATTGCGCGCACCGTCCGTAGACTCGGGTTCGTCACCACGACGGGGTTTCCCCCGCCGCACGTGACCGCCTCAAAGGGCGGTCAAATCTTCTCGTCCGCGGTCCCGGCTTCCGCTGCCTCCGCGTCGTAGGCGTCGATCAGCTTCTGATCCGCCTTCGACAGGGGGAGGAGCTTCTCCCACAGGTCCGGCCGACGCTCACGCGTCCGCACCAGCGCCTGCTGCCGTCGCCACCTCGCTATCTTAGCATGGTGGCCGGAAAGTAGCACGTCCGGCACCGGCATATCCCGGAAAATCGCTGGACGCGTGTAGTGCGGGTACTCCAGAAGGACCTCCCCGTCCTCCTCGCCGCTGCCGAACGACTCCTCGTGCGGCGACTGCTCGTTACCCAGGACCCCCGGCAGCAGGCGCGTCACAGCGTCCAATATCACCAGCGCCGGCAGCTCGCCCCCGGTGAGCACATAGTCGCCAATCGATAGCTCCCGTGTCACCAGCGCCTGCCGCACCCGCTCGTCCACGCCTTCATAGTGCCCACACAGGATTACGCAGCGGCCGGTGTGGGAAAGTTCCCGCGCCGTCCGCTGCGTGAACCGCTCCCCGTCGGGCGCCATGTACAGCACCGGCACTTCGCCGGGTGCCGCGCCTTCGAGCAGGCTCTCCACGCAGGCGAATAGGGGGCCGGGAAGCATTACCATGCCCGCGCCGCCCCCGAAAGGGTAATCGTCCGTGGTGCGGTGCTTGTTCGTGGTGTAGTCACGCAGGTCGTGGACCCGCAGGTCCAGCACCCCCGCCTGCCGCGCCCGCCCGAGGATCGAGTGCGAAGCCGCCTGCTCGATCATCTCGGGGAAGACCGTAATGATGTCCACGCGGAGCAGCGGCGGCGCCGGGGCGGGCGCGTCGGCCACTTCCACCGCTTCCGCCGCTTCCCCTTCGTCTCTCTCGCTACTCATCCTTGCGCAGGCCGG
>CALEKU010000082.1 GCA_937902745.1 uncultured Armatimonadota bacterium
CGCCGCCGGGGTCTTCCAGGGGAGCGCGACGGCGTAGACGGCCAGCAGCAGTGGGAGGACGCCGACGTACAGCGCCCACTCGGCGTAGTTGTTGCCGCCGCGGTCGCTGTCGTTCCAGTAGACGCCCCGGTTGGGGTGCCCGAAGAAGTCGGGGGCGAGCAGCGTCACAAGGTTGCGCGGCGGCAGGGCGGTGCCCATGTTCCCGCGGTACGTCTCCATGGAGCGGACGGCGACGCGGTGAGAAACACGGCTCAGCTCCACGGAGGGCAGTACCTGCGGCGCCGCGACCATCAGCGCAAGCGCGCCGACCGCTACCGCCGCGCCGGCCCAGGGGAGCGCTCGCACCCGCCGCGCTCGCATCTCCCGCGCGCCCAGGTACAGACCGAAGATCAGGGCGGTTAGCAGGCCATACAGAGCGATCTGGAGGTGTCCTGCCAGGAGCATCAGACCGCCGCAGGCGCCCGCGCCGACCGCGGCGAGGCGACCGGTGCGCGTTCCGGCGTGCCGGTGCGCCCGGTGTACCCACCACAGGAGCCAGGGTACCCAGCAGGAGACCGCGAGGAAGGTCGGCAGGGCGAGCCAGGTGATGACCGGGGCGCTCAGAGCGAAGGTGGCCGCGCCCAGTGCGGACGCCCCCCGAACCAGACCCAGGGCCCGCAGCAGGGTGAACATGCCGGACGCCGCGAGGAAGAGGTGCAGAGCGGCGCTCAGGCCGAACGCGAACCAAACGCGGTCCGGCGGCATGAGGTAGAACAGGGCGTTCGGCGGGTACAGGGGCGCAGACTGGGAGTTAGCCAGGAGCGGAGTTCCCCCTTCGGCGCCGAACTGGTACGGGTTGCGGAGCGGGATCTGCCCTTCGCGGAAGGCGCGGGCTGTCTGGACGCGCCAGGGATAGAACTGCGTGATTCCGTCGAAGCGCAGCACGTTCCAGGCGGCCGCATCCTCCGCAGGCGGGTGGCTTGCCCGGTACGGAGCGAGATACGAGAGCAGGTCAGCCGGGAGGAACGCCTCGCCGCGCACGAAGGTCGGTCCGAAGACCAGAAGGGGGAGCGCAGCGAGAAAGGCGAGGAAGAGTGCGGCGCTGGCGGGGCGGCCCGGGGGCCGCGGCGCGGGTGTCATCCCAGGAAGCTGAGCTGCTTCTGCGCTTCGTCGTTGAACGGGTCCTGCTGGAGGACGTACTGGAACGCCCGGCGGGCTTTTTCGTCTTCGCCGAACATGGCGTACGTCTTACCCAGGCTCAGGATGTAGTTCGTATTCGACGAATCCAGGCGGACAGCCTGTTCCAGCGCCTGAAGGCTTTCATCCATATAGGCGCGGAAGCTATGGATCAAGCCCAGTTCGTGATAGACCTCAGCATTGTTCGGCTGCTCGGCCAGGATGGACTGCAACAACGCGATGGCCGGGTCGTATTCGCCTGACAGTCTGTGTTCGATCGCCCTCTGAAACCGCTGAGCCGCGTCACCTTCGGCCATGAACCGTAGAACCTCCCAACCCCTGCCGCTACGGGCGACCCTGCTGGGTATACGCGGCAAGTATAACATTTCCGTGTGAGAAAATCAATTGGTACGATGCCCGCGGGACCCGTTTCAGTGTCGGGGAAATCCAGGAACGCAGGGCGGGGTACCGGTACCCCGGTACCCCGCCAGCCTGCGTTTTCCATTGTCCTCGTTCAGAACTTCAGCTCGGTCAGGTCCGCATTACCGACCGGCACCGTAGCGACCTTACGCTTGATGCGCGCGAGTGCGTTGTCCACCGACTTGGTCTTGCAGCGCAGCTCCGTCGCGATCTCGCGATAGGACTTGCCGACCTGGTAACCGGACAGGACGCGCCACTCGAAGTCGGAGAGCACCTGCTGCAGGGTGTCGTGCAACTGCCGCGTGTCCTCGTAGCGCAGAACCATCTCCTCGGGGTCCAGCGACTCGTCGCAGGTGAGGATATCGGAGAGGTTCCAGTCAGCAGAGGGGTCTTCGGAGGGGGATTCCAGGGATAGGGAAGTGTTCAGGGGCATCTGCTTCTGGCGGGTCGCCGTTTTGATGGCGGTGATGATGTGCCGCTGGATGCACACCTTGGCGAACGCCGGGAAGGAGATAGCCTTGTCGCATCGGAAGTCTACCACTGCCTGCCAGAGTCCGATCATGCCGACCTGCAGGAGGTCGTCTTTCTCGGCGCCAACCAGAAAGTAGGATTTGACCTTCGTTTTGACGAGGTTACGATACTTATAGAGCAGGAACTCTGCGGCCTGCGTTTCACCACGCTGCGCCCGGGCCACGATCTCTCGGTCGGTCATATCCGAGTACCGTGGGGGGCAGGGCCGGCTTTGCATGCCGGTAATCATATTAACCGTGATCACGCCACTTCATCCTCGCTGTCGTCGTGGGCTGTAAGTATCCGGGCCATTAAGGGCGTCTTGCGCGCGTTTCGCCGAGAGTTTCAGGAGAGTGGCAGGGAGTGCGTCGTCGGTCGGAGGGGCGTAAACCGTGAGAGTGCGGCAGCGTGATGATGGATAAGGGCGAATGAATGGGGGAGGATATGGGTCGCCGCTAATGCTGATCGCACGGTCTTCTCCGTTGAAACGCCGCCACAACCCTGCGCGTCCCGGATTTCAAAGGGGAAATCTGCATGGTGGGACGTCAGGTTGTGCCCGGATTCCTCGCGGGGATTATACTACGATTTCTCTCCGTATAGCAAGAAGAGGAGACGGATTTCAGGCGGAATGGCCTGTTTTTCGCTCGATTGAACCGTTTCGGACCGCGAAAAGCCCCCGGGGGTGGCGGAGAAGCGGTTTGAAGGCGCCGCGCCCCCGCGTGGTCTTAACGGTCGTGGAGAAGAGAATGAGCACGAAACGATTCCGGACGTACCGCGCTACAGCCGCGGCGGCGGGCCTGTTCCTGGCAGCCACAGCGCTGTCCTTCCCCGGCGCGCGGGCGGCGGCGGTGGCGGCCGGGCCGCAGGCCGGCGGCGCCCCGGCCAGTGGCGGGGGCGGC
>CALEKU010000083.1 GCA_937902745.1 uncultured Armatimonadota bacterium
CCTACAAGGACGAGCGAGGAGGAGGAAGCCGCCCGTACCGCCAAAGTGATATCCGGTTCCCTCAACTCACCGTCAGCGTCTGTGAGCAGGCGAGCGATGTGGTTGCGACCCGGTCGCCCGACCCGTTCTCGGAATCCCCCGTGAAGCCGAAGGGGCGGGAAGAGGGCTTTCGGCGGCACCGGGGAGGGGCGCATTACCTCTTTTGCGATGGCCACGCGAAGTGGCTTCTCCCGTCGGACGTCAAGGGCGTCGCGGAGACGTTCAACGGCCCCTCACGGCACGAGGGGAAGATGCCTTCGTTTGAACTGTGAGTGTGACGGAGCCGGATTTGAGGGTGTGACGGCATGAAGCACGAGTGGACCAACGCGGAGATTGCGCCCGGGGAGCGGACGCGGGGGCTGGTGGTGGGGCGGAGCGGGGCCGTGGCGGCGTCGCAGCCGCTCGCGGTCGCGACGGGGCTGGCGACGCTGGCGCGCGGCGGCACGTTCGCGGACGCCGCGATCGCGGCCTCGGCCGTGCTGTGTGTGGTGGAGCCGTTCAACAGTCACCTCGGCGGAGACGCCTTCTTGGTGGTCTTCGACGCGTCCCGGCGGCAGACGGTGGCGTTCAACGGGTCAGGCGCCGCGCCCGCGTCAGCGACGCCGGAGGGGTTCGCGGACGGCATCCCGGTGCGCGGCATGCGCGCGGCGACCGTGCCGGGCCTCGTCCACACGTGGTTTGCGCTTCACGAGCGGTTCGGGACGCTGCCCATGAGCGAACTGCTTTCCCCGGCCATTGGGTATGCGGAGAGCGGCTTCCCGGTGGGGCCGCGCCTGCTGCGGGCGGTGCGAACGAACGCGGCGCTGTTCGCGCAGCGGCCGGGGCTCGGCCCGGGGCTGGCGCTCTCGCCGGACCTGCGGCTGGGGCAGATCGTGCGGCAGCCGGACCTCGCCTGGACGCTGAAGCAGATCGGGCTGTACGGCCGGGACGCCTTCTACGCCGGCCCCGTGGCCGAGCGCATCGTGGCGCACGCGGAAAAGCACGCCGGCGGGCACTTTTCCATGGCCGACCTGACGCGGCACCGGACGCGCGTGGAGGCGCCGCTCGCGGTGCCGTACCGGGACCTGGTCGTGTACGGACAGCCGCCGCCCTCGCAGGGGATGATCCTGATGGAGGAACTGCTGCTCGCCTCCGGCTTCGATCTGGCCGCGATGGACCCGGCGGAGCGCGCCCATGTGCTCGTGGAGGCGAAAAAGCTGGCGTTCGCCGACCGGAACGCGTTCCTGGGGGACCCGGAGGCGGTATCCGTTCCCCTGGGTAAACTGCTCTCGCCCGCCTACGGCGACCGCCGCCGCGGCGCCATCGACCTGGCGCAGGCTTCCGCCGAAACGCCCGCGGGCGACCCGCACGCCTCGGGCTCCGACACGACCTACTTCCTGGTCGCTGACCGCGCCGGGAATGCCGTATCGTTCATCCAGAGCATCTTCCACGCGTTCGGCAGCGGTGAGGTGGTCGAGGGGACGGGCATCCTGCTGAACAACCGCATGACCGGATTCTCGCTGGACCCTGCGTCGCCGAATGTGCTTGTGCCCGGCAAGCGCCCCGCGCACACGCTGAACGCCTGGCTCGCCACCCGCGCCTCCGACAACAGCCTGGCGCTGGTGGGCGGGACGCCCGGCGGGCACGTCCAGGTACAGACCAACCTCCAGCTTCTGGTGAACCTGGTGGACCTGGGTATGGACCCGCAGGCGGCGATTGAAGCGCCCCGCTGGCAGCACATCACAGAGGGCGGCGCGGTGGCGAGTGCGGCCGAGGGCTCCGGGGTGCTGGAGGTGGAATCGCGGGAGGACCCGGCGGTGCTGGAGGGACTGCGGGCGCGCGGGCACGATGTCCGCCCGATCGGGCCGTGGGCGCATGGCTCGTCGGCGCAGGTGCTCCAGGTGCTACCCGGCAGCGTCCTCGCCGTCGGCTCCGACCCCCGCTGCGACGGCCACGCCGCCGCGTTCTGAGTCGCGGTCCTCGCCGAAGTGGGCGTGTAGCACTACGGCCAGCGTGAGGCCGAGCACGGCGCCCGCGACGATCTGGTAGGGATAGTGGCCGTGCGCCTCCCAGCGCGACCAGGAGATGAGCGCGGCGATTCCGTACCAGAGCGGCGCCCCCTTCGGCCACCGCTCGGTGAGCAGGAAGGCCAGCGCACAGGTCGCGGTCGCGTGGGCGCTGGGGAAGCCGCCAGGGCTCCCGGTGGGGCGGGGGAGCATCGGGCCGGTCGCCAGCTTTATCAGGTGCGCCACCGCGGAGACTCCCAGGAACACGACCACCGCGCCGACCGCGGCCGCCCGGCTGCGGGCGCGGAATGCCGCGACCAGCAGAGCGAGCATCCCGCCCGCCTGGAAGACATCGTTTATCTGACGGCTGGCCAATCGGGCGAACGTGTCTACCGAGCCCGCCTCCTGCACCGGCAGGGTGAACACCGCGATCAGTGCGGCGGCGATGAGGGCAAGGCCGATGAGGTGCCAGGGAAGGCGCGACGGCGGGGGGACCAACGGGGGGCGGTTCACGGACCCATTGTAGCACGGCCTGCGGCGGTGAAGGGCTCCCGGTCCCAGCCTCCCCGGCGCTCCTGCGAATCCGGCGCGCTCAAACGATCGCGCGGGTACAATCCTCACGGGTAAGGAGGGGCAGACGATGGTGCCCGATGGGTGGACGCCGGAGGCGGTGGCGATGGCGCAGGGACTCCTCTACGTGCTGACGGGGCTGTGGCCCCTGGTGAGCATGGGCACGTTCCTGAAGGTCACGGGGCCGAAGACGGACCTGTGGCTGGTGAAGACCGTCGGTGCGGTGGTACTGGTGGTAGGCGCCGCGCTGCTGCTTGCGGGCCTGCGGCGCAGCGTGTCGCCGGAGATCGCGCTCGTGGCCGTGGGCTGCGCCGCCGCCCTGACGGCCGTGGACCTGGCGTACGTCGCCCGGCGCGTCATCGGGCCGGTGTACCTTCTGGACGCCGCGGCGGAAGCGGGCCTCCTCGTGTGGTGGGCCCTGGTTGCTGCCCGCGGCGCCGGCATCGCGGCGTGACCGGCGGGGAGGCGCCGCCGGACGGGGTACAATAGCGGTCGGCGCTGCCCGTTGCGTCGGGCGAGATCGTTGCGCCTCCGGGAGACTCTCATGCGCCTGTTCCGGCGTACCGCCGTGTCCGTTTCTGCCACGCTTGCCGTTGCCGCTCTTTGTCTGGGCGGCGCTCGCCCCGCTGCCGCCTGGTGGGCGCCCGGCCACGCGGTCATTGCGATGATGGCGTATCGCCAGATGCAGCCCGCCACGCGCACCGCGGTGGACGAGGTTTTGCGGCAGCACCCGGACTACAAGAACTGGCTCGCGGAACTGCCCGCGGGCGTCACCGAGGCGCAGCGGGGCGAGTACATCTTCGCGATCGCCTCGACCTGGCCGGACCGCATCAAGGACGCGAAGGACGAATCCGTTTCGGTGAAGTTCTTCAACCCTGGCGGGCGCAACCCCGCCCCGAAGCCCTATCCGTCCGCCCCGGCGCTGTACCCGGACCTGAACGTCCACGACACCTGGCACTACCTCGACGTCCCGATCAGCATGGATGGCAAGCCGCGGACCCTGCCCGCCGAGGAGTCGGTTCTGACGGCGATTCCTACCTGCCGGGGGTACGTTGCCGCGGCCTACCTGCCCGGCAGCTACCGGGCGTACTATCTGTCGTGGCTTGCGCACCTCGTGGGCGACATCCACCAGCCCCTGCACGCCACCGGGCGCTTCGCTGCCGGGAGGGCGGCAGGCGGTGATGCGGGCGGAAACGCGATTCGCTTCAAGAGCGACGGCAGCCCGGGGCAGCCCCGGAATCTGCACGCCTACTGGGATGGCCTTCTGGGCAGCGGCCCCGACCCGAACCGCTACAACACGCTGCAGAACGGCTGGGCGGAGCTAAACGCCACTATCGAGAAGATCAACGCCGACGCGCCGCGCCTGCTGGCCGGGTACGACCCGGCGACCCGGGAGAGCACGGACGAGCGCGCCTGGCTGATGGAGAGCTTCTCCGTGGCGCAGCAGGTGGTGTACACCTTCGGAGACCCCGATGCCAGCGGGGACCTGCCGCAGCCCGACGCCGAGTACCGGAAACTCGCCCTGCGCGCGGCGTACCAGCGCGCGGCGCTCGCCGCGCACCGCCTGGCCCGCGTCTGCGACCTCGCCTTCGAAAAGAAGCCCTAGAAGCCCCGCGGGGTAGGGCGGCGCGGCGCGGCGCGGCGCGGTGCTACTTCAGGCCGGTCATGGCGATGCCCTTGATGAAGTAGCGCTGCGCCACGAAGAACAGGATCACCGTCGGCAGGATGTGGATGAGCGAGGCGGCCATCAGCAGTTCGAGCTGCGTCCCGAACATATCCTGGAACATCCGCAGGCCGATGGAGACGGTGTACTTCTCCATCGAATTCAGGTAGATCAGCGGCCCCATAAAGTCGTCCCAGTGGCCAATGAACGAGAACAGGACCACGGTGATAAGGGCGGGCCGGGCCAGCGGCAGCAGGACGCTCCACCAGATGCGGAAGGGGGACGCCCCATCGATCATGGCCGCCTCGTCCAGCTCACGCGGAATCGTCAGGAAGAACTGGCGCAGCAGGAAGATCGTGAACGCCCCGCCGCCGAAGAACGCGGGGACGATGAGCGGCGCGAACGTGTCGATGAGGTTGAGCTGCCGCCAGAACAGGAACACCGGGATCATGGTGACCTGCGAGGGCAGCATCATGGTCGAGAGCATCAGATAGAACAGGGCGTTACGCCCCCGCCACTTGAAGCGCGCGAACCCGTAGGCCACCAGTGACGCCGAAAGCACCTGCCCGAACGTGGAGACCACCGTCACCAGCACGGTGTTGAACACGAACGTCGGGAACGGAAGCTCGGTCCACGCGCGGCGGAAGTTGCTCCACTCCACCGGGTCGGGTATCCACCGGGGCGGTACCGCGAAGACCTGCTCGTTGGTCTTCAGCGCCGTGCTGACGGTCCAGAGGAATGGCACGGAAAACAGTGCCGCCCCGAAGACGAGCACCAGGAAGATACCAAATCGCCGCAGCTTCTCCGCCTGCGCGTCCCTGCCGACTGGCTCAATCGACGCCATGCGCTACTCCTTCTCCCCGCCTTCGTAGTACACCCACTTGGATGCCTGCTTGAACTGCACTACGGTGAAGACCAGAAGGATCGCGAACAGTATCCAGGCCATCGCGGACGCCTTGCCGAGCTTAAAGTAACGGAACGCGTTGTTATAGAGGTACAGCACGAACATCAGGGTGGCGTTGTCCGGGCCGCCGGCCGTCATGATGTAGGCCGATGTGAAGACCTGGAACGACCCGATGATGCCCAGCACCAGGTTAAAGAAGATGGTGGGCGAGAGCATGGGCAGCGTGACGTTGCGGAAGATCGTCCAGCCCTTCGCCCCATCCAGCGCCGCCGCCTCGTACAGCTCGTCGGAGATGCCCTGCAGGCCCGCCAGGAAGATAATCATGCGCCCGCCGCCGACGCCCCACAGGCTCATGATGATAAGCGAGGGGAGCGCCGTGTCCGGGTCCACGAGCCACGCCGGCCCTTGAATGCCCACCTTAGACAGGCCGTAGTTCAGGATGCCCGAATCCGGGTGGAAGACCCACTGCCACACCAGCGCCGAGGCCACAGCGGGCACCAGCGACGGCAGGTAGAACAGGGTCCGAAACAGCGCGATGCCCTTGACCTTGTGGTTCAGCAGCAGGGCGATAAACAGCGAGCCTGTCAGGCCGATGGGGACCGAGAACAGCACATACAGGGCGGTGTTGCGGAGCGACTTCCAGAACAGCGGGTCCCGGGTCAGCAGCACCTCATAGTTCTTCGCGCCGACGAACTGCAGGGTGTGCAGGTCGTACTTGCAGAGCGAGAGGTACAGCGACATCAGCATCGGCCCGGCGGTGAAGAGCAGGAAGCCGAGCAGCCAGGGGGAGATGAATATCATCCCCCAGAACCCGGGCGAGCGGTACAAGTTCCCCCGGCGCCCCTTCGCCCCCGCGGCGGGCGCCGCCTTCTCCGGGGCGGTTATCTCTCGAACGGCCATTCTGCTGCCTACTCCGATCTCTCTGCCGCAATGCGCAGCGCCTTCTCCAGGGGCGCGTCTTTCCCCCCGGAGTACTCCAGCGCGTCTGGCACCGCGATGTCGGGCGCGACCCCGACCCCTTCCAGCGTCGTTCCGTCCACGCGCACGTCCCGGACAGCGAGGTAGAGCAGGGAGCGGTCGCGCAAAAGGAAGCACTGCCCGCCCAGCACCGCGCCCGCCGTGCGGGAACCGACCAGTGTGGCGACCCGGTGCTTCCGGAGCGCGTGCGCCACCGCTTCCTTGCCGCTGCGTGTGCCGCCGTTCACCAGCACTATCAGGGGCCGGCGCCACTGGGCGTCCAACTCCGTCCACGCGCCGCCCTCGCGCCCCCGGAACGACAGGACCGGCGGTCGCGGGTCGAACAGAGTCACAAACGACGGGTTCATGCCGCCCCAGCCGTCCCTCAGGTCCAGCACAAGCGCCCGTGCCTGCTGCAACTCGCCGCCGGCGACCGCCTCGCGGGCCGCCGCCTCGTAGCGCTCGCCCGCCCCGCAGAACATCGGCAGGTAGCCGACGCGCCGCCCGGAAACGTTCAGGACTCGCGTCCCCGCCCGCTGCGCCGCCAGCCACTCGTCCTGCGGGTCCGCCCGGCGCGGCGTCACCCGCAGGGTGTCCTCCGGCCCGGTGGCAGAACGGCGCACGGTGATCGCCAGCGGTCGGCCGGCTCGCCCGCGCAGGGAGCGCACCGGATGGAACGGGCCGGGAGCGCCGTCGGCGGAGACGATGCGATCCCCCCGCCGCAGTCCTGCACGCTGCGCCGGGCCGCCCGCGAACACGGCGCGCACAAAGCCCTCCGGTGTCACGTCCGCCCCGATCGAGTCCGTCTCTACCTTCGCCAGGCCGAGCGGCCCGCGGAAGATGGCAGTGAGGCCGTAGTACTCCGGGTCGTCGGGTGTGTGGTAGGCGGTGTGCGACGCCCCCAGGTCCGACAGCGCGCGGCGCACCGCGTCTGCGAACACCTCGCGCGACCCCGCGGCCGCCGCCTTCTCTGGCAGGTCCCGGTGCCGGTCGCGCCACTCCGCCGCGCGCCGGGCGTCGAAGAACCTTTCGCTCACCAGGTCCGCCACCTGCCGCGCCACAGCCACCCGATCCGCAGGAGCGTCTCCGCGCCGGGTCAAAAGCCCTCCTCGCCGGAGAGGACGGCGTTCACGCGCGCCGCAGCGTCCCGGCAGGCCGACTCCGCTGTGCCGGTCCCGATGTTGAAGTAGCCCTCCATGGCGGAGTTGAAGACCTGCGACCACTCCTGGTAGCGCCAGTCGATCGGCAGCGTCTTGCCGTTCTTCACGGCCTCCAGGAACACATCCGTGTGGTACGGCGGCTGGTCAGCATGGAGGTAGCGCGGGTCGCGCTGCACCGAAAAGCGCGTGGGCACGACGCGTCGCAGCTTGCCGCCCAGGAGCATCTCCGCCTCCGGGCCGGTCATGTACTTCACAAACTCCCACGCCGCGTCCGGGTTGGCCGTCTCCTTGTAGATAACGAGCTGGTTGCCCTTGACCACGGAGTAGTTTGCCTTGGGGCCGGACGGGGTGGGCACCAGGTCCCAGTCGAACCCCTTGATATTCTTGCGGAAGCGGGGCGACTCGCCCGCCCAACCCCAGTGCATCGCGATCTTGCCGGACTCAAAGGTGAAGGGCGACAGGGCGTTGTCGGCCGGGGTCGGCGCGCAGCCGTGCTTCCAGCGCAGGTTCGCGTACGCCTCCAGCCCGCGGATGGCATCCGGGTCTTCCGCCAGGGTGAGCTTCGTCATGTCCGCGTCCATGACCCGGCCCCCGTGGTTCCAGATCACCGACATGTACATCGGGAAGCCGACCATGTTCGCGCCAAACTGGAGCACGCGCCCGTCCTTGCGGTCACCCTCGCGCTTCGTCAAACGCGTGGCACAGTCTACGAACGTCTCCCAGGTCCAGCGGCCCTGTTTATAAAGGCTGTACGGGTCGGGAAGCCCGGCCTCGGCGAAGAGCTTCTTGTTGTAGTAGATCATCACCGCGCCGAACAGGACGTTCATCCCGTAGAGCGTCCCCTGCCAGCGTCCCTCTTCCAGGGCGATAGGCGTGAAGTCCGCCAGGAACTGCTCGCCCTCGCGCGCGACAAACGGGTCCAGAGGCAGGAAGTACTCCTTGCGGGCGAGCGCGGGGAAGTAGTAGTGGTCGGCCCGCAGGACGTCCGGCGCGGTGCGCGAGGCGAGCATCAACTGGAGCTTGTCGGTGTACGACGAGCCCGGCACCATGAAGAGGTGGACGCGGACCTTCGGGTTCTTCGCCTCGAAGGCGGCGATGATGTCGCGCTCGACCTGCAACTGCTCCGGGTTGCCCCAGGCCATGTAGCGCAGGATCGTGCGCCCCTGGTCATCTACGGTGGGCCGGCGCGCGCACCCCACTGCCACAGCGGCGAGGCCAAGCGAAAGTATCCTCCGGCGCGTCAGGCGGCGCCGGGCGGAAAAACGGTCAGGGTGTTCGGACGGGAGGGGCGCCATGGCGGGAGAGATTTCGAGAAGCGGACGGTGGTTTCCTGCCTCTGGCAGTCGTGCGCCCATACGGCGCCACGTTTCCCGCCCCGCCCCCTCTGGTACGTACAAGGAGCAAAATGCTACCCCGCTCGCCCGCGTGGGCGAGCGGGGCAGGAGGGGAAGCAGCATGGGGATGCTGGAGGGCAGGGCGGCGTTTGTGACCGGAGGGGCGAGCGGCATCGGCGAGGCGGCCGCGCGCCGCTTCGCGCGTGAGGGCGCTCGGGTGACGGTGGCAGATGTGGACGAGGAGAGCGGGCGCCGGGTGTGCGGCGCCATCGAGGCCGACGGCGGGCAGTGCGCGTTCGCGGCCTGTGATGTGGCCTCAGCGGATTCGGTGCGCGAGGCGCTGCGGACCACACGGTCGCAGTGGGGACAACTGGACGTCGTGTTCGCCAACGCCGGCATCGGGGGCGTGTGGGCGCCGCTGGAGGAGATGCACCCCGAGGAGTGGGAGAAGACCCTGCGCACCAATCTGGAGGGGGCCTTCCTCACGCTGCACTTCGCCATTCCGCACCTGAAGGAGGCGGGCGGCGGGAGCATCATCGTTACCAGCAGCGTCAGCGGGAACCGCACCTTTGCGCAGCCGGGGGCAGGGGCCTACAGCACCAGCAAGGCCGGACTGGTGGCGCTGACGAAGATGGCGGCGCTGGAACTCGGGCGCTACGGCATCCGGGTCAACGCGGTCTGCCCGGGTGCGATACCCACAAACATCCAGGCGGGGGTCAAAGAGCGGGGGACGGAGGAGATTCCGATGACGGTAGAGATGCCGGAGGGGAGTCCCGCGCTGCACGGCGGGGTGGGGGACGCCGACGACGTGGCGGATGTCTGTCTCTTCCTGGCGTCGGACCTGTCCCGGCATGTGTCCGGGGTGGAGATCTTCGTGGACGGGGCCGCCTCGCTTCTGCGCTGAGGCCGGGGCGGGGGTAACCCCGCCCCACGAACGCGGCCTGACTCTACTTGCGGGAGGAGGCGGCAGCCCGCGCCGGGTTTCCCTCCGGCTTGCGGGTGCGCCGGAAAGGCGCGCGGATGACGATGCCCTTGTAGTCGAGTCCCGCCGCGGCGAGCGTCCGGTCCCACGAGGGGAAGCGGCGGCGGGCCGCGGTGATAAGCGTGATGTTATTGCGCTCCATCGCCTTGGCGTTGAGCGGGATGCCCTGCGCGTACAGGTCGCGGACGCGGCGAATCACTTCGTCCTCGGACCAGTCGCGGTACTTGCGTATCTCATCGTAGTCCAACCCTGCCGCCTCGACCGCGGCGCGCCACGAGCCGAAGTGGCTCTTCTTGGTGGCAGCAGCGGCCAGACTCGGGTCCAGCTTGAGCGAAACGTGCCGCCAGGAGAGGTCCTGGCCCTGCGCATACAGCTCCCGGATGCGCTCGATGATGCGGTCATTGGTCCACGAACGGTACTTGCGTATCTCGTCGTAGTCCAGGCCCGCATACTCAATGGCAGCCTGCCACGAGCCGAAGTAGCGCGTTGCAGCGCGCAATAGTGGCAAATCCTCCCGCGTCATTCCGGAGTAGGATAAGTCGAGGTTGGCTTCTTTGCGGCGCACGATCTCAGCAGCGATCGCGTCCTGATTCCATTTGGCCACGGTTACTGGTCTCCTGTGGGCCGGTGCGCGAGATGATGGATTTATAAATCGAATGAATGCACGGGACGCACCGGCGAAAGCGTCTGCCGCACCCCCTGGGACGGCCACGCGGCTCTAGTATACACGACGCACTTTAGAAGGGGCGTGTTGCAGAAAAGTTGGCCCTACAGAACACCGTTATCGGTGGACTTCGCTACTTTCTTCACAAATCCCTTCCCAGGGTATTCTAAGCGATTCGACGGCGGGATGCCACCGAGGGTTCACTTTGGTTCACGGATCGCCGCGCCTTGAAGCGGGCGCCCGGGTCCGATACTATAACCCCGACTATGGCGCGCACCAGAGCAGCAGGGCAGGGCGGGGCGGAGCGACAGGGTTTCGGCGAGTTTTTGCGGCCCATGCTGCTGCTGGCGGTCACCGTATTCATCGACCTGCTGGGGTTTGGACTCGTCCTGCCGAACTTGCCGCGCTACATCGAACTGGCTGTCGGCCAGGACCACCAGTATGCGGGCCTGATCGGCGGACTGCTCGGCGCGTCGTACTCCTTTACCCAGTTTTTGTGCGCTCCGCTCTGGGGGCGCTGGTCGGATCGGGTAGGCCGGCGGCCCGTCATCCTTATCTCGCTGATTGGCATCGCGGCGTCGTTCACGCTGTTCGGGCTGGCCGGCGACCGGCTCTGGATGCTATTCGCCGGGCGTCTCCTCGCGGGTGTCCTGTCCTCCGCCTCCATCGGCGTCGCCTTCGCCTACGTTGCGGACGTCACCACAGCGCAGAACCGGGCGCGCGGCATGGGCATCCTGGGCGCCTGCTTCGGGATGGGCTTCGTCCTCGGCCCCGCGTTCGGTGGTATTCTCGGCCTGCACAACGTCGCTCTGCCAGCCTTCGCCGCCGCGGGCCTGGCGCTGGCGAACTTCCTGTTCGCGCTGCGCTTCCTGCCGGAGTCGCTGCGCCCCGAGGTGCGGGCAGCGCACCGGGCGACGCCGCCCGAGGGCGTGCCCGTGCTGCTGTACCGGGCCGTCACCGGTCCCGCGCGCCTGCTGTATCTGCTGTCGTTCCTCACCATCCTGGCCTTTGCGGCCATCGAGCAGATCTTCTCGTTCTACCTGCTCGCCGTGCCCGCGTTCGGCGTCACGCCAGAGCGTCAGCCTATCGTCACCGGCAGCCTTCTCGCCATCGTCGGCATCCTTGGGGCGATCGTTCAGGGCGGCCTCATGGGGCGTCTGGTGGACCGGTTTGGCGAGGCGGCGGTGGCGCGCACGGGGATTGGCATGATGGTGGTGGGGTTCCTCCTGTTCCCCCTGCCGCGGTCGCTGGTCCTGCTCACCGTAGGGCCGCTGGTGCTGCTCGCTGTGGGGCGGGCGCTCTCTGGCCCCGCCATCACGGCGCTGCTCTCGCGCAAGACGACGCAGGGGCAGGGAACCGCCCTGTCGGCGTCGCAGTCACTGGAGGCCCTGGCCCGCGCGGTCGGGCCGGTCGCGGCGGGCGCCCTGTTCAACGTCACGGTCGGCGCCCCGTTCTTCGTCTCCGCGTTGATCCTCTCCCTGGCGTTCCTGGCGACGCTCTGGCGGGCCTCGGAGATGCTGCCCCCGCCGCCGACCGACGCCCCTGCAGACGCGCCCGCCCCCACGGAGGTCACCCCCGCCGATGTCCTGGCTGCGTAAATACTACCTGCCCCTGCTCTGCGCGCTGCTATTCCTGTCGGGCTTCGCGCTCGGCGGGGGGAGCCTGGCGGGCTGCGGACGCGCCGTTGAGAACAAGGCCGAGAAGGCCATCAACGAGATGCTGCCGCAGTACCTCGGCCCCGCGAAGCGGTGGTCATCGCGGGTGAGCGGCAAGACCGGGGCGATGCTGCGCGGGCGCCTCGGGAAGGTGCGCATCGAGGGAGAGGACGTCACGCTCGCCCCTGGCCTGGTCGTGGAGAAGCTTACCGTGGACCTGGAGGACGTATCCGTGGACCGCGGGGCGGGGCAGCTTCAGGATGTAGGGAAGACGGTGTTCACGGCGCGTCTCAGCGAGGCCATGCTGAATCGCTACGTGCGGATGTACCGGCCGACCCTGCGTGATCTGAACATTACGACGGCCGCGGACGGCCGCCTGACGGTGCGCGCCCGGCCGGAGTTGTTCGGCTACCCGACCCTGCCGGTGGAGGTGCGCGGTACATTGCGCCCGGGCGGGGGCGGGGCGTGGCTGGACTTCGACCCGGACCGGGCGAAACTCTCCGTGGTGCCGATTCCCGTGTTCGTGGCAGAGCACATCGCCGACCGACTGAACCCCGCCGTGGACCTGTCGGACCTCGCCCTCCCCATTGTGGTGGAGGGCGTCCAGGTGGAGCAGGGGGCGCTCACTCTCTCCGGTCGTGTGCCGTCCGACGCCTTGCTCAACGCCGCCCGCGAGGCGGCGTCGGGCGGTGGTCAGCGCGGCACGTAAGGCAGGAAGATCGAGGGCAGAGGCTCAGGCGTGAACTGCTTGAACGCACTCTTCAGCCCGAAGAAGATGCCCATCATGGCGGCGATGACGAGGAAACCGATGGTGCCGGTGCGCCGCGTGCTGCGCGGCAGTATCAGGATCGCAAAGACGGTCAATATCCAGGCCCAATAGCGGTAGGGGTTTTCCTCGATGTAGAGGCCGCGCAGAAGCGTCTTGTAGTGTTCGATGTCCACGGCACAACTGTCCTTCGGGTAGAGCAGGAGAAGCGAGAGTTCTCCCAGCCCATTATCGGCAGACAGGCGCGGCCGGATTAGACAGCGAAAGACCGCGGGCGCGTGGTTAGTCCTGCCTTTGTGTGAGCGTCACTTCTTCTCCCGTCTCCGACACAAAAACCAGGCGAGAGCGCCCGCCCGCTGCTTCGATGATGCGCCGCCATTCATCAGGCGTCACCGACGTGAGCGTGCGCTCGTCCACTTTTCGGAGTTGGGCTCCCGCCGACACGCCTGCCCTGGCCGCGGGGGACGAGGGCAGGACGTAGACAACCCGTATCGAGCCGGCAGCCGTGCCGGTGACCTCCTGTACAAGGACGAGGCCGGCATCCGGGAGAGGGAGTACGTTCGGAAAGAGCCCGGGCCGCACGAACCGGACTTCGCGCGGCTCTTTCCCGGAGGGCTGTACGGTTAAACGGGCCACGGTGCCCGCAACGCCGTCGAGTACGCGGTAGGCCGCCCAGGGCGGCAGGTCGTCGAGCCGCGTTCCATCCACGGATACGAGCGTGTCCCCCGCGCGAAGCCCCGCCGCCTCTGCCAACGAGTCCTTGCTGAAGGCGCCCGCGTAATAGGAACGCTCTGCGTTCCGGCGTCCCAGTGTCACGCCCGCGTCCCCGTTTATCACGGGAAAGGCCGCGGCACGAGGGTACAGGATGATCTTGCCCCGGGGGAGATCCAGCCAGAGGCGGAAGCGCGCGAGTACATCGAGCCCCAGGACGCCCTCTTCTTCGTCCGGACCTTCGAGGACCGTGAGCAGGGGCACCCGAACGCTGGTCGAACTATCGACGGAAGTGTCGGCAGCGCCGCGCAATGGGAGATAGTCCAGCAGGTAGGCCCGGCGGTTGGCGCTCCCCGCAACGGTGGTGAAGCCTGTTTCCGCCGAAGACAACACGTGTCCGCGGTCGCCGCGCGCGGCGCGGAGACTCTTCGCGGGTAGTACGGTGGCCGTGCTTCCCGTATCCACGAGGAGAGGCACGGCGGCGGCGCCCTCCCCGGGAACGGCAGATAGGAACGGCATCTTCGTGCCCGCGACCGGCACCAGCGCAAGCGACACGCCCCGTGGCTCTTTATCGCCGTTTTCTGCCGCCCGTGGCGGGGGCGGGCCGCCCCCCACGTGCAGCGTCAGGGTGTGCTGGTCGAAGTCGAACTCCGCAGCCGCCGCACCGAAGAGGGTAACGCCGATGATGCCGGCGATCCGGCCCGGAGCCCTGCCGGGAGTCGGGTAGTCCTCGAAGGGCAGGGCGGACTCAGCCACGTAGGCAGGCGCAATGTTCAGCCGCAGGCCGTCCGCGCCACTGCTGCCCTCCGTCACCAGACGAAGAACGCACGGCTCGCTCGCCTCCCGCACCCGGAACGTCTTCCCCTCGCTCCGGTCGCCGGCCT
>CALEKU010000084.1 GCA_937902745.1 uncultured Armatimonadota bacterium
CGTGTTTGGAGGTGGCTGTCATGGCAGCCCATCGTCGCCGCCGCGTCGCCGTCGTTTTGTCTGTTGTCACCATCGCTTCGGTGACAACCTTCCTGCTTGCTCGCCTGGCCGGTTATCCCTCCCCCCCCCTGCCCCCCTCTCCTCCCAGTCCGGGGCGGACCGCAGCGCCGGGAGAGGGGGGCAGGGGGGTGAGG
Organism: uncultured Armatimonadota bacterium; assembly: GCA_937902745.1. Taxonomy (GTDB): domain Bacteria; phylum Armatimonadota; class Armatimonadia; order Armatimonadales; family Armatimonadaceae; genus CALEKU01. The sequence goes on from CALEKU010000084.1 coordinate 195, forward strand.
GCACTCTCCCCCACCTTCCGCATCGCCTTCGACGACGGCGATGGGAACGTCTCTGTGATGAACGCCGACGGCAGCAGCCGAAAGCTCATTCTCAAGGACGCCTCGCAGCCCTGCTGGTCGCCTGACCGGAAGCGCCTCGCCTTCGCCCGGAAGGGCAATCTCTGGATCGCCAACGCCGACGGCACCGGACAACGCCGCCTGACCCGCTGGGCGGAGGACCCTGACAACGACCTGCACGGCATCTCCTGGGACCCGGCGCGGGGCCGCATCGCGTTCGGCCGGGCCGAATCGGTGAACGTGGTCGGCATCGCAGGCGAGAAGGGCGGCCCGGTCTTCGCCACAGCGCTCTACGAAGTCGATCCCGCGGGGACCGCCGCCCCCGTGCGCCTCTTTGGCTTCCGCCCCGAGCGCCCCGGACGCATCCGCTTTACGAGCAACGAATACCCCGCCTGGTCGGCGGACGGGAAGACGCTGGCGTTCGCGCGCAACGGCGACCTGTGGCTGGCGCATCGGGGCGAAGGGGGCGAGATAGAGGACGCGGATCGATTGGCGGCGGCCGCGGACTACGACGAGGATTCGGAGGGCGGCAGCCGCTGGACCGTTGCCGTGACCGCGGCCTCCTGGGCGCCGGACGGCTCCTGGCTGGCGTACGGCCGCGAGCGCGTGGGCGGCTCGGGCGTTGCCGAGGTACGCGTGGCACGGCTCGGGGATGGTACGCCGGGCGCACCACGTACTCTGGAAGAGGACCGATTGCTGCCCGTGTACGGCTGGTCGCCCCGCGTGTCGCCGGATGGGGAGTGGGTGCTGTTCTGTGGCTACCCGCTCACCGGGCCAAATGGCACCGAGGTGCCGAGCGACCCGGAGCATCGGGGCCTGTGGGCGATCTCGCGCGACGGCAGGACCACCGTCCGCCTCCCCGCAGGAGACGGCCCGGAGCGGCAGCCCCTTTCCGCCATCTGGTAGAAAATCCGCGCCCCGGAACCGGCGGCGTAGGGTATGCTGTATGGAAGCGTAGGAACGGATCACCCGCCCGGCGCGCCGCGGCGACCACACGCACGCACGCAGAGGAGGTTCGCAGAGTCCGATGCAAGAGTTTTTCCAGCCACACCTGCCCTGGCGCGAAGACGCCGGCCTGGTAGCGATCCTCAAATCGTACTTCTACCGCTACGACTCCGTCGGCGCGGCGCTGCAGGACTGGCCGATCTATGTCCTCCTGATGGTCGGCATCCTGGTCGGCATCACTGTCCACGAGTTCGGACACGCCTGGATGGCGGACAAGCTGGGTGACCCGACCCCGCGTGAGCAGAAGCGGGTTTCCC
>CALEKU010000085.1 GCA_937902745.1 uncultured Armatimonadota bacterium
CTCCCCCCACGCCCGCAGGGCGGCTCAGTCGCGGCTGCGCCGCTGGGGGGAGGGGTCGGCGAAGCCGGGGGAGGGGGGCCAAACACCGCCTCCCTCAAAACCCGTGTGTTCCGGGCGCTGCTCGGGTTCTCGAACCGGCTGGGGCGGGCCGTGCCGGGGGAGATTATGGAGATGATTGCGGCGAAGCCCGAGGGAGCGGGCCGATGAGCGAACATCGTGTGGCGGCGCTGATCCTGGCGGGGGGCAGGCTCGGGGCGGACCTGGAGACGGTGGCGGAGGGGGCCACGAACCGGGCGCTGATCCCGCTAGCGGGGCGGCCCATGCTGGAGTACGTCCTCGATGCCGTGCGCGCGGGGATGGCCGACTTCGGGGGGGGGCGAGTCCTGGTCGCCGGCGACGGCGTACTGGTGCCGGCGGGGTGCGTTTCCGTGCCGGGCGGGGAGTCCATGGTGGACACGCTCCTGAACGGTGCGGCGGCGCTGGGACCGTATGAGACTCGGATGCTGGTGGTCACGGCGGACGCGCCGTTTCTGACCGGGGCGGCGGTCGGCGACTTCCTGGCGCGGGCGGCGGCGCTGGGGCCGGGGGTGCAGTTCGCCTATGCCATCGTGGAGGCGGCCCGCTGTCGTGCGCGCTTCCCGGAGATGAAGCGCACCACGCTGCGCGTGGCCGAGGGGGAGTACACGGGCGGATGTCTCGCTCTGCTGGACCCGGGGTTCCTGCTGGCGAAGGAGAACGTCCTGCGCGCGGCGTACGCCAACCGCAAGAGCGTGCCGGCGCTGGCGCGGATGCTGGGTCCGTCGCTGATCGGGCGCCTGCTGCTTTCGCGGGCGTTCCCGGGGGCGCTGCCCATCCCCGTCCTGGAGCGGGCGGTCGGGCGCCTGCTCGGAGGCGCGGAGGCGCGGGCGGTGGTGTCGCCGCACCCGGAGGTTGGCGCGGACGTGGACAAAGCCGAGGACGTGCGCATCGCCCGGCGCCTGCTAGAAGAAGAAGCGGCCGCCCGTCCCGCCCGGAAGATAGAAGAAGAGGTAGTGCCATGAGCGAAGGGCTTCCCCCATACGCGCCGCCAACCGATCGCCGGGGGCGACTGTTCGTCGTGTCCGGCCCGTCCGGCGTCGGCAAGGACACCGTCATCCAGAAGTTTCTGCCGACGCTGCCCAACGTCGTGCTGAACGTCTCCGCGACCACCCGTGCCCCGCGCCCGGGCGAGAGCGAAGGGAACCCGTACTTCTTCGTCTCGGTCGCGCAGTTCCGCGAGATGGTGGAGCAGGACGAGTTCCTGGAGTACGCGCGGGTGAACGGCAACCTGTATGGCACGCCGCACCGGTGGGTAGAGGAGCAGCGCGCGGCGGGCCGGGATGTGCTGCTGAAGATCGATGTCCAGGGCGGCCTGACGGTCCGCACGCGTATACGCGATGCGGTTCTGATCTTCCTGATGCCGCCCTCGGTGGCGGAGTTGGAGCGCCGCCTGCGTGACCGAATGACCGAGACGGAGGAGCAGATTACCACCCGCCTGCTGGACGCCCGCTCAGAGTTGCAGCAGATTCCGAACTACGACTACGCAGTGATGAACGACGATGTGGCAAAGGCGGCGGACCTGCTGCGCGCCATCTTCCTGGCCGAGCGCTGTCGCGTGCACTCCGGTCCCACCGAGGGCAAGAGCGTGCCCTGGTCGCCCCATGAGTAACGTCGTAGGCTCGCCGGCCGGGAGTGGCCCCCCTCCCCCGGCTTCGCCGACCCCTCCCCCCAGCGGCGCAGCCGCGACTGAGCCGCCCTGCGGGCGTGGGGGGAGGGGCGGGACGAGGGACGAGGGCCGGGGAGGGGGGCCCAACCCTGGGCCACTGCCCCTCACCGGTAAGACGGTGGTCCTCGGGGTCGGGGGGTCGATCGCGGCGTATAAGGCGGCGGACCTGTGTTCCAAGCTGGTGCAGGCGGGGGCGCGGGTGTTGCCCGTGCTCACGGCGGGCGCGCGGCGCTTTGTCACCCCGGCTACGTTCGGCGCGCTGGCCGCGCAGCCGGTATCCACCGACACCTTCGAGGAGCCGTTCGGCCCGGAGGTCATCGCGCACCTGCACTACGCCGAGGTCGCGGACCTGATTCTGGTGGCGCCCGCGAGCGCGGACCTGATGGCGCGGCTTGCTGCCGGGGTGGCAGACGACATGCTGACATCCCTGCTGCTCGCGCGGGCGGACACGCCGGTCCTGATCGCCCCGGCCATGAACACTCACATGTGGGCGCACCCGGCGACCCGGCGCAACCGCGCGACGCTGGAGGGGTTCGGGTACGGCTTCCTGGAGCCGGGGGTCGGGCGTCTCGCGGAGGGAATCGTCGGGGCGGGGCGCATGGCGGAGCCGGCGGAGATCCTGGAGGCGGTGACGCGCCTCCTGAGCCGCGCGGGAGACCTGGCAGGGCTGCGGGTGCTGGTCACGGCGGGGCCGACGCGCGAGCCGGTGGACCCGGTGCGCTACCTGACCAACCGCTCGTCCGGGAAGATGGGCTACGCCGTGGCCGAGGCGGCGGCGGCGCGCGGCGCGGCGGTCACGCTGGTCACCGGCCCGACGGCGCTGCCGATTCCGGCGGGTGTCGAGGCGGTGCGGGTGGAGACGGCGGCGCAGATGGCGGAGGCGGTGCTGCAGCGGGCCGAGGACTGCGACGTGGTGGTGCAGGCGGCGGCGGTGGCGGA
>CALEKU010000086.1 GCA_937902745.1 uncultured Armatimonadota bacterium
CGTTGCGCGACAGGTTGCCATCCACCTCCAGGACGCGCAGCCGCTCCCGACGCGCCAGCGCGACCGCGAACCACTCGCTGCCCTCGCGCAGGTAGCCGCGCCCCCGCCAGTAGCGATACAGAGCGTTCGCGAAGCGCACCAGGTTCAGGTCGTCCTCGGCCTTGCCGCCGGCGCGAGCCGTCTCCTGGAGCGCGGCGCGCAGGTTCCCCCGGTCGGCATCCAGCCGGGCGAGCTGCGTCGGCTCGGCGGCCGCGTCCTGCCGGCAGCGCGCCTCGGCCTCTTCTGCGGCCTCCAGGAAGTACCGCGCGTGCGCGCCGCGCAGCATCTCCTGCTCGTCCGCCTCCAGGCACTCCTCGCCGAACGCTCGCAGCGTCTCCAGCATTGTGAAGCGCAGGCACGGCTCCCCGTTGGCGTCCACCGACTCCTCGGAGCGGATCAGGGACGCGTCGCAGAGCTGCGCCAGGGCGTCCATGAGGTACACGCGCCGCAACTGCGGGTCCCGGCTCGCGTCCACGGCGACCGCCTGAGCCGCCTCCATGGTGAACCCGCCGCGGAACACCGAAAGGCGCGCGAACAGCTTTTTCAGGCTCTCCTCGGGCAGCAGGTCGTAGGACCAGGCCAGGGTCGCCCGGAGCGAGCGGTGCCGGTCCAGCGTGCCGCGGGAGCGGGCCTTGCTGACCAGCAGTTCAAAGCGGCGATCGAACTGCGCCAGAATCTGGTGCGGGGTCAGCACCTGCGCCCGCGCCGCGGCCAGTTCAATGGCGAGCGGTATCCCCTCCAGACGCGCGACCAGTTCCGTGATCGCCATGGCGTTGCGCGGGGTGATCTGGAAGTCCGCCACCGCCATCTGGGCACGGTCCACAAACATGGCGACGGCCGGGGAGCGGCGCAAAACTGATTCCGGGTCCAGAGTCCCCTCTTCGCCGCCTTCGGCAGCGGATGCGATCCAATCGTCCCCTGCCGTCGGGGGCGGCAGTGTCGGCAGGGCTCCGAGAGGGAATTCGTGCTCCCCCTCCAGCAGCAGTTTCTGCCGCGTGGTCACCACGCAGGTAAGGTCGGGAACACGGTCGAGGAGCGCATCCACCGTGTCCGCGCCCTCCTCGGACATATGCTCGAAATTATCCAGAACCAGCAGAGGCCGCGGCACTACGGACAGGGCGCGAACGACCGATTCCAGGGGGTCGCGCGGCGCGGTTGCCCCACCCGGTGTGCGAACTCCCGCGGCAGCCACGGCCTCCTGGAGCGCGGTGGGCAGCAGGCCGGCATCGGGCACATGCGCCAGGGGCACGTAGAACGTCGTGCGGTCCAGCGACTCGTCTTCGGGCTGCTCCGGGCCGACGAAGTCGCGCATCAGGGCCGGGACGTCCTCTATCCACTCCTCGCCCGAATCGCCGCGATCCGTACCGCCGCCGTCTCTCTGGGCGCGCTGGCGGTCCCGCCGCTCACGCAGGTCCGCCAGGAAGGCCAGCGAGAATCGGGTCTTGCCAACGCCCCCCGGCCCGGTGATGCTGAGCAGGCGCACGGACGGGTCGGACAGCGTGCGCCGCAGGCGGCTCAATTCCTCTTCGCGTCCGTAGAACCGGGTACGCTGGGGCGGCAGCGGCGCCTCCATCGGGTGGGGAGCCACCGCGGGGGCAAGGGCGAGGGGCGTTGCTACCGCCGCCGCGGTCTCCTCTGCCGGAGGCGGGGACGCGACAGCCATGACCGCGACCGAGGAGATGGCTTCCCCTGCGGGCGCCGCTCCGGGTGTGCGGGCGGGCGGCACGACTATCCGCTGTGGCCGCGCTGCCGCCGTCGCGCCGCCCGCGGCCGGAGCGGCGTACGCCTCCAGGACCGGGGCGATGAGCCGGTAGGTCGCCTCGGAGAGCGATTCGCCGGCCACGCTCTCAAAGGTCGCCTCCATCTGCCGGAGGTGGTTAATCGCCGCTTCGCCCTGATCGCAGGCAATCAAGAGGCGAATCAACTCCCGGCCCGCCTCCTCCGAGAGCGGGTCCGCCTGCGCGGCGGCGCGGGCGTACTCCAGAGCCTGGCCCGGTTGCCCGACCTGCTCAAAGTAGGCGGTCAGCGCCTGGGTCGCCGCGGCGTACCGGTCGGTCAGGCGCGCCTCCTGCGCACTGATCCAGTTCTCGTAGTGCCCGGGAATCAGTTTGGGCTCGTACAGGGCGACGGCGCGGGTGCGCAGCACGGCGGCTTCGTCGGCGGTGACGCTGGGCGCGTCCGCGCGGTCGAGCAGGGATTCGAACTGATGGACGTCCGTGGTGACCGCCTCGGGGTTGAGGCCGACATGGGTGCGGTCAGAGATGATCACGGACCCGGGCGGCACACCGGGCGGTTCCATCTGGGCGCGCAGCGAGGAGAGGGCGACGGAAAGGCTCAGGCGCCCGGCCTGGATCGAATTGGCGTCCGGCCAGAGCATGTCGATCAGGACTTCGCGCGCATGCAAGCGGTCACGGTGAAACGCCAGGTAGGCCAGCAGGGCAGCGGTCTTCTGCGTACGGAACCGGGTGATGGCGGCCTGTCCAGGCAAGCGAAGGCTCAGCCCGCCAAAGAGGTTGACGGTGCAGTGGTGGGATGCCGGGGCCAAGCCTGCCTGCTTGCCGTACTGCTGCATATTTCTTATTGTAACACCGCTTGTGAGAATGGCTAAACCTATCCATCGGTATTTTCGGCAGGAGGGAGGTCCCTTCTTTATGACAGAATCCGCCTCCTCCCGCCGTTTCTCAGAGTGTGGCTCCCGAGCACGATCTCACCGGCAACTTGACGTTTCCTGCCGGTTCTGTCGATAATAAAGGTTAAAGCGACACTTTTCGCGTACTCCGTAAGGGAGCGAGGTACTTCCGGGGCGTTCAGAAAGGAAGCGAGAACAATGGCGTATTACGGAGGGGGCGGTCCCGCGCCGGCGGGGGGGATGGCCTACGTGCAGCCTCCCAAGGTACGATTTGATGCCATCGGCGAGGCATGGAGCCTGTTCCGGGAGCAGATGGGTGCCTGGATCGTCGCTACGTTGATCGTGTTCGTCATCATGGCGGTCCCTATAGGCGCCATGTATACGGTACTTTTCGGCTCCATGCTCGCGTCCGCGCGGGGCGGTGGCGGAGGTCAGATCGACCCCAGCATGAACCTGAGTGTACAGCTCATGGCGAATGGCATGAGCATCGCGGTCGCCGCGATCATGGCGTTCTTCCTGGGCGGCCTCTACAAGATGGCCATCAAGCAGGTGCGCGGCGAGGTGATCAGCGCGGGGGACGTCTTCAGCGCCGGGGATGTGGCCCTGCCGCTCATCGGGGCGTCGATCCTGATCGGTATCGGCACTCAGATAGGCGCCATGCTGTGCATCATCCCGGGCCTGATCCTGGCCGGCCTGTGGATGCTAACGCTCCCGCTGATCGTGGACAAGAAGATGGGCGTGATTGAGGCAATGAGCGCCAGCTTCAACGCCCTGAAGTCGGACATGCTCACGGCCACGCTGTTTTACCTCGTGCTGTCGCTCGTAGCGGCCATCGGGGCGCTGCTGTGCGGCGTCGGCGCGCTGTTTACCTACCCCCTGTTCCCGCTGGCGATCGCCATCGTGTACCGCGACTTCTTCCTGGGCGGGAACACCGGCGGCCCGACGCTGAACATGCCGCTGCCGCCGCAGTCCGCGTACGGCAGCCAGCCGGGCGGCTATCCGCCGCCGCCCTCCACGCCGGGTGGCTATCCCCCGCCCCCGCCCCCGCCGCCGCCGGGTGGCACGGCCAACCCCGGTGGCATGCAGACGCTGGGCGGCAACGAGCCGCCTCCGCCCCCGCCGCCCCCGCCGGGAGGCGGGATGCCCAGCCTGTAGGCGCGCGCACATCACCGACCGGACCGCCCCGGCCCGCACTGGGCCGGGGCGGTTTTGCGTCACGGCTGCCGCGCCTGCGCGGCGGTACAATAAGGACATGAGCACCACCCCCGCCCCGGCGGCGGCCGACGCTGCCGCCGCTTCTGCGGTCCGCACCGTCATCCATAACGTCGTTCATCTGCGGGCTAAGACCACGAACAGCTCCGAACTGGTGTCGCAGACCCTGATGGGGCGGACCGTGCGTGTGCTTGAAAGCGACGGCGCCTGGTCCTACGTCGAGACCGACGATACGTACCGCGGTTGGGCGGAGACCCGGTGGCTGGGCGATCCGGCGACGGCGCCATTGACCCCGGTCACGGCCGTCTTTGCCGAGTTGCGCGAGACCCCACGGGCGAGCGCGCCGCTGGTGCAGCGACTTCCCGTCCTTGCTTCCGTCCATGTCACCCTGCCACGGTCCACGCGCGAGGAGTGGGTCAGCGTCACGCTCGCGGACGGGACCACGCACGGCTGGCTGCCCGCCGCCGCTGTCGCGCCGCTGCCGCACGTGCCCGCCGACCTGATTGGCCCCACCGCGGCCGGCCGAGCGCGCGACTTCCTGGGAACGCCGTACCTGTGGGGCGGGTCGTCGTCGTTCGGGCTGGACTGCTCCGGGCTTGTGCAGCTCTGCTACCGACTGGTGGGCGTGACCCTGCGCCGGGATGCGGACATTCAGCGCGATGACCCGCGCTTCGCGCCCGTTCCGGTGCGCGACGTGGCGCGGGCGGGAGAGGACCTCACCCCCGGCGACCTGGTCTTCTTCGGCAAGCCCGACCGCATCACGCACGTCGGTATGCACTACGAGGGGAACACCTTTATTCACTCCGCGGGCGGCGCGGGGGTTATCGTGACCGAATGGGGCGACGACCGCTACTCGCCCAGCTTCGTGGACGCCCGCCGCCTGATCCCCGGACGCGCCGCCGACCCGGTGACCCGCGTCGAAGCCGAGAACCGGTAGCGGGGCGCTTCGCTTTCGGAAGGAGATACCGACGCATGGCACTGCCGACGCTCTTTTTCGTGGACCGCTCCGACCGGGGTCGCCTGCGCCTGACCGGCCGCGACCGGCAGTCGTTCCTGCAGGGTATGGTGAGCAACGACGTGGGGCGCCTCGCCCCCGGCCAGGGCTGCTACGCCTTCCAGCTCGACGCCACCGGGCACGTGCTGGCGGACATGCGGGTGCTCTGCACCGAGGACGCCCTGCTGCTGGACGTGGAGCCGGGCCTGGCGCCGCAGGTGGCGGAGACGCTGGAGAAGTACCTCATCATGGAGCGGTGCCGCATCGCGGACGTCACCGCCGAGACGGGCCAGCTTCTGATCGGCGGCGCGGGCGCGGCGGAGTTCCTGATGTCGGTCGGCATCGCCGACGCCGCCGGATGGCCCGAGGGCCAGAATGCCCGCTCGGACGCGGCCAGCGGCGAGGCGACGGCGCTCGTCGCCGCCACCCGCCTGCTGCCGGTACCGGCGTTCGACGCCTACGGCGAACCGGGCGCCCTGGCCGCCCTGCGCGCGGGACTCGCGGCCGCGGGGGCGGAAGAGGTGCCCGCGGAAGCGCTCGAACCGTACCGCATCGAGGCGGGCGTGCCGCGCTTCGGCATCGACATCGATAGCCGCGTCCTCGCGCCCGAAACGGGGCAGCAGGCGCGGGCCATCTCCTATAAGAAGGGCTGCTATATCGGGCAGGAGATCGTCGCCCGTATCGACGCCCGCGGCCACACCAACCGCGCCCTCGCGGGGTTCTACCTGAGCGAACCCGTCGCCCCGGACACCCCGGTGGTCGGCGAGGACGGCCGGGAGGTCGGGCGCGTCACCTCGTCCGCGCTCTCCCCGTCGCTGGCGCTGCCCATCGGCCTCGGTTACGTGCGCAACACCCACGCCGCGCCCAACACCGCCGTCACCGTCGGGGGCAAGCCTGCTCAGGTCGCCGCCCTGCCCTTTATCGCCGAAGGGCGGGCCGCCACCCCATGAGCACGCTGATTAACGGCCTGGCGCTCCTCCTGCATGGCGTTCTGGCCGCCCTGATAGGCTACGACCTCGTCCTGCTGCGGCGCCGGGGGAAGGCGCCGAGCCCGAACACGCGCCACCGCCTTCTCCTGAGCGTCGGGTTTATTCTGACTCTGAGCGGCGTCCGCTGGCGGCATTCCCTCGGGGACTGGGATATTCTGCTGATCCTGGCAGGCACGGTTTGCATCTTCCAGAGCTCCCTGCACCTGCGCGACGCTCCTTCCCCGTGGCGCAGCACATGGCGGGGTCGGCCGACGAGGAAGGAGAGTCTGTGAGCGTCCGCACGTTCGGGATTGTGCTGCTGGTGCTAGCGGTGGGTATCCTCGGCTACGTCGGCTACCTGTTTGCCAACCAGTGGGAGCCGTATGCCGTTGGGGACCGCTATGAGGTGCGCCGCAACCGGTTCACCGGCATCGTAGAGATACGCCGGGAGGGGAACTGGGTCCGCAGTTTCGAGGACAATCCGTACGCCGACGCCCTGTCCGAGGCGGATCTCCAGCGGGTGACCCTGCGGGACGTGGCCTGGGGCCGGGAGCGTGGTCTGCTGGGCGTCACTGCCGTTGTCAAGCCGGGCGCTCCGGTAAAGGGGCGCCTCGGCGTACAGGTGATAATCCTCGGGCCCGACGGGAAGCGGCGCGTCACCGAGTCCGAGCGCGTGCTGCGCGGTGCGGTGGACTGGCCCGGCGGGTCGCAGGTGCCGTTCGTGGTCCCGACCGGCCTTACCCCGCCCGGCCCGAAGTACACCTACAAAGTCACTCTGGTCACCCTCTTCAGCGAGGCGGGGAGTGGCGCCCAGCGGTAGTCGTACCGCCCCCGCCGGTCGCTCAGAAGTAGCTGGCGCCCAGCACGAAGTCGTCCTTGCCGTCCGGCCCGACGCTGTAGAGCGTGTACCGGCCGGCGGCGTCGCCGCGGCGGTAGCGCAGGGGAGCGCCGTGGTCGGCGGCAAACGGGTCGGTCGGCACCGCCTTTAAGTAGCCCGCAGTCACCAGTTCGCCCAGCGTTTCAGGCAGGTTCCCGCGGTGCTCCGCCTGCCAGGCGTGCAGGGCGAGCTTTGCGAGCAGCAGGGCGTTCTGCGCCCGCGCGTCCACCTCCTTGTACACCGTCTGCGTGACCCCTGGCAGGAACACACGGTTGATGGCGTCGGTCGGCTCCTCCCGCACGGGCCTGATGGCCTCCGGATAGGGCTTCCCCGCCTGCGCAATCATGCGGTCCATGTAGTCGGCGTTGGCCTTCATCACGCCCGCCTTCGTGAGCGTGAACGTTCCCATCAGTGCTGCGGCCCGGGCGGCAAGACACAGCGCCGGGGCGCGCCCTTCCCCGTTCGCTTCGAGAATCGCCCCCGCTTCCGCCCGATCCCGGTGCATACTGAGGGCGAAGGCGTACAGGCTGCTCTTCCGGAACTCCTGGAGGAGCGCCTGCTGCATGTACCACTTCTCCGCCTCGAACGTCTCCGCGAAGGGCGCGCGGGCCGCCATCTGGCCCTCCAGGCGGCGGGCGGTCTCCCGGGCCTCGTCCGCCGTGAGGCGGTCCGCCAGGGGCAGCAGCGAATTCCTGCCGATGGCCTCACAGGCGATACCCACAAGGCGGGAGAGCAGGAAGGACCTCCCCATCAGGGCGTTGCCCATCTGCATGGCGTCGAGGTAGGCGGCCGCGGCGGCTCCCTTCTCGCCGCGCTCCTCCAGAACGCGCCCTTCCAGGCACATCAGGCGGCTCAGCGTGCGGAACCTGGCGAACTCGGGGTAGGTCAGGTCTATGCTCCGGGCGGGCGGCACCTGGATGGGGAGTTTCAGGGCTTCCCGCGCCGCCGCCAGCGCGGGCGCATTCTCGGCCACCAGCGCCGCCCGCTCCGCGGGCGTCAGCACATGCCCGAACTGGTCGGTCTGCCTCTCGCCGCTCCCGATCGCGGCTTCCACGTGCCCGCGCCGCACCATGCGCTCCCACGCCTTCACGAGGTCGGCGTACCCATTCGGCGTGGGTTCGTCGAAGGCGGGGATGTGCACCTTCGGAACGCGGTTGGCGTGCCACAGCCACCCGCCCCCGGCGAGCAGCAGGACGAGGGCGGCGTCGCCCAGGACGAGCAGAGGGTTGCTCCAGCGGGCGCGGCGCGGCCTCGCCACGGCGACGGCTCCGGGGGAAGATGCGGCGTTCTTCATGGCACAGGTTCTCCTGGAAACAAAGACGTTCGGCACGCCCTGGCGGTTACGGGTGCGGGGGCGCAGCGCGATATAATTGCGGCGTTATGCCCCCTGCCGCCTACACGCCCATCCTCGCCACGCTCGGCTACGTGCTCTCGCCCGACCGGGAGCGCGTGCTACTCATCCACCGGAACGCCCGTCCGGATGACCCCGCCTATGGCAAGTACAACGGCCTGGGGGGCAAGTTGGAGCCGGGCGAGGACGTGGCCGCGGGGATGCGCCGTGAGTTGCGCGAGGAGGCGGGGATCGAGGCGACCGCGATGACCCTGCGCGGCACGATCTCCTGGCCTGGCTTCGGCCGGAACGGCGAGGACTGGTTTGGCTTCGTGTTTGTGGTGACGGCGTTCGTGGGCGAGCCGCTGGCTGGGAACCACGAAGGAACGCTCTCCTGGGAGCCGCTGCCGCGCCTGGTCGCCTGCGACCTGGACCTGTGGCCGGGCGACCGGCACTTCCTGCCGCTTGTCTTCGACGCCGATCCGCGCCCCTTCCACGGCGTCATGCCCTACCGGAACGGCCATCCTGTGTCCTGGACCGTCACACGGGTGTGAGCGGGCGGAAGGGTACAATGACCCCGTGAGCGGCAGCGCCGAAAAGCCGACCTTCCACCGCTTCGGCGGAGACTACCTGAGCAGCGAGGAGTGGGGAGACGCCCTGCGGGTGGATGCCCGCGTGGCCGCGGCACTGGGCCCGGAGCCGCTTGAGGACGCCCGCCACCTGCTCGCGCCCGTCCCCCTCCCGCCGCCCCCGCCGCCCGC
>CALEKU010000087.1 GCA_937902745.1 uncultured Armatimonadota bacterium
CCGGAGCCCGCGGAGGCGGGCTTGAATCACGGAAGCCGGGACTTCAGTCCACGGCGAATCCGCCCAGGGGATGGATCGGAATAGACGAGAAAGGAACGGAAGGCTTTGCTGCTGCGGACGGAAGAGGAGAACAAGCGGGAGATCGCGGGGCGTCTGACGCCGCTGCTGAAGGGCGCGGCGGGCTACCCCGGGCTGCGCGAAGACGCGGTCGCGTTCTGGAAGGCGCTTGGCTACACCTCCGAGCGGACCCTGGAGGCGCTGGACGCCGACGGCTGGGGCGACTTCGAGGAGATCGTCGCGGCGGCGGTGCCGGGCGCGCCGGTGCGCGGCGAAAGCGCCTCCGCGGACCTGAAGGCGCGTGTCTTCGGCCGCGTGGGGCGGGTCGCGGGCCTGTTCCAGTACGATGACGACGCTGTGCGCGCGGCGCTGACCGGGCAGGGTGACTTCTTCTCTTCGGAGGGCGGCATCCTGCCGTCCGCCATCCACTCCTACGTCTTCCTCGCCGTGGAACTGACCGGCGTGGAAGCGCTCACCCGCACCGACCTGGCGACGCTCACGCGCGAGGTGAACCGGCTCTTCGTCATGCCGGCGCTGCTGCTGGTGCGCCACCCGGAGCGGGAAACGCTGACACTGGCGGTGCAGGACCGGCGCCTGAGCCGCCGCGCCGGCCAGGAGGACCGGGACGTGCTGGGGCGGGTGACCCTGGTCAAGGACATCGCCCTGGCAGCGGACGGCAGCGGCGGCGCTGCGGGGGAATCCTCGCGGTCGCCGCAGCCGAACCGGGCGCACCTGGAGATCCTGCACGACCTGTCGTTCGACGAACTGCGGCGCGCGCACTCGTTCGCCAACTTCGATGGGCTGCACGAGGCGTGGCGCAAGACGCTCGACACCAGTGAGCTGAACCGGAAGTTCTACCGTGAGCTTGCCAACTGGTACTTCTGGGCGCGCGAGCGGGTACGGTTCGGTCCGGATGCGTCCGAGGCGGTGCGCTCACAGGCGGTGATCCGGCTCATCACGCGGCTGATCTTCGTCTGGTTCCTGAAGGAAAAGGGGCTGGTGCCGGAGGCGCTGTTTCGCGAGGAGACGCTGCGCGGCCTGGTGGTGAAGTTTGCCGACCCGGAGGCCAGCACCTACTACAAGGCGATCCTTCAGAACCTGTTCTTCGCCACGCTGAACGCGGAGATGGACGACACGCAGCGCCCCCGTCGTTTCGTGAGAAAGCCATTCCAGGGCAAGAACCCCGACCGGGGCAAGACCGACCTGTGGCGCTACGAGGCGCTGCTGACCGATCCGGAGAAGTTCAAAGCCCTGGTCGAGCGCGTCCCGTTCCTGAACGGCGGCCTGTTCGAGTGCCTGGACGGGCGCGACCGCGCGAAGGGGGAGATTACGGCACTGGTGGACGGCTTTACGGAGGACAAGGGCCACGCGCCAAGCGTGATAGTGCCGAACGAGCTGTTCTTCGGCGAAGAGCGCGCGGTGAACCTGAACCCGGTCTATGACACGAAGGACCGGCGCTACACGGTACGCGGCCTGATTCCCCTGCTGTCGCGCTACAAGTTCACGGTGGAGGAGAATACGCCGGTCGAGCAGGAGATCGCCCTGGACCCCGAACTCCTGGGCCGGGTCTTCGAGAACCTGCTGGCCTCCTACAATCCGGAGACGGCGACCACCGCCCGCAAGCAGACCGGCTCATTCTACACACCGCGCGAGATCGTGGATTACATGGTGGACGAGGCGCTGGTGGCCTACCTGGGCGGCCAGGTTCCCGGGGTGGGGGAGGAGGCGCTGCGCCGCCTGACCGGCTACGCGGACGCCGACCGGCAGGCGGCGGACTACCTGGACCCGGAGCAGACCCGGGCGCTGGTGGGCGCCATCAACCGGGTGAAGATTCTGGACCCGGCCTGCGGTTCGGGGGCGTTCCCCATGGGGGCGCTGCAGAAGCTGGTCCATCTGCTGCAAAAGTTGGACCCGGACAACTCCCTCTGGAAAGCGCAGCAGACGCAGGCCGCCGAGAAGATTCCCGACCGTAAATCGCGTGACGCCGCCCTTGAAGCCATTGACGCGACGTTCGCGGACAATAACGAGCGCGACTATGCCCGCAAGCTGTTCCTGATCGAGAACAGCATCTATGGGGTGGATATCCAGCCGATCGCGGTGCAGATTACGAAACTACGCTGTTTCATCTCGCTGGTCATCGATCAGCGGGCTGACGAAGCACTTCCGAACCTGGGCATCCTCCCGCTGCCGAACCTGGAAACGAAGTTCGTGGCCGCGAACGCTCTGCTGCCCCTGACCACCGACCAGGACCCCCTGGAATCGGAGGAGACCAGCCGACTCCGAAGGGAACTGGAGGATACGCGCGAGGCTCACTTCATCGCGCGCTCCATGGAGGCAAAGGCAAAGCGGCGCGCCGAAGACGAGGCGCTGCGGAAGAAGCTAAGCGCCTCCCTCCAGGCGGACGGGATGCGGAAGGAGGCCGCAGACCGGCTATCGGCGTGGAATCCCTACGATCACCAGGCTTCTGCTGGCTTCTTCGATCCCAAGCGAATGTTCCTGATGCGCGACGGCTTCGACATCGTGGTCGCCAACCCGCCCTACGTGCGGCAGGAGCGCATCAGCAAGGACAAGCCCGTTCTCAAGCAAGCTTACCCTTCGGTCTTCAACGGCACGGCGGACCTTTATACCTACTTCTACGCCCTGGCGGTGAAACTCCTGAAGCCGGGCGGGACTCTGGCGTTCATCTCCTCGAACAAGTGGTTCCGCACGGGCTACGGGGAGAACCTGCGCCGGTTCATCGCCGAGCAATGCCAGATCGAGACGATCATCGACTTCGGAGACGCCGCAGTGTTCGAGAACGCCATTGCCTACCCGCTGGTGTTCCTCGCGCGCAAGCAGAAGCCGACTACCACGCCGATCTTCGTTCCCGTGGCGTCGCTTGGCCCGCCTTATCCCGACGTTCGCCGTCTGGTCGTGGAAAAGGGCCGCCGCCTGCCGGAGAAGGCGATTAACGGGGCGCAGTGGTCGGTCGCAGACGACGCGGCAACGGCGATTCGTCAGAGGATAGAAGCACGTGGCCCACGATTAGGTGACTACCTGACCCAAGAGATTCGGCGGGGAGTCCTGACGGGCTTGAACAAGGCGTTCGTCATACCTGGTTCGATTAAAGATGACCTGATCGCTCCTCCAAATGAGAAAAATGCAGAGATCATCAAGCCGCTCGCTGTCGGCAAAGATATTCGCCGCTGGTTCGTTAACCGGCGTGACGATTGGCTGATCTTTACGCGGCGCGGGATTGACATTGACGCCTACCCGATCATCAAGAAGCATCTATCCGAGTGGAAGCCAGAATTGACCCCCAAACCACGCGATTGGGATGATGCAACAAACGGTAGCTGGCGAGGGCGTAAGCCAGGTTCCTATGAATGGTATGAGATACAAGATGAAGTCGCGTATTACAAACTATTTGAGGGACCTAAGATAGTAACACCGGATATATCGCCGGAAATGCGGTTTGCTTACGATGATTCGGGGATGTACTACGGAAACACAGCCTACTTCATACCTGGTCGTGACATGTACTTGCTCGGCCTCCTGAACAGTTCCGTATTGCAGGCGTATTACATTGAAATTAGCTCACAGGTACGCGGCGGCTATCTCCGCTTCTTCAAACAATATGTAGAGCAAATCCCGATAGCGAAGGCAGACAAAGCGCAGAAACGAGCGGTGTCTTGCTTTACAGAGTACGTTACCTGCGTAAGCAGGCATCTTCAGAAGATGTCTACGACCGTACCCCGCGACACCCTCCTGCGCGACTACTTCGAGCAGATCATCAACGGATTAGTCTACGAACTCTACTTCCCTGAAGACCTGCACGCCGCCAGGTTGAAACTGTTCGATCTGGTCTCGAAGACCGACCTCCCGGACCTGGACACAATCCCGGAGCAAGAGCGCCTGCCGCGTCTGCGCGCCCTTTTCGAGACGCTGTACGACACAGACCATCCCTTGCGCGGCGCGCTCTTCCACCTCGGCTCGCTAGAGGTCGTTCGGACTATCGAGGGAGGGGATGCACGATGATCGATGTACAGCGCGATGCGATGGAGCAGAAAGCCCGTGAGCGGCGGGCAAAGCAGCAGGAACGCAAGGAGCGCCGGAACGGAGAATCTGGTGCGCAGCAGATAGCCAAGATTCAGAGCATAGAAATCTGTGATTTCAAAGGCTTCCCGAAAGAGAAGGTTGCCCCGCTTGAAATCGGTGGGAATAACCTATTGCTCTACGGAGAGAACGGTACCGGGAAGTCTACGCTCTTCAGCGCCCTCTATCATCTTTTCGATCCCAACCAAGATGATTGGCCGTTTAACGACTATAGCGATCACCCACGAAATCTCAAATACCGATTCGAGGACGCAAATCCGCCCATGGGGCGTGTAAGACTCCAATTTGGCGTGAAAGGTGAAACTTCCTCATCCATATTGGAGTGGAATATCAACGAGAAACGCCCCGACGATCCGTTCGCGACAACTATTCGACGGACTTCCGGGTTCCTGGAATGCCGGACGATCCTTCGTACCCATTTCCTCGACTACCACCAAAATTCAATTAACCTTTTTCAATTCCTGGTGGAAGAGTTGCTGCGGGATGTGGAGTACCCTACTAAGCCAGGTATGCAGTTCGGAGCAGAATGGAAGGCAATTCGCACCGCGGGGGAGCAGTGGCGGCAATGGGCAAGTCTCGACCCGGTAATCATGGACCCGACGACGCGAGCTATCATCGGCTTTGACCCGCAAGTGTGGCCGGATGAAGACGATGAAGACGATGAGGAAGGAGGAGTGAAATATCCGGGCGACTTTGATATGGATTTAGAAGGCCAGAGGGTGATAGCGGATCAGTTGGCGTTTCCCCCGACTAATAGCTTTGGTCATACTAAATCTACCCCCTATCGCCGATCAGCATTTTCCCGCTGTAGGGCCGTGGACCGACAGATGGTACTCCCGTCACGTCTCCGTCCGCGCCGCAAACCATTACGGCAACCTGATAATGCCGTTGATCCTGAAGCCGCTCAGAGCAGGCTTATACTTTTTAATAACGAACTGCGCGCACGGTATAACCGGTTCTTGGAGTCGCAGCGGAGCGCGGAGCAGGAACGAATCGACGCGTTCAATACCAACTTCGGCATACGCCTGTCTGAAATCTGTAAGCGGGCAAATGATTACCTCAAGGGCGATGACAAACGTCAAGATGGGTTGGACCCATCGCTTAAGCTGGATCTGGTAGCTGCAGAACCCATTCCCCCTCTCGTTCCCCCAGACCCGAACGAAGAGGGGAGTAAGGAATGGCCTGCAAAGGGCTTTATTCACCTTCTTCCTGTCTTTCGATCGACACAACTGAATCAGCCTGGGGTTGTTCTCAATGAAGCGCGCCTTACAGCGCTTGCGCTTGCGATATTTTTCGCCGCACTCCAAATCGAAGTGCCCTTTTCCCTGCGGGCAACTAGTAATGCTCCACGACTGCTCGTATTAGATGACGTGCTAACTGGCCTTGATATGGCTCACCGGTTGCCCGTGCTGAAAATTCTTGCAAAAGAGTTTTCGTCGCCAGAATGGCAGATTATCCTGCTCACTTTTGACCGCAACTGGTATGACATCGCCAAGCAACGGCTCAATGATGGAACATGGCAGTACATTGAAATGTTCGTCACGGGCGTAGGTGGCGAAGAGAAGACAGTGCTATTGCACGATGAAGATCATCTGTATCGCGCTCTGCATTTCCTGGAACTCGGAGAGTTCAGGTCTGCGGCAATTCACCTGCGTACGAAGTTTGAATTAGTATTAAGGGAGGCGTGCGAATCATTAGGCGTGCCTATCCGCTATAGGGAGAATAAACACATATCAGTAAAAGAATATTGGGAGGCGTTATGTGGCGCAGCCGACGAATACGAATTCCTGACTGAATGTGAGCAAGGTTGTTCAATAAAGGATCACACGCTGCACTACATCCCGCGATTAAAAACCAAGAAGTTCGTAAGAGATTCTTTGAAAACCCGTATCGATCATTCATTGACTTGGGTATTCAATGGGCTTAGCCATTCAAAATCCCTGACGTTCTATAAGCGCGAGGTCTTAGAAGCGATTGACGCGGTCGAAGACCTCCAATGCGAATTGAAGCATATCAGTACTAAGAAGAAAGAGTACTCTCAGGATGAAACGCGCGACCGCGCTAAAATCGCACTGTATCTGGCAGATGTCATCAACGAAGTAGCAGTTCAGCGAGCCGTGGCGACATCGTTACCGGCATCGCCGTGAGAAGCAAGAGGTAGACGCAGAGGTCAACGCAGAGGTCAACGCGCTTTGCTGTAAATAAAGGCGATGGAGAGAACGCACAACGCCTTCTACGGACGAACCGGCCGCCCCGGCGAAGCCCGGAAAAGTGCGCGGGAAGCCGCCCTTTACTTTCCTGAAATAGTCCATTTTCCTACGCAGGAAAATAGCGCATATCAGGAAAATACGCGGCAGTCCACCGACGTCGGTGGTTGGGAACAGCGCGACCTTCTGGAGCAGACTGCCCGAGTCGGACAAGGTACTCGGACGGTCGAAAAACGGTAAGGATAGATCGAGCCCGGCGTCCGGAGACGCCGAGTGAACGACAGGGGCACGTGAAACATGCCGCTGACAAGAGCGCGCTTCAAGAAACTGGCCGATTTACGGTTGAGGGAAGCCAGAGAATTGCTAAAAAAGGGTTACCCGAATGGCGCGAACTATCTGGCCGGGTACGCCGTGGAGTGCGCTCTCAAGGCGTGCATCGCGAAGAAGACCCGTAAGTACGAGTTTCCGCCCGAACCGGCGGAAATACGGTTGATGTACTCCCACAGCTTCAAAGACCTGCTAAAGGCAGCGGACCTGGATACCGTGCTCGCGGCGGACAGGAGGGCGGATCGTGATCTCGACATCTACTGGAACCGGCTGGATAGTTGGGGCGTTGCCCTCCGCTACGAAACGTCGCTGTCACGGGCTGACGCGCAAGATCTGTTGAACGCCCTCGATGAACCGACACACGGAGTGATGCAATGGCTACGAGCACACTGGTAGAGTTTCCCCGGGAGGCGGGATGGAAACTGCTGGAGGCAGCGGATAAAGAGGGCCTGGAGATTACCGACGCGTTCTGGATATTCCTTCCGGAAGAGGAGACGTGGCGTCTGGTGCTGGCGGCACCGGCGACGCAGACCGAAGGGGGCATCGCCGTCACGCGGCGTATCCTGGCCTTGCTGGAGAGTATTCCAGAGGACGAACGCGAGGGCCTTTCCCTCAGTGATATCGCGATCGTGTCCCCGCACCTCTTATTGGTAGACAATCTGCGGGCGAGTTATGGCACGATTACGGAAGGCAGGGGGCAACGCGTTCGGCGAGCGCACCTGTCCCGCTCCGAGCCATTCATTTATCGGCTGCAGTAGAAGCAGCGCAGCCGAAGCAAGGACGGCGGGCGCGGCCACCAGCACGCCCGCCGCTTTTTTTTCCTATTTTTTTTCCTCTATCTGGCTGCGGCGCTTCCGAAACGGCGCGGGCGGCGGCGACTGAAGGAGTGGGGCGGCCCGCGAGCATGCGTGCGGGAGCGAGCGCCCCGGAACGCACGATGGAAGACGAAAGCGGAGTTCACAACCGCCGCCCGCCCCAAGCCGGGGCGGCGGCAGGCGCGGGCGGGGACGACGAAAACGCCGTCCTCGCCCTGCGCGCTTGCCTGCGACGGGGCGACGAAAAGGGCGCGCACGCGCACTTTGCCCGCCTGACCCGCCGACTCCTCCCCCGCATCGAGCGCCGCGCCGCGCGCTACTTTGACCGCCGCCCGGACCTTGCCGAGGACGCCATCGCCGAAGCGCTGGTGCTCCTGTACCGCAAGCTCGCCGACCTGCGCGACCTTTCGGGCTTGCGCCACTTCGAGCGCCGCTTCGACCAGGCGCTCAAGAGCCTGATGCTCGACGCCTTCGCCGTCGTCCGGCGCGGCGCCGGGGCCGCGCACGAGACCGCCGACACCAGTCTGGAGAGCGAGCCGAAAGAGGGCGGCGGCGCGGGAGAAGAAGCGGGGGAGGGGAGCACGCCCCTGCAACGCGCGGTCAGCGAGGCGGCGCGGAAGGAACTGGAAGCGAGCCTGGGGCGCCTGAGCGCGGAGGCGCTGCTGGCGCGGCTGCCCGACCCCCGGCATGCCGGGGCGCTGGCGATGGATATAGATGGCACGGGGCGCGCCGAGATCGCAGCGCACTTCGGCGTGTCCGAGCGCACCGTCTACACCTGGATCGAGCGGGCCAGGGAGACACTGCGGGCCTACGTCGAAGCGCACCTGTGGGCCGGGCGTCCCGATGCGTAAGAGAAGAAGAAGAAAAAGCCATGGGCAACCCCTACGACAACCTGCGGAAACGCCAAGAAGCGACGGAAGAAGCGCTGGAAAGGGCGCGGCTGGAGTTCATCGCCGAACACGAGGCCGGAAACGCCCCGACGCTGGAAGCGTTCCTGGCCCGCTACCCCCGGCAGTACGCCGCGCGCCTGACCGAGTTCGTGCTGGATTACCTGCGCCTGGCCGGCGCTGAGCGCCGCGAAGGCGCTACAGGAGCGGATCGGGTGGCGGAGGCGCCCGCGCCGGCCTATGCTGTGGCCGCCTGGGAGCGGGCGCTGGGCCGACTCGGCATCGACCCGGCGGTGGAAAAAGAGGCCGAAGAGGCGGCGGTGCGGACGCTGGCCGGAGAGCGGGCGGCGCGCGGGCTGTCGCTGGCGGCGCTGGCGCGCGGCCTGCGCCTGCCGGTGCCGCTGGCACTGAAGGTGGAGCGCGGGCAGTTCGCCGCGTGGCCGGAGCGGCTGACGGACGCCCTGGCCGAAGCCCTTTCCGTGGCGCGGGACCGGGCCGAGGCGATCCTGGCGGCGACCGCTGCGGCGGCCGCGGCGACGGGAGGCTCGGCCACAGCCGCGGCCTACAGCGCCGAGGGCGACCCGGAGGTGGAAGCGGTGGCGGCGCGGCGGCGCGAGGCGCTGGAGTTCGACGCCGCGCTGGAGGCCGAGCGCCGGGCGGGCCGCCTGACGCGCGAGCAGGATGCGTTCTGGCGCGGCGGCGACAGCGACCGGGAAGCCTGAGAAGGAAGAAGGGGGCGCGGCCGTGGACCAGGCGACGTTGATCCGGGCGCATGCCGCCCGGGCGTGGGAGGTGTTCGCCTCCGCAGGCGGGCGGGGCGTGACGGCGGGGCAGGTCGGCCCCCGCCGGCAGACGCTCCGCACGCTCCTGGAGGAGATGGCGGAGCGGGTGTGGGGCCTGACGGTCATCGACGATGACACGCTGGAGGGCACCAACATCGAGGGCGAGCTGAACCGGCAGGACCGCCTGGTGCTGCTGCGCCCGGGGCTGCCGCCGGACCGCGCCCACTTCGTGATCGCCCACGAGATCGGGCACTTCGCCCTGGATCATCCCCTGCACGTGGTCCGCGATACCGCCCGCGAGATCTCCGAGTGCGTCACCCCCGGCGACCTGTCCACGGAGCGCCAGCAGCAGGTCACCGGCCTGGACCTCTCCGACGCCGCCCTGACCGCCCTGCGCGGCTACAACGAGCGCGATCTCTATGAGTCGCAGGCGAACGCCTTCGCGCTGGAGCTGCTGGTGCCCGAGGGCTACCTGCGCGCGGCGCTGGACGCCGACCCCGACCGGCCCGTGGCGCGCCTCGCCGCCGATCTGGGTGTCCCCCCGGCGCTGGTGCGCCTGGGCCTGACCGGCATCCTCCAGCCCGCCGCCGCGGCGACCGGAGCGGCGGCGGGACCGGCAGACGCCGCGGCGGCGGATGCGCCCGCGCCGCTGGACCCGGACCAGCAGGAGGCGGTGGATTGCGCGACCCCCGCCCTGGTGATCGCCGGGCCGGGGGCGGGGAAGACGCGGGTGCTGGTGTCGCGCTTCGCCCGCCTGGTCAACGACCAAGGCGTGTCGCCCCGGCGCATCCTCGCGCTGACGTTCGCCAACAAGGCCGCGGGCGAGATGCGCGCCCGCCTGGCGGCGCTCGTAGGCCCGGAGCAGGCGGCGTCGGTGGAGGTCTCCACCTTCCATGCGTTCGGCCTCCAGCTTCTCCAGCAGTACGGGGAGCGCATCGGGTTGAAGACGCCCGTGCGCCTCATCACCCCGATGGACGCCCTGCTGCTGCTGCGCCGCCGCGCCGCGCGCATGGCGCTGGGCATCTTCTCCGACCTGCCGAAGGCAATGGAGAGCCTGAAGGGGCTGCTGGACGCCGTGGGGCGCTCCAAGGAGGAGGCCGCCGGCCCGGAGCGCTGGGAGGCGCTGGCCCGCGCGTGGCGCGAGGAGAACCCGGACGCCGCGCAGACGCCGGCGCCGGCCTGGATCGAGGACGGCATTCCGTTCTACCGGGAGTACCAGGCGACGCTGCGCCGCCACGGCCTGCTGGACTACGGCGACCTCCAGTGCGAGGCGCTGCGCCTGCTCACGGAACAGCCCGATGTGGCCCGGGAGGTGCGGGAGCGCTACGCCCACATTCTGGTGGACGAGTTCCAGGACATCAACTACGTCTCCGGCCGCCTGGTGCGGGAACTGGACGGCGGCCGGGGCGTGGTCTGGGTCGTGGGCGACCCGCGCCAGAGCATCTACGGCTTCCGGGGCGCGTCCCCCGTGAACCTGTCCCGCTTCCGCGCCGACGACTACTACCCCGGCGCGCGGGTCATCCCGCTCACCACCAACTACCGCTCGCTGCCGGAGATCGTGGCCGCCGGCTCCGCCGTTCCCATCCCCGCGCTCGCGGAGGACCCCGCCCTGCTGCCGCCGCGCCTCGAAGCGCACCGGAGCCGCGAGGCCGGCCCCGCCGCGCCGTGCGTCACCGCCGCCGGCTTCGGCCATCGGGACGACGAAGCGCGCTGGCTGGCCGCCGAGATTCGGCGCCTGCACGAACAGGAGGGCGTCCCGCTCTCGGGCATCGCCGTGCTGGTCCGCACCAACGGCCAGGCGGCGCGGGCGGCGCAGGCGCTCGGGGCGGCGGGGGTGCCGCACCGCTGGGCCGGGCCGCTGGAGGACCGGCCGGTGTTCCGCCTGCTCTACAGCGCGCTGCTCCTGGCCGCGGACGACCCCGCGGGCATCGTCGGGCTGACCCTGCTGGCCCCCGGCGCGCTCGGCCTCGCGCCGGACCAGACCCTGACCGAGGAGGACCGGCGCCGGCTCCTGGCGGCGGCCCGGTCGCACCGGGGAGCGCGGCGCCTGCTGGCCGCGGGCGCAGGCGGGCAGGTCGAGAACCTGTCCGACGCCGGGCGCGCGGCGTGCCGCGCCCTCGCGCGTCTGGCCGAGGCGCTTTCGCCCTCGGCCCGCCCGCACCACAACCTGTGCGTCTACCTGTTTGAGCACGCCCGCTGGCTGCGCCGCCTGCTGCCCGCCGAGGTCCAGCACGCCTCCCACGAGGCGCGTTCCGTCCTCGCCACCGTCGGCCAGACGCTCGACCTGGCATCCGCCTTCGCCGCCCAGCGCGACGCCCTGGCGCGGCGCAGCCGGGACGAAGAAGCGGTCGCCGCAGCGGACGCTCCCGAAACCG
Source organism: uncultured Armatimonadota bacterium (assembly GCA_937902745.1). Lineage (GTDB taxonomy): Bacteria > Armatimonadota > Armatimonadia > Armatimonadales > Armatimonadaceae > CALEKU01. The sequence continues at coordinate 11,546 of CALEKU010000087.1, forward strand.
ACGCCGACACCCGCGCGTTCCTGGCCTATGTCCGCGCCGCGCTCGGTGCGTCCGGCGGCCTGGGCGCGGCGCAGGAGATCGAAACGGGCGGGGACGCCGTTTCCGTGCTGACCGCGCACCGGAGCAAGGGGCTGGAGTGGCCCGTGGTCTTCGTCCCGTTCTGTGTCCAGGGGCAGTTTCCGCTGGACGAGCGCGATGCCGGCGCCGGCGCGCTCCCCCCGCTGCTGCCGCCCGGCCTCATCGTGACCGACGGGGCCGGCGCCGCCGAACCGGCGCTGCTGCACGACCGCGAGGAGGCGTGCCTCTTCTACGTCGCCCTCACCCGCGCCCGCGACCGGCTATACCTCTCCCACCACCAGGCCTACCCGCACGGGCAGGGCACCCGGAAGCCCGCCCCCTCGCCCCTGCTCGCCGCCGTCTGCGAGCGGCTCGAAGCCGAAGGCCGCCTGCACCGCCTGAGCGACCCGCCCTCCGGCTCCGCCTCGCCCGAGCCGGAGGACGCGGCGGGAGCGCCGGCGACAATCCCGTTCGACTTCGGGACCGAGATCCACGAGGCGGCGCTGGCTGCATATAAGGAGTGTCCCCGCCGGTTCCTCTTTGAGAACGGGTACGGCCTGCGCGACCCCGAGACCGCCTTTCTGCGCTACCGGGAGGTCGTCTACGGCACGCTCGCCCTCGCCCGGGAGGTTCCGCCGGGGCCGGGCCGGGCCGCGGCGCTGCGTGAAGCCTTCGAGGCGCTCTGGCAGGAGAAGGGACCGGCGGACGGCCACTGGCAGGCGCCGCTCTATCGTCGGGCGGCCGAGAGTCTGCTCCAGCGCGTCACCACCGCAGAAGCCGCGGCGCCCGGCCCGGGCGCCGCTCTCCGGGCGCCGAAGCAGGTTTCGCTCATCCCTGAGGGCGCCGCTGCCCCCTGCTGCACCGTCCTCTTCTCCATGGACGAGGAGGCGGAGCAGCCGGATGGCAAGCGGCTCTTTCTGCGCCACAAGTCCGCCAGCGTCCGAGTCCCCGACAAAGCCCCGGAGGACGACCGGACCACCGCCTATGCTGTCTACGCCGAGCAGGAGGGCGTAGACGCCGCGTTCGCCGTCCACTACCCGCACGCCGGCCGGAGCCTTCCTCTCACGGTCAGCGCGACCAAAAAGAAGAACTGGCGCAAATCGCGCCTCCAGATCGTGGAGGACATCCGCGCGGGCCGCTTCGCCCCGAAGCGCGGCGGCCACTGCGGCGGCTGCCCCCACCGCCTGGTCTGCCCACCCGGCGATTGACAAGGAGAACCACGCGTGTCCGTGCTGCCCTCGCCCATCACGCCGCGCACGTCGCCCCGGAAAACTGGATCACCGCTGAGATCGCCTACCGCGTCAACCGCCAGGAAAACCTCCCCGGCGCCCTGCACCAGTGGCGCGCCGTGCCCGAAGCGTACAAGCGCGTGGACCTGTGCCTCCTCCCGCCCGCGGCGGCGGGGACGCCCTCCCTCACCGCCCTGCCCGAGGGCACCCTCTGCCTGGAGATGAAACTCATCGACCGCGGCTGGTGGTTCGACAACTGGAGAGCAGTTCACGCCGACCTGAGCGGCAAGGCGGGCAAGCCCCTCCCCGCCGCCGCCGTCTGCTTCCTCTTCGAGCCGAAGCGGCCCGTCGCCTCCAAAACCAAGGCAGCGACGCTCGCCGCCTGGCAGGAGCGCTTCGCGAAGGTGCCCGAGGCGCCCGGCCCCTTCCACCCCGTGGGCAGTCTGCCCCCCCTGTACCTCGCCCACACCAGCCCCCGCCTCCCGCTGCTCTGGCCGCACCCCATCCCCGGCCGGTGGCCCGAAGGCTACGAAGCCGACCTGCGCATCCTCTGGGTCACCCGCGCTGCCGCCTCCTCTGATTCAGAGACCCCCGGAGATGCCTGTTTCGCGTAGTTCCCGTGCGAGGCGTTTTCTCCTGCCATTGTAAGCGCTGCCCTCAAGGGGACCAGATGTGACTTGTGAGAGCGGGCGCAACCTACCTGGGCCATAGCGGTCTGAAGGATAGCAACCGAGCGTAGGGTAGTACGAGAATCCGGGAGAGAAGGGGCAACGAAATGATTGTGGAAGGTTTGTGTCTCGGAGCGTGGGCGCTCGTCGCTGCCACACAGGCAGGCGACGCCTTGTCTGGGGGGAATTTTGCAGGGGGTCTGGTTGGCGAACTCGTCGGCAGCATCTTGGACCGCGGCGCCAATGCGTTCACGGCAAAGATAACGCCCGACCGCAACCATGACTTCATGCGCGCGACTGCGGAAGCGCTCCGGCGGGCCATTAAGAGCCTCAGGGGACGGTCTGAGATATGGACGGATGATGCTTCGGCCACTTGGACCCGAATCGAAAAGGACGTCAACAAACTGCTGGTAGATACCTGGGATAAGCCCCAGAAAGCGGTTCGCGACGCCCTGCTGCTCGGGAAGCCCTATGAGGTGCGACTTGCCTTACAGAGCCTCTTGAGCCCGTACTTCGTGGGCTACAACCCGGAAATCGAACTCAAACAGCCGATTGGAGACGCCTTCCAAAAGGGCGAAAAGTTGCACCTGATCGACTGGGTACCTCCCTTTTTCTTCAAGGCGTTCGAGGAAGTTCTCAAGAGCGAGGCGCACGCCAAGGCATGGATTGCGTTTCAGCGCGACGTGGCGTGGATTACGCGCCAAGAACTGCGGGAATTGCGAACAAATTTGGGTAAGGAGGTTTCCCTACTGCTGGACCATCTCCAAACCGTTAGCGAGGGAAATGCGAAGATAGCGGAGTTGTCCCACGTCTTCGAAAAAGCTGGCAGAGAAATGCGGCTGGTAGTGGAGAGGGAATCGGGGAAGACACGGGAGGAACTGACAGGCGTTGTGCGGGACGAGGCGGCGAAGCTCCATACCGCAATCACTGCTCTGGCAGACGGGCAGAGGCGTAAGCCCGATGTCCCGGAAGGCCCCCGTATGTATACCCGCTGGCGTGGAACTGACCCCTCCTCCCTTGAGCGTAAGATCCAGTACGGAATACGCCGTGTGTACGCGGGCGTGTACCGCCAGGAGGATGACTTTGAGTACTGGGCCGGCTGCCTGTTGCGCCCGGACGCGCCGCGTCTCTTCGTCATTAACGGACCGTCTGGACGTGGCAAGACCAGTTTCGCACTGCAGATCCGTAAGAAGATACGGGAGGCGCGGCCCGATTCCGTCCATTTCTGGCTGGACTGCATGTATAAGCGTCCGAACGCTGAGAATCTGTCTGCCCTCTTGGGGAGTGATGACCTCGTCCGGTGGACGAACCTCCCCAAGTACCTCGAAGACGCCGATGCCTCCCTGGTAGAGGATGCCTCCTCCGTACTGGGGAGCAACGCGCCTCCTATTTTCGTTTACCTGGACGACGCGGACCGTGCGCTGGCTGATCTGGGCGACCAGGCAAGCCCGCTCCGGCGGTTCCTGAATCAGTTCCAGAGCGCCTCCGCATTCCGATTCGTGTTCACCAGTCGTGATTACACATTCGGCCGGGAGTTGGAGCGATTTCTGGACCTCACCGCGGGGGCTGTCGCCGAAACGGGCGGGGGGGATGACCGCGGCACGGAGGATCTTGCCTTGTTCCACCGGGAGCACGTGCGTCACCTGTTGACGGGAGACGGCGTGCCGCCTTCAGCCGCCCCGCTCGCAGCCGCCCTAAATTCTGTCTGGGCAGTTGCCCCGGACCTCCTCGAGGCAACAATCCATCAACTTTGCGCAGATCCGCGAACCAAAGAGCAGCGCAGTGGGACCGATCCACTCGATCTCGTTTTGCTGGTAGAGTCCGTCTTCCACACACCGGCGGCGGAGCGGGTGGAACTGCTCCGAAACTGGGCGCAAGATCCCGTGCCCCTGCGTATGAAACTGTTCCACGAGCGTCTGGCAAACACACCTCCGGATGTCCGCAAAGTGGCGCTCGCGGTGGCCGTTCTTCAGGACCCGGAGTATCCGTATGTGGCACCTCTCAGGCTTCCCGGCGGACGTGACCCTATCGACGTGGATACGTCAGGCGACATAGCACTGCGGTTCGTCACGGGTATGGAAGAAGCGGAATTTGCCGCGGCTTTCCGGTCTCTTCGCAGCCGGGGTGACAGCAGGGCAGAACTGTTTGCTGGGAACGAGATCCTCTTGCCGGACGATAGGGAGGTCCGGTTCGCGCTGGACCCGATCCGCGATTACTTTTATTACGACTGCACGGTCGGAACCAGGGAGAATGATCGGGAGGCACTGAAGGCAATCTACCACCGGCGGGCGGCCGAGTACTACGATCCGGACCTTGAACCCGGCATTGCGGAGCCAGATGATGCGGCTTGGCACTACTTGAGAGTGGGCCTGCTCGATGATGCGGCCCGCTGTATCGAACTGGCAGCCTCCCAAGACGAAGACCAGAACCGTTACGCCCGAGCGAACGTATTAAGAACTCGAATATGCCGAGTTATTGCCGGGGCAGGTAGCGACTTCAAAAAATTGCCGCCGCCGGGGGACACCACTCCAGCGCCGCAAGTCGCGCTCTGGGCTACGCACATGGCGGAGCTGTCCCACATCCTGTACCAGCAAGGGTGGGAGGTAAGCTACGATGAGGCCTGGGACGCGGCCAGGATGGTAACGGAACGCGCTGTGCCCGACCAGGTAAAAAGGGAACTGGGCTTCGTTCCCGCCGGTACGCACGACAACGAGCAGGCGGCCCTCCTCGCCGAACTCGTGATGGCGGCGGTCGATTTCGAGCGTCCGACCGCACAGAGCGCGCGCTCCATTGATGAACTCGTGGAGACCGTCGGTAACCACATTAAGCGCTTGAAAGAGATCGAGCAACTGAGACAGCAGGAAGACTCTTTAGGGCAGGAACTGCTGGAAACGAATGGTCAGAATCTGCTCGGTATTCTTCACAACCGCAAGGCCGAGTTCGACATCGCCCTGGGACTCTATGAGAAGAGCGCGGAGAGGTGGCGACGGCACCTTGCCGACCCGCGTTTCTCTAAAGCAAATCCGCTCGACCTGTTACGCGCGGTCAGTAGCCAGGCGCGTTCACTCATGTTGCTGGGCAGGGCAGGAGAGGGAGCGCAACGCCTCAAGGACTGGTTTATCGAGTATCCGCATTATTTGTATACGTGGGATGCATCGCTCGAGAGTCAGGATCGGGCCTTCGCTTTCGTTAACTGGTGCCAGTGTCACATGGCGCAGAACCGACTCGACGCCCTTGACCCGCACAACAAGTACAGTATCGTTCGGTTGTTTTACCAGGTGCGAAAAAGCCCAACGACGGGCGAATGGGGCCTCGTAGAGACCGAAACGGCGCTTCCTCAGCCCTTGCCACGGTGGGCTAAGATCGTGCGGGAGGAGTGGATTGAGCGGTATATGGACGCCCTGGTCGGTGCTCACCACTTTTACGCCGGGCGTTTCTCCGAGGCGAAGACCGTCTTCGTATTCTGCGCCGAGCACTTCCGGGACCAGGGGGAGACCCGGGACGAGTTTATGATGCGCATCAACGCCGGCCTGTGCGACCTGTGCGCTTTCCTGGCCGATTACTGGCAGGGGCAGACTTGCGAACGCGAGTTGTCCTTAGGGGCAATCCTGGTTGACCTGATCCAGCAGGCAGAGGGTATCGCCGACGAGCCCATCGTCAGGAATACACTCAGCGATCTGCTATACCGTCTTCAGAAGGAAGCGGTGGAGGAGCAAGAGCCGAAACTCGCCGCGGCTATTCAAGCCTACCAAACCTGGGTTGAAACCCTGGCGGCCAAGAGGGAAGATCCTAAATTCCTATCCGCACTGTCGCTGCTTTTCAGCCCGGAAGGAAAGCCTCTCGAGGAAGGGTTTGAAGACATGCGGGAATGGACGCTCAACTGCTTCGGCCCTCTCATCAACGGTGAGTACTCTCAGGGCGAACCCGCCTCGTCGAGGCGCCCGGATTACCTGCGGTGGCTGCCGGTCATCGTGATGCGCGGTGCGCTCATCCTCCGGCCCAAGCCTATCACATCCTTGAGGTTCTGATACCGCTCCCGTTAGAATCCGTTTAGAATCCGTGGAGCGCGTCACCGCGCGCTTCGACCCGTCGACGGGAGGAGGATGAACCGCCAAGACGCCAAGAACGCCAAGGGATGCAGAGATAAAAACTCTCTCCCCCTTGGCGTCCTTGGCGTCTTGGCGGTTTAACCTTCCCTTTCAGGGAGCGGAGGCGTCGCGCTCGGGGAGCATCTTGGCCCCGT
>CALEKU010000088.1 GCA_937902745.1 uncultured Armatimonadota bacterium
GTTATAATTAAGGCAGCCTCATCAGGCGAGGAAGGGAGTTCGTTATGCCGCCCTCGACAGTCTCGGAACCGCATACGTTAACCATCCCTGCGGACCTGTTCGCCCGTATCGCGGAGGCGGCGCAGGCCAGGGGGCAGGACCCGGATCAGTTCGCCCTCGCGGCGCTCACGGCGACGGTGGTGGAACCGGAGTGGAAGAGCCGCTTGAGAATATCGCAGGCCGCCGCACAGCAAGCCTTTGAAGAATCGGGCATGACCGAGGACGAAATCGCTGCTGACATTGACGCGGAAATCAAGGCGTACCGCGCGGAGCGTCGCCGTGCCGAGAGCCTATCCGACCAGTGATCCCGCCATCGCCGCCGCCGCGTAAGCCGTTAGTCATCTTTGACACCGGCATCATTCTCCAGGCGACGCTGACCCCGCGGGGGGCGTCGGAGCGGGCGCTGCAACTGCTGGAAAGCGGGATGGTCATCGCGGTGATGAATAATTACCTGCGTGCCGAATACGAAGACGTTCTGCGGCGGCTGGCTTCCCTGGAGAAGTATGCGCAGTTGAGGCGGGGGACCATAATCGTTGACCAGTTAGCGCGTGTGGATGCGTTGGTCGAGCGGGTTCCCAACGCCCCGGAGCGTATAGTCTATCCCCGCGACCCCAAGGACGCCCCGACCGTTAATCTGGCTATCGAGGTCGCCGCCGATTTCATCGTGACGCGCGACGCGGACCTGCTGGACCTGAACAACAACCCGACCTTCCAAAAAGTTTGCCCCAAGACCCGCATCGTTGACCCGGTGGACTTCCTGGAGGCGGTGGAGGAGTGGGAGGCAGGCGGGGCAACATCGGAAGAGACCTGAGACGCGTGAAGAGCGTCCCCAGTGGGCTTCTGTGCACCTTACGTAAACTTTCGTTTGTTACAATATAGGGGGAGGAGCCTCTGCTATGGATTCCGGTGAGGAGATGCCCCCTGAGAGCGAGCGGGAACGAGTGCGGAGGGAGCGGCAGCGGGAGGTAAAGCGGGAGAGCGCCCGCCGGTGCCGCGCGGCGAAGAAGGCCGCGGGGCTGTGTTCGGTCTGCGGCAAGCCGCGCGACGGCAGCACGAACGGAACCGGGGTGCGCTGCGGGCGTTGCTTGGAGCGGGGCCGGGAGACGAACCGGCGGTACGAAGACCGTCTGCGCGCAAGGAGGGCGGCGGAGAGGGGCGAGGAGGCGAAGCCGGCGCGGGTGTACCTGGGCGTCTGCCCCCACTGCCGGCGCAAGCAACTGTCGCCTCACGGAAGGACCAACGACGGGCGGGGGTATCGCTACCTTTGCCAGAATTGCGGGCAGACGTCCTCCGGGCTGGCTCCCCTGGAGCGGCCGGACCCAAGGAACTGCCCGTGCCCCTACTGCGGTGGGCCATGCACGCGGCACCAGGCGCGGCGGCTGAAGCGGGGCGGGGTGATTCGTCAGATGTATCAGTGTACGGTCTGCGGAAAGTGCAACACGGACCTGTATCCGGAGCCGCCGCGGCACGATCCGGCGGACGGGCCGCTTCGCCACTCGTATACGTTCGGGCTGAACCCGGCAGCGCAGAGGAACCTGATCGAGTACTGCAACGCGACCGGGCTGGGGCTGGGACGGGCTATTCGCACGATCTTTCGCGCGGCGAACGAGGCGCCGGTGGTGCGGGTTTCGACGGCGCGGGTGGTGCGCGACCGGGACGGGTTCTCGCGGGTCGTGGTGACCTCGCCGGCGGCGCGGCAGCCGACCCCGGAGGAGACGGCGGCGCTGGCGCGGTACCGGCTCCCGGACCTGCGCCCGGAGACGACCCGCGCGCGGAGCCGCCGCCGGGGGGAGCACCGCCACGCACCGACGGTGCTGGTGACGGCGCAGGTGCGGGTCCGGCTGGACGATGCGGCGAAGGCGGGGCTGCTGAAGGAGATGCGGCGCACGGGCAGGACGCACCAGGAGGCGGCGCGGGCCCTGCTGGCGCGGGCGCGGCCGTGATGCCGGACGCCGCTCCCGTGGAGGGGAGCGGCGTCCGGCGGGGGCGGTCTACTTCAGGAAGAGTTCGATCACGGGAACGGTGACGTTCGGCTTCTTGATCGGCAGCGACAGGGTGAGAGTGGTCCTGTCGTGGTCGGCGGGCGGCGCGCCGTGCTCGGCCGCGGGGGCGGTAGTGTGCATGCCGACCTCAGAGGCGTCGTTCAGGAGTTGGGCGTACTCGACCCGGTCCGCCATGCCGTCGAGGTGCAGGTTCTTGAATGGCCACGCGAAGACATGGACGTAGAGCCGCTTCCTCTCGGGGTGGTAGGTGTAGCGGCAGTCCTGCGGGGCGGGGCCGAACTCGGCGGGGGCCTGGGTGCAGCCGTAGATGCTGCGGTTGTGGCGCTTCATCCACTCGCCGATGCCCGCCAGACGGTCCAGGGCGCGCTCGTCGAACTCGCCGCGTCCGGTCGGGCCGACGTTCAGCAGCAGGTTGCCGCCCTTGCTGACGGTGTCTACGAGCATCTGCACCAGCATCTCGACCGACTTCCAGGACTCCTCGTCCCGGTGGTAGCCCCAGGAGCCGGAGAAGGTCTGGCACGCCTCCCAGACGACGGGTTTGCCGTTTACCCGCACCCACTGACGCGGCTGGTACTGCTCGGGCGTCTTGACGTCCTGGTCGACCTGAAGGCGGTCGTTCAGGATGATGTTGGGCTGCATCTCGCGGATGGACTTGATGAGGCGCTCGCTCTGCCAGATGTCCTTGCCCTTGCCGGCGAGGCTATTCGCCTCGTCGGGCTGCACCGAGAAGTCGTACCAGAGGATGTCGATCTTGCCGAAGCGGGTGAGCAGTTCGCGGGTCTGGCCGTGCAGGTACTCGGCGTAGCGGTTCAGGTCGCGCCCGGCGTCCGCGGCGCGGTAGTCGGCGTCCTCCCGCTGCGGGTGGTGGCGGTCCGCGGTGTAGTCGGGGTGGTGCCAGTCCAGCAGCGAGTGGTAGAAGCCGACGCGCATGTTGTAGTCGCGGAAGGCGTCTACCATGGGGCGCAGGAGGTCGCGTCCGTAGGGGGTGTTGGGCGCCTTGTAGTCGGTCAGGTCGGAGTCCCAGAGGCAGAAGCCCTCGTGGTGCTTGGTGGTCACGACGAAGTATTTCATGCCCGCCCCGCTGGCGGCTTTGGCCCAGCATTTGGGGTCGTAGAGGTCCGGGTCGAAGTGCTTGAAGTACCTGGCGTACTGCTCGGTGGTCATCCGCTCCCGGCTCTTGACCCACTCGTGGCGCGCGGGCAGGGCGTAGAGTCCCCAGTGGATGAAGAGGCCGAAGCGGTCATGGGTGAACCAGGACGTGTCGCCGTCCGTGGGTTCAGGCTGAGGGATCGTCATCTCTGTACGTTCTCCTTTAGCCCTTGGGTTCTGCACCCACCCCCCGGCCCCCTCCCTCGCAAGCGAAGGAGGGGGCCGGGGGGTGGGTGGGGGCTAGGCGAAGAGGGCGATTTCGGACAGGGCGGGGCAGACGGGGGCGCTGGTGATGCGCAGGCGGACGGCGTCGGTGGTGGGGGCGGGGGGGAGGCGGACGAGGCGGCAGGGGCCGATGGCTTGATGCCGGGCGACTTCGCGCCACGCGCCGTTGTTCTCCCGGATGTCGATGGCGAACTCCTCGATGCGCTGGCCGAGCGGCAGGTATTCGCGCAGGCGGAGGAGGGAGACGGAGGCGGGCTTTGAGAGGGTGAGGGTCAGTTCGGGCGTGGTCACGGGGTTGTCGGTGGACCAGTAGGTGTCGGGCTTGCCGTCCCGGACGTTCGCGGGAGCGAATCGGGGGTCTGCCGCGCCGCGGGTGTGGCTGGCGGTGATTCGGGCGTCGGGGGTGAGGTTGCGTGCGAAGGTGGCGTCTCGCAGGCGCCGGAAGCCGCGCAGAGCGGCGATGTCGTTTTCGTGCCAGCGGCCCCGGCGATCGGGCGGGACGTTGAGCAGGAACGAGGCTCCGCGTCCGACCGAGGCGAAGTACAGCTCCAGGAGGTTTTCCGGGGTGCGGACGCGCGTGTTCTCCGCTTCGTGCCAGAACCAGCCGGGGCGGATGGAGACGTCGCACTCGGCGGGGAGCCACCGGGGCGCGCCGCGCTGCCCGCTCTGGAGCACGTCGGTTTTGACGAAGCCGGGGGCGGCGGGGCGGGAGCCGTCCTCGCCCGGCGGGTCGCAGGTGGCCCAGCAGGGGTCGCCGGCCGTCCCCCGCTCGTTGCCCACCCAGCGGATATCCGGCCCGACGTCGGAGAAGATCACGGCGTTCGGTTGAAGCTGGCGGACCATCTCCCAGGTAGCGGGCCAGTCGTAGTAGGTGCGCCGGTCGATACGGCGGGTTTCGCGCTTACCGCCGTAGTAGCCGTCCCCGCCGTTCGCGCCGTCGTGCCACACCTCGAAGACTTCGCCGTACTGGGTGAGCAGTTCGCGAAGCTGGCGCCGGTAGACCGCGACGTAGGCGGGCGTGCCGTAGTCGGGGTGGTTGCGGTCCCACGGGGAGAGGTAGACGCCGAAGCCGATGCGGTGGCGGCGGCAGGCGTCGGAAAGCTCTTTGACGACATCCCCCCGGCCGCCGCGGAAGGGGCTCTTGGAGACGTTGTGCTCCGTGGTCTTCGTGGGCCAGAGGCAGAAGCCGTCGTGGTGCTTGCAGGTCAGGATCAGGCCGCGCATGCCGACCTCGGCGGCGACCTTCGCCATCGCGTCGGCGTCGAAGTCCGTCGGGTTGAAGAGCGCGGGGTCTTCGTCGCCGTCCCCCCACTCCTTATCGGTGAACGTGTTCGTGGTGAAGTGGACGAACCCGTAGAACTCCAGGGCGTGCCAGCGCTGCTGCCGTGCGGAGGGCAGGGCGCCGTAGGGCGCGGGGGCGTTTGCGGTCCTCATGGGGTTTGGGTTCGCCTCGCGTATCCCGGCTCCCTGCCCCACGCACAAAAACAGCGCCCGCCTCCCGGGTAACCCCGGGAGGCGGGCGCTGCTGTCTCCTGCCACGCGCCGCGCGGCGTCAGGCCGCGCTGTATATCTGCCCGCCGTTGCGGACGAAGACCGTCTGGATCTGGTCGGCGGCAAAGGATCCGCCGCGGGCGTCCACGGCCACGAACACGCCGCCGCGCTCGACCGCCGATCCGTAGTAGCGGGCCTCGTTCTCGTCGTACCCTGCCTTGGCGAAGGCGCCGGCGAGTGCGCCGGAGGTGCCGCCCACGATGGCGCCGGAGGCGATCGCGCCGCCCGTTACGCCCAGGGCCTCGGCGAGCCAGCCCGCGGTGATGAACGGACCGACGCCAGGAATGGCGAGCGCCGCCAGCCCGAAGAGGGCGCCCACGCCCGCCCCGGCCAGGGCTCCCTTACCGACCCGCTCACCGGTGCCGTCATTGTGCGCCGCCGCCGCGGCCGAGCCGCCGCCGCTGACATCGCGGTCGCCGCCGTGCTGGGCCACGACCGAAAGCTGGTTGTCGGTCACGCCGAGACTCCGCAGCTCGTGAATCGCCCGTTCCGCATCCGCATGATTGCTGAAAACCGCGGCCACGCGGCTTGTCATTGGCATTGTGGTCATCCTTGAAACTCCCCTTCTGGCGCCCGTCCTGGGCGCCCGGGAATCCGCGCCCGAAGCGCGACGTCCCCAAAAACACTGGACTCATGTCCACTGTCTTCGTACCCGGCTCCCGCAGGCCGAAAACGCCCCGCGCACGTCGCCCTGGGTTATTTCCGGGGCTGTGCGGCTGCCCGGCCGTGAGGCGGGGGTATAGTGGTAGCGTCCCCTGCTGCGAGAGGAGAAGCCCCATGAACGGCCTGCTGCTGCACCGCGTCCTCGCCTCGGACGCTCCCCCCGCCACCCTGCTGATCCGTCTGCTCGTGGGGCTTGTGTTCCTTTCTGAAGGCATCCAGAAGTTTCTGTTCTCCGGCGATCTGGGCGTCGGCCGCTTTACGAAGATCGGTCTCCCCTCCCCGGAGATCCTTGCTCCGTTCGTCGGGATGGTCGAGATCGGGGCGGGGGCGCTGGTCCTGCTGGGGCTTTTTACACGGCCCGCGTCCCTCGCGCTGGTTTTCATCATGCTGGTGGCGATCGCCTCGACAAAGGTCCCCATTTTCCTGAGAGAGGGTTTCTGGAAGATGGCGCACGAATCCCGCACGGACTGGTCCATGCTGCTCGGCTCCCTGTTCCTCCTGCGGGTCGGCGCAGGTCCGTGGTCACTGGATGCGCGCCTCACGCGAGCCGCAGTTCCCCCGGGAAGCGGGAACGGAGGCGGAAGTGAGTGACGGCGCCCCGGCGGCGGAAGCGCCACGGAACGTTCAAAAGGGTGACCTGGCGGAGCTGACGCGCTTGTTCCTGCGGCTGGGCTTTACCGCCTTCGGCGGTCCGGCGGCGCATATCGCGATGATGAAGGAGGAGGTCGTCACGCGGCGCCAGTGGCTTTCGGAGGCGGAGTTTCTGGACCTGCTGGGCGCGACGAACCTGATTCCCGGCCCGAACTCCACCGAGATGGCGATCCACATCGGCCTGCTGCGGGGCGGGTGGCGCGGTCTGCTGCTCGCGGGCGCCTGCTTCATCCTCCCTGCCACGCTGATCGTTTCGGCGTTCGCCTGGGCGTATGCGCGCTATGGCACGCTTCCGCAGGCGGAGGGGCTGCTCTACGGTGTGAAGCCGGTGATCGTGGCCGTGATCGTGCAGGCCATCGCAGGCCTGGTGAAGCCCGCGCTGAAGTCCCGCCTGCTGACCGTGCTGGCCGTTGCCGCGCTCGGGATGGCGCTTTTCCTGCCGGTGCCGGAGGTGGCGCTGCTGTTTGGCGCGGGGGCGATCGCGGGCGCCGCGCGCTGGGGACAGTCCCTGCGCCGCGAACCGCCCGTGGAGCCCGCTGCTGCCGGGACAGTGGCGGCGGAAGAAGCGCGGCAGGACCGCGGGGGGCTCGCCGGGCTGCTCGCGGTCGCGGCGGCGCTGATCGCGCTGCCGCTGCTGCTGACGCGGCTTGCCGTGACGCGGGCGGCGGAGGGCGCCGACGGGGCGGCAGCGTTCGGCCTGCTGCCGCTGTTTCTGTTCTTCCTCAAAACCGGCTCGGTGCTGTACGGCAGCGGGTATGTCCTGCTGGCGTTCCTGCGCGACGGGCTGGTGGCGGACTGGGGCTGGCTGAACGAGGCGCAGCTACTGGACGCCACGGCGGTGGGCCAGGTGACGCCGGGGCCGGTCTTCACCACGGCGACGTTCATCGGGTACGTGCTGGGCGGGCCGTGGGCGGCGCTCGTGGCGACGCTGGGCATCTTCCTGCCGTCGTTCGTGTTCGTGGCCCTGAGCGGCAAGCTGGTGCCCCGCATCCGCCGCTCGCCGCTGGCGGGCGCGTTCCTGGATGGGGTGAACGCCGCCGCGCTCGGGCTGATGGCCGCGGTCACCTTTCAGCTCGGCCATGCGGCGCTGGTGGACCTGGTCACCGTGGTGATGGCGCTCGCGAGCGCGGTCCTGCTGGTGCGCTTTAAGGTTAACTCGGTCTGGCTCATCCTCGCCGGCCTTCTCCTCGGCGGGCTCACCACCTACCTCAGCAGGTGAAGCGGTGCGTTTGCCCGCCGAGGAGGGTACGCGGCGCGGCGCCGGGCAAGTACAGGCGGCCGTCACTGTCCGGGGGCAGGGAGACGGTGACGTCGTGGCCGGAGGCGCGGTCCGCGCGGCGCACGGCGTCGAAGGTGACGGGGCCGCGCGGGGTGTGGTGGACGAGCGAAAGGGCGGGCAGGTCGCAGAGCTGCGGGCGAAGGGCGACGCGCAGGCGCCCGCCCGCGCTGCTCACCTCCGTCTGGATGCCGGCGATGCCCTGGTGCAGGAGGAGCAGCGGGGCGATGGGGCAGTGGCTCCACTCGTCAGTGGAGTCCGGGCGCGGGCGCAGGAACTCGGCGAGCGTGTTGTTCTGGAGGACGGAGGGCATGGTGGCCCAGTCCTCGCGCAGCTCCTGGAGTACGGCGTCCGCCCGACCGCGGTCTGCCAGCGCCCACATCCGCCAGACGGCGTTCGCGGGGTAGGAGATGCCGAGGTGGGCGGGGCGTTCGGCGAGCGCGGCGACCAGCGGGGCGGGGTCGGCCCCGCCGGGCATCTGGTTGTAGAGGAGGGCGGTGGCGAGGGAGCGGTCGCACAGACGTAGCTCCGTCTCCTCCCCGCTCTGGAGCCACGGCAGGTTCGCCACGAAGAGGCCGCAGGTAGCGTCCCAGAAGCGGGCGACTGTTGCGGCGCGGAGCGCCCTGCCCCGCGCCGCGGCCCGGCGTGCCGTGGCGGCATCCCCGAAGGCGCGGGCGAGCGGGGCCAGGGCGTGCTCGTACATGGCGGCGGCGTAGAGGTTGAAGGCGCACTGCTTGTGCCGCTGCTGGCGGTACGCCTGGTGGTCGATCCAGACGGCGGGGACGCCGATCTCCTCCACGGGCAGCAGGCCGCCGCCCTCGCCGGGGCGGCGCAGTTGGTACAGGTAGTCGGCGAAGCGAGTGAGAGCCGGGTACGGCTCAGCGACGGCGTTTTGGTCGCCGGTCTGGCGGTAGTGGTGCCAGCAGTCAAAGACGAAGCCGACGCCGTGGTCGAGAAGCGGCCCCCACCCGGTCGCGCCGACCTGACGCTCCATCACCCGGGCCAAACGGTCGAAGGCGGGCCAGCAGTCCAGGAAGTAGCCGTCCCGCGAGAGGCCGTGGGAGTAGGTGCTCAGGAAGCGCGCGGACAGGCGCGTTTCGCCGAACGCGCCGCGCAGCAGGTGCAGCTGGTGGCCGCAGTCGCCGCTGTACTGCTGCCGCTCGCGCCCCATGCCGTCTACGATGGTCTCCTGAGCGGCGTTGTGCAGCGTGTTGACGCTGGCGTCCATCAGGCGCTGGAGCGCGGGCTCGCCCGGCAGGCGGTTTACCGGCGCGTGGGGCCAGGGGAAGCGGCGGCGGCGCAGCGCGACGGCCCGCAGCGTGACGGGGCGGGCCGCGGCGCGGACGTGGACCTGGAGCCAGCGGAGGCACTCGAAGTCGAACGGCTCGATGTGGTTGGCGCCCTCCCGGCACACGAACCGCGACCAGGCGAAGAAGTGTGTGTCGAGCCACGGCCCGTTCGCGGGGTCGTGCGCCTCCTGCGGCATCAGTTCCACGATGGTGCCCTCCGCGGCGTCCACGGTGAGGCAGGGCCAGCCGACCGCCTGCTCGTCCCAGACGAACGTTGCGAAGACGCCCTCCCCCTCCCCCGTGGCCGGCAGTGTCCAGGCGCCGGGGCCGGCGGCGGACGCTACGGCGTCGTCGCGCACCGCTTCGAGGGAGTTCGGCGCCCGGAACTCGAACCAGTCGTTCGGGTCGCGCTTCCAGAGTATGCGCCCCGCCTCCGCCAGATTAGCTGCGGGGACCACCTCCTCGGTCAGGAGCGGGATGCAGCGCGGCCGGATGTCCGCCCCCTGCGGCGAGGCAGCGCGCATGTCGGTGGCGTAGTCGGGATAACCGGAGGCGAGTGGGGGCTGCGCGGCGTCGATGCCGGGCAGAAGCTGTGGGGCGCCCCAATCGGGGCCGGGCTCGTAGCCCGGCGCGTCCCAGCCGATCGGGCGCAGGCGCAGGTCGCAGACCTCCTGCAGGGCGCGCAGGTACCAGCGGCGATACTGGCCGGGCGGGTGCGACCGGTCAACGCAGCAGAGCCAGCCGCCGTCGTCCCCGGTGGCGATCGTCTCCGCGTGGCCGTCCGCGTGGACCAGATCCAGGCGGAGAATCAGGCCGGGCTTGCCGAGCGGCCACGTCCCCTCCCCGTGCCCGTAGTACAGCACCTCGATACCGAGCACGTTGCGGCCCGGGGTCAGGTACGGCGTGAGGTCGAGCGGGTCCGCCTCCGGGTGGCGCGGGTCGGCCGGGGGCGGCCCCCACTGCACCCGGCGCCCGTTCACGGTCAGGCGGTACCGGCTGTCGGCGAGGACCCAGCCGGTCGCGGAGGCGGGGGGCGCTTCGAGCACAATCTCGCGGCGGAACAGGACGAATGTGTTGGCGAGGGTGCGGCGCGAGGGCAGCCACACCCAGCGCGCGGGGGACAGGTTGAGGGCAGCGGCGGGTGGAAGCGGTGTCACGCCTCCCGTTGCGACGCGCCGCGCGGCGATTCCTCCCCCAGCAGGTCGTCGGAGGTCGCCGCGGCGTCGTCCATCGCGCGGCCCGCGGCTTCGGCGGCGGCGCGCACCTCCGGAGAGACGGCAGCGTATACGGCGTCCTGGTAGCGCGCCTGGTGGTCGGTCAGGGGACCGTCGGTGGCGACGCCCATCGACCGGAAGCGGGCAGCGGCGGCTGCCCAGAGGCGGATGGCGCGCTCGGCGTCGCCGCGCACGGCGGCGAAGTCACCGCACGACTGAAGAATAAAGCCGATGAAGCGCGGGCGGGGCGTGGTGCGAACGATACGGATGCTCTCGCGCAGGTAGCGCTCCGCGGTCTCCGGCTCCGTTTCCATGGTCAGCAGCGACAGGAAGTGATAGGAGTTGATCGCGCCGAGCCAGTCATGGATGCGGCGGCGCACCGCGAGCGCCCGCTCCAGCACCGCGCGGGCTTCGTCGTCGCGTCCCAGGCGGCGCAGCGTCTCCCCCAGGGAGTCGAGTACGCGGGCGTGTGACCAGCCGTCCCCCGCCCGCTCCAGGTCGTCCGCAGCGCGCTGCTGCTGCTGGCGCGCGCCCTCCGGGTCGCCGATCTCGGCGAGCGCGGTGCCCAGGTTGGTCCGTACGGCGGCGACCTGCCGGAGCTGGCCGACGCCTTCCAGGAGTTCCAGCGCTCTCCAGAAATACGTGGCGGCCTCGGCCTTCTCGTTGCGCTCCAGACGCAGCATCCCGAGGGTGTTGTAGAGCGTTCCGAGCGCTTCGCGGTCCCCGGAGCGCTCCAGGGGGCCGCGCGCCTCCGCGAGCAGCGCCTCCGCCCGGTCGTAGTCGTTGCGCCCGATGGCGGTGCGCGCCATGTCCTTCAGAGCACCGCCCACGCCGACCTCGTCCCCCGCCCTACGGTAGAGCTCCGCGGCGGCGGCCAGGTCCCTCTCGGCCTCCTCGTACGCAAACATGACCACGCCGAGGCCGGCGCGGGCGGTGAGGGCGCGGGCCCGCAGCGCCTCCGGGGCGGCGTCTCCGGCGCGCTCCAGCGCCGCCATCAGGTATCTTCTCCCCTCTTCCAGAGCGCCGCGCGTCTGCCAGAACGGTCCCAGAGCCTCCGCGAAGCGGAGGGCGTCTGCGGGGTCCAGGGTGGCAGAGGATACGCCCCCGAGGCCGAGGGCGCGGTCCAGGGCGGCGCGCAGGTTCTCCTGCTCGGCGACCAGCCGCTCCAGCGCCGCCATCGGCTCCGGTCCGACCAGCTCTGGCCGGGCGCCTTCGGCGACGGAGAGGAAGTGTTCGACGTATCGCCGCTCGGTCTCTCCCCCCGGATCGGAGGCAGCGAGCTTCTCGGCGGCGAACTCCCGGAGCGTTTCCAGCATGGTAAAGCGCAGGGTGCCGTCCGCCCCTTCGCGAGCGGCTACCAGGGAGTGCTCGCGCAGGAGCGTGATGCTGTCCAGGAACGCCAGCGGGTCTTCCGCACCGCACACCGCCTCGGCATCCTCCAGCGTCCAGCCGCCGCGGAACACGGAAAGGCGGGCGAACAGTGATCGGGCACGCTCCGGCAGCAGGTCGTGACTGGAGGCGATGGCTGCGCGGAGGGTGGCGTGCCGGACCGGGATGTCGCGGCGGCGG
This sequence comes from uncultured Armatimonadota bacterium, assembly GCA_937902745.1. Taxonomy (GTDB): domain Bacteria; phylum Armatimonadota; class Armatimonadia; order Armatimonadales; family Armatimonadaceae; genus CALEKU01. The sequence continues at coordinate 11,630 of CALEKU010000088.1, forward strand.
GCGACCAGAAGGTCGAGACGCTTCCCCTCGGCGATGCGCTCCAGAATGCGGGCGGGCGGCAAGAGCTGGGTCCACGCCGCCGCCAGTTCGATGGCAAGCGGAATTCCCTCCAGGATGCGGCATAGCTCCGCGACCGCATCGGCGTTGCGCACGTTGAGCGCGAAGTCAGGGCGGGTGGCCTGTGCGCGGTCCAGGAACAGGCGCACGGCGGGGAGCGCCAGCAGGGCGGGTATGTCGGGCTCCGCGCCCGCTTCGCCCTCGCCTGCGGCCTGCTGCGGGGCGCTGCCGCCGACGGCAGCGCCCGGCGGCGGCGGCACGGGCAGCGGCTCCAGGGGCATCTCCTGCTCCCCGCTGAGCATCAGCAGGTGGCGGGAGGTGACCAGACAGGTCAGGTCGGGCAGCTTCTCCAGAAGGTCCCGAATCGCATCGGCGGCCTCAGGCAGCAGATGTTCGGCGTTGTCCAGCACGAGGAGCACGCGGGGCGGGGCGGCCGCCCCGGACTCCGCGGCGCAGGCCTTGAGCAGGGCGTCGATCCGCTCGAAGGCGGAGGAGGCCCCGGGCGGACGCGGGGCCTCCAGGGCGTCCGCCCCCGCCTCCGGGATGCGGGCGGCGTCGCGCAGGTCGGCCAGAGGGACAAAGGCGACACCGCCGGGGAACGCGGCGTCGTCCCCTTCCCCCAGACGGCGCGCGGCTTCGACCACGAGCCGGGTCTTCCCGGCGCCTCCCGGCCCCGTTACGGTCAGGAGGCGGCAGGGTGCATCGGTAGCGGTGAGCAGAGCGCAAACGCGGTCGATCTCCTGCTCGCGCCCGAAGAACCGGGTCAGTGGGCGTGGCAGCCGCACCGGAGGAGGAGGAGGCACTGACGCCCCTTCCCCTGCCGGGGCGCTGCCCGAAGACGGGGCCGTGGGCGCCATCGGGGCATCTGCGGCGGCGGCAACTGCGGGGACGCTGTGGGGTGCGGCGACGCGGGCAACCCGGGTCGGGGGCTCTGCGGTCAGCAGCGCGCGCACCGGGGGGGACGGTTCGACGCCCAGGCTGTCCGCCAGCGCCCGCTCCAGGGCCTGATACTGGCGCCGCGCCTCGGCCTCCTGTCCCATCTCCCGGAGTACGACGATAGCGGCGGCGGCGGCCTCTTCGTACAGCGGGTCGGCGGAAACGGCGCGGCGCGCCAGCGCCAGCGCCTCGTCGTAGCGCCCGGCGCGGCGGCAGATCTCGCAGGAGCGCAGCAGCGCCCGCAGGTGCGCTTCACCCAGGCGCGCCTGCTCCGCGAGCGCCCACTCGTGGAAGAAGCCCGGCAGGAACGGCCCGCCCCATGCCGCGAGCGCCCGCTCGTACTCGGTGCGCTCCTGCTCGTGGTCGCCACGGGCTGCGGCGGAGGCGGCGCGGCGTATAGCCCCCTCGAACGCGGCTACGTCGCTCTCCACGGCGTCAGCGGCGAGGTAGACGGCGCTGTTTCCCTCGGTAATCAGAACGCTGCCGCCGGGGGCGAGGCCGGGGCCTTCGAGCTGACGGCGCAGGGCGGAGAGGGCGGTGCGCAGGCTGGCGCGTCCGGCGTCCACGTCGGATTCGGGCCAGAACAGGTCGATGAGGTGTTCTCGCCGCTGGGAGCGGCCGGCGTGGAGCACGAGGTAGGCGAGGAGAGCGCGGTGCTGCTGGGAGCGGTAGCGCTGGAGGACGGCGTCTCCGCGGCGTCCCACAAACCCGCCGAGCATCTGGAAGCGCCAGGGAGAGGTCATCATCGCACCCCGATTATAGCGCGTATCGGGCGCCCGGCCGTTGGCGGTGTAAAAAAGCGAAAGGGCGGGGCCGATGTGGCCCCGCCCAATGTTTCACGTGGAACGTTATATGGAGGCTTAGAAGCCGCCCATGCCGCCCATGCCGGGCATTCCGCCGCCGCCCGCGGGAGCGGCCGGAGCCTTCTCCGGCTTCTCGGCGATCAGGGCCTCGGTGGTCAGCACCAGACCGGCGATGGACGCCGCGTTCTGCAGCGCGGAGCGGGTCACCTTGGCCGGGTCCACGACGCCCGCCTTCAGCAGGTCCTCGTACTGGCCGCTGGCCGCGTTGAAGCCCAGACCGCCCTCGCGGACCTGGTTCACCACGACCGAACCCTCCAGGCCGGCGTTCTCCGCGATGGTGCGCAGCGGAGCCTCCAGGGCGCGCTTGATGATGTTGGCACCGATCTGCTCGTCCGTGGTGAACTCGGCCTTGTCGATCGCCTCGATCGCCTTCAGGAGCGTGGTGCCGCCACCGGGGACAATCCCCTCCTCGACCGCCGCGCGGGTGGCCGACAGAGCATCCTCAATGCGCAGCTTCTTCTCCTTGAGCTCGGTCTCGGTCGCAGCGCCCACCTGGATGACAGCCACGCCGCCCGCCAGCTTCGCCAGCCGCTCCTGCAGCTTCTCGCGGTCGTAGTCCGAGTCCGACTTGTCGATCTGCGCCTTGATCTGGGCGATCCGGCCCTGGATGGCGGACGATTCGCCCGCGCCCTCGACGATCGTGGTGTCTTCCTTGGTGATGACCACGCGCTTGGCGCGGCCCAGGTAGGACTCGTCCACGTTCTCGAGCTTGATGCCCAGGTCCTCGGTGATGAACTTACCGTTGGTCAGCACGGCGATGTCTTCCATCATGGCCTTGCGGCGGTCGCCGAAGCCCGGCGCCTTCACCGCCACCACGTTCAGGATGCCGCGGATCTTGTTGACCACCAGGGTCGCCAGCGCCTCACCGTCCACGTCCTCAGCGATGATCAGCAGCGGGCGACCGCCGCCGCGCACGACCTTCTCCAGAACGGGCAGCAGGTCCGCCACCGCGCTGATCTTCTTCTCGAAGAGCAGGATGTAGGGCTCGTCGAGCACCGCCTCCATGCGCTCGGGGTCGGTGACCATGTAGGGGGAGATGTAGCCCTTGTCAAACTGCATCCCTTCGACCAGCTCCAGGCTGGTCGCGGTGCCCTTGGACTCCTCGACGGTGATGACGCCGTCCTTGCCGACCTTGTCCATCGCCTCGGCGACCAGCTCGCCGATGGTCTTGTCGTTGGCGGAGATGGTGGCGACGTTGGTGATCGCCTCCTTGCCCTCGACCGGGGTCGCGACCCGCTTAATCTCGGCGACGGCGGCCTCCACGGCCTTGTCGATGCCGCGCTTGATCAGCATCGGGTTCGACCCGGCGGCGACGTTGCGCAGCCCCTCGCGGACGATGGCCTGGGCAAGGACGGTGGCGGTGGTGGTGCCGTCGCCGGCCACATCATTGGTCTTCGAGGCCACCTCGCGCACCAGCTGCGCGCCCATGTTCTCGAACGCGTCGGCGACCTCGATCTCCTTGGCGATGGTCACGCCGTCGTTGACAATCGACGGGGAGCCAAACTTCTTCTCGAGGACGACGTTGCGGCCCTTGGGGCCAAGCGTCACCTTGACGGCGTCGGCGAGGGTGTTGACGCCCCGCTCCAGGCTGCGGCGCGCCTGCTCGTTAAACTGAAGGTCTTTTGCTGCCATGTTTCCTTTAGCCCTCCACGACGCCCAGGACATCGTCCTGGCGCAGGATCACGTACTCCTCGCCACCGATCTTGATCTCGGTGCCGCCGTACTTGCTGTAAACGACCTTGTCGCCGACCTTGACCTCCAGCGCGGCGACCGTGCCGTTGTCCAGGGTCTTGCCGGGCCCGACGGCGAGCACTTCGCCCTGCTGCGGGCGCTCTTTGGCGGTGTCGGGAAGGACGATGCCTCCGCGCGAGGTCGCCTCGGCCTCCAGGGCCTTGATCACGATGCGGTCCCCAAGCGGCTTAAGCATGGTGGGATTCCTCCGGGTGTCTTCGGATTGTGGTGTAAAATCGGACGAAAATTCGGGAGACGGGGCGATTTAGCACTCTCAAGCCACGTCTGCTAACCCGACGCAAATAATACCGTCCGGGGCGTCATATTGCAACCCCGCACGGCGGAAACTTGCGAAAATCTCGGAGGATTGGTCAGGAGCGGGAGCCGGGATTGGACCGTCTGCGGGCGGGCGCGGCCGGGGGAGGCGGCGGGGGCGCGGCGGGGAGGGTGTGCTGCGCGCGCCGGGTGGGCCAGGGCAGGGACGGGCGCCCCGCGGCCGGCTTTGCGGGGCGCGGCGTGACGCCGTGCAGTTCGCGCGCGGCCTGCTCCACCATCGCCTCGAAGACAATGTAGCAGCGGGAACACCCCATCCGCCCGTCGGCGACCAGGAGGGAGGCGGTGAGTCCACAGCCGGGGCAGACCGGGTCCGCCTGGGGCGCTGGGCGCCCCGTGGTGGACGTTGCCACGGCTGTCGCACTGGTGGAGGGAAGCGTCTTCATGGGGAGTCTGAGGAGAGTATACACCACCACTCGCCTGTCGATATAATCCAGATGCTCCCCGCCGCGAAAAACTTGGGCGGCGGTGCAGGAGGACGGGGGTGGCGGCACGGCGGCGGACCATGCGGTGGCAGCGACTACTGCTCCGCGTCATCGAAACATCGGAGCAGCGGGTGCAGCGCATGTCACGTGCGGAGGCCATGCGCTTCGGGGTGGGCCTGGGACGACTGGCGATGGCCGCTGCGCGGCGACCGCGGCGTATTGCCCAGAGCAACCTCGCGCTTGCGTTCGGCGATACGCTCTCGTATGCGGATCGGCAGGCGCTCGTGCAGCGCGTCTTCCAGCACTTTGGGAAGACGGCGGTGGACTTTTTGCGAGGGCCGCTGCTACAGACCCGTGAGGATCTGGACGCCCTTTTTGCATCGGTGGAGGGTTGGGAGGAGCATGCGGCGGAGGCGGTCCGGGCGGGGCGACCGGTGATCTTCTGCGGGGCGCACCTGGGCAACTGGGAGCTTCAGGGGCGCTGGATCGCGGCGCAGGGCGTTCCGCTGACGGTGGTGGCGCGGACGCCGGAGGACCCCCATTTCGGCCAGTGGGTCCAGCGTATGCGCGAGGGAGCGGGCCTGTCGGTGGCGAGCAAGGGGGATTCGGCGCGCCGCCTGCTGTCTCTGCTGAAGCGCGGCGAGGCGCTGGGGGTGCTCCCTGACCAGAACAGCGGCGACCTGTTTGTCCCCTTCTTCGGTACGCCCTGCGGCACGGTGGCCGGGCCGGCCCTTTTTGCGCTGCGTACGGAGGCGCTGCTGGTCTGCTGCTACTGCTTCCGGGAGCCGGACGACCGCTACCGTCTGGTCTTCTACCCGCCGATACCGGCGCACCCGGGTGTGGGCGGCGCGACCCAGGAGGAGGACGTCTTCCACATCATGGCCGCCGTCAACCGGCAGTTGGAGGCAGCGATCCGGGAGTACCCGGACCAGTGGCTGTGGCTTCACCACCGCTGGAAGGCCGCCTTTGAGGAGAAAAATCGCGCCCGCTGGCCGGAAGGATTTTCCTTCGGCACCTCGAAACAATACTGGGAATCATCGTTTGCATCCGGGAAAAAAGCCGGGTTTTAGCAGGCAGTACCGCTTTAATGCGAGTATTTTTTCGGGATTTGTGTTGCTGCTACATTTTATGTCATTCTGTGCCAATAATGAAAACCAGATAAAGGCAAAGCGTTCGAAAGGGCGTGACGCAAAGCCACGGGCCTAAGGGGACTGTTTAGAGCAGTGTCTAGGGCAGCCGGGTCGCCGTACTGTTCGGGGCGCGCGGTAGTTTGCTTACCGTGTCCGCCTTGAAGCGGGAGACGGAACTATGCAACTTTCAGGGGAAGAGTTTCTGCGAGTATCGCGATCTTCGGCGCGCGAGGATGCTGAGTCGTCGCCGTCGCTTGGCAAGATGAGTACCGCCCGTGCACGCTCCGCCGCGTCTCTCGCGGAAACCGAGGAGATGGATATCGCTTCGCATCGGGACGAGGTGACGATGGTGGTCGCCTCTGTGTCGCGTGCGGCGGATGTCCGTGAGCAGGTGATCGCCAGCCTGCGCGAGCGCATCCAGTCTGGTGACTATGTGGTCAGCGGCGAGCAGGTCGCGGAGATGATGGTGCGGCGCCTTCTGGCCGACCGCATCCGCTAATCGGCCTTACTTTGTAACCGTGTAGTAGTTATTGTGCTTGACGCCCGACGGCCCGGCGAGACTTCTCGCCGGGCCGTCTTTGCGTCCGGTGCATTGCCCTCCCGCCCGTTTCACGCCCTGTTTCACGCC
>CALEKU010000089.1 GCA_937902745.1 uncultured Armatimonadota bacterium
GAGGCGCTACCCTGCGGGCCCGGGGTGCATCCGGCGGCCAGGAGAGCGCCGCCCAACCCCAGCGCGAAAGCGCCCGCCCGCACCGCCGACCAGATTCCTGTCGCTGTTTTCGTACGCATAACCCGCTCCTCAAAAACGTTGTTATGTTCATTATACCCCCAGGGGGTATAATGTCAAGCGCCAAAGAGGAGGGGGGAGGCGATGAAAAAGGCGCCGGGGGATTCCCCGGCGCCCGCGCGCGTAACTTCCGGCGGCTCAGGCCGCTGGTTGCCCGAAGCAGAAACACACGCCATACGGTTCCTGCGCGAAGAATACACGGTAGTCCTTGCCGCCGTGGCGGTCCACCCGGATCTCCGACGGCGCGATGCCCTTCGCCGCCAGCTCCTCGCGCAGCGCGTCCACGTCGGACACGTCGAAATACACCGACGCCTGCTCCGGGTCCTCGCCGTTCACCGCAAGGCCGATGGTGACCTCATCGCGCCGCAGGACCGCGCCCTTCTCGTCCCGCGAGACCTCCGTGAAGCCGAGCACCTGCGTGTAGTACCCCACCGCGGGGCCGACCGCACGGATCGGCAGGGCATCGGTCTTCGAGTCGCCGATGGGGAACGCGCTCCGAAACGTCGCAGCACCAGCAGCAACAGTAGCCATAGTCGGGTTACCTCCGGGCCGGCACTGAGAAGCGCGCTCCCAAACCGGAACCGCTCAGACGGCGGCGAGTGCGGCCTTTAGATTGTCGAGCGATGCGCTCTGGATGACTTCGTGCAGCGACTCGCCGTGCGAGTCCATCGTCACGATAGCGGGAAAATCCTCCACGCGCAGCACCCAGATCGCCTCAGGCGAACCGAACTCCTCCAGGTAAACGCCCTCGACGCCCTTGATGGCGTCGGCGTACACCTGGGCCGCGCCACCGACCGCGTGCAGGTAGACCGCGCCGTGCTCCCGGCAGGCGTCCAGCGTCTTCAGGCCCATGCCGCCCTTGCCGATCACGCCGCGCACGCCGAACTTCGCCAGAATGTCCGCCTGGTACGGCTCCTCGCGGATGCTCGTGGTCGGCCCGGCCGCCGTGACCTGGAAGGTTCGCTGCCCGTTCTCGGTCTTCTCCACCACGACCGGCCCGCAGTGGTAGATAATGCCGCCCGAAAGGTCCACACCCTCCGGCAGCGTGCCGCCGCCCGCGAGGTACTTGTGAACGGCGTCCCGTCCCGTATAAACGATGCCCGAGATCAGGACTTCGTCGCCCGCCTTTAGCGAGCGTATCGTCGCCTCGTCCACCGGCGTCGTAATTTTAACCTGTGCCATGGAATTCCTTAGAACCGCCACGACGCAGAGGACGCAAATGAAGAGAAACTTTCCTGCATCCTTGGCGCCCTTGGCGTCTTGGCGGTTAGTCTCTGTTAATGCGGGAGCGTTTCGTCCGCCGTTTCGTAGAGCCAGCGGGAGATGGCGTTGGTTGCCGGGTCCAGCACGGCGCCGCGGCGGCGGTGCGCCCAGCAGGCGTAGGAGACGGAGACGAAGAACGAGGCGGGGAGGCGGTTGCGCGCGGCGATCTTGACGCCGAGCATGGTGGTGTCGCCGCCCCAGCCCATCGGGCCGACCCCGAGGCCGTTGGCGATGCGGCAGCACTCCTCCTCCAGCGCCGCGAGCGTCGGGTCCGGGTTCGTGTCGCCGACCACACGCAGGAGCTGCTCCTTGGCGACGTCCAGACCGCTGGCGCGGTCGCCGCCGATGCAGACGCCCAGGTAGCCGGGCGCGCAGCCCTTGCCCTGCGCCTTCCAGATGGCGTGCAGGATGGCGAGCTTCACACCCTCCAGGTCCCGCCCGGCCTTCTTCCCGATCTCCGGCAGCTCCATCGGCAGGCTGTACTGCGCCCCGACGTTCTCGCAGCCGCCGCCCTTGAGCACCAGGCGCACGTCCACCTCATTCTTGCGCCATGCCTGGAAGTGGAACAGGGGAGTGCCCGGGCCGAGGTTATTGCCCGTGTTCTTGCCTGTGATCGAGTCTACCGAGTTCTTGCGCAGGTAGCCGATCTCGGTGGCCTCCGCGACGGCGGCGCGGGCGGCGTCCTCGAAGTCCAGCGTGTCGTAGCCGATGGGGTGGTGGACGTAGAACTTGATCATGCCCGTGTCCTGGCAGATCGGGGCGGCCTCGTCCGCAGCCTCGGCGATGTTGCAGTCGATGATATCCAGGGCGACCAGGGCGCGGCTGCCGTGCGCCTCCTTGTCCCGGCCTTCCCGGAGCGCCGCACGGATGTCTGGCGGCAGGTCGCTCGACGTTCGGCGGATCAGGTCGAGCAGGCTCGCCCGGAGCGTCGCAGTGTCCGACATGGTGTTAGGAAACTCCCTCAAAAAGAGCGTGCCTGCTTGGCGGCCCGCTCCTAAAAGTCAGTATACTTTTCGCCCGACGCAGTGTCAACGACGTCCGCGGAGCGGGTAAGACCGCTCCGCGGGCGAGATTTCGGGTAAAATGGAAAGGTCCGCCCATCACTGGCAGACAACGACCGTTCGCGCTACCCAGTTGTTTCAAAGGATTGACCTGCGGTGACGATGCGGTCCGCAGGCGTCCGGCTACCATCGCGGCAGCGGAGGGCAACAGCATGCGGTCCTCGTGGTTCATCGCTACGGCAGCGAGTCTCCTGATAGGGAGCGCCGTCCCGGCGGCACGCGCGCAGCCGAAGCCGGCAGCAGCGCCCCCTGCCGTCCGGCACGTGGGGACGGCCGCGGATACGGTCGTCCACCTCAGCGTTTCCCTGCGCGACCCGAAGACGGGCAAAACGGAGCGGCGTGAGGGAAGCGGCTTCCTGATCCGGTGCGACGGCTACGTGCTAGTGCCCACGGCGTTGATGGCGAACGGCAAGGAGGGGGGCGTTCCGGACCCGCAGCGGCGCAATCAGGTGCGCTTCGTCCGCAGAACCACCCCGGAACAAACGCCGGCCCCGCAGGAAATACTCTATATCCGCTTCTTCAACGAGAACCGGGGGTTCGCCGCGGCCAAACTCCGGAACATCCACCTCCCGTGCCTTCCCGTTCTGCACCCCAAAAACATCCGGCCCGGAACGCGCGTGCAGGTCGTTTCCGCCCGCCGCGTCCTGGACAAGCCGAACGAAGCGGCGTCAGAAACGGTGGAAGCCGTGGTCGGCGCGCGCACCGGGGGCACCGTGTGGATGTTCGATGAGAAGGCGGGGCCTCTGCCAAAGGTCCTGCCGGGTGCGGTGGTGGTGGACAAGGTGTCCGGCCTCGCGATCGGCATGATCCCGGGCAGTCTCAAAGAGGGGGACACCACGGAACCCGCCCGGGGCTTCGTCGATTTCGCCGACCTGTACCACACGACCAATGCGGTCGGCCTGGTCCCGGACCGCGATACGTATACGAAGGAAGACGGGCAGCCGGAGCCAGGAACCGAGCGGAACGGGATGATCTGGATTCCCGCGGGTGAGACGCGCCAACCGCGGGAGGAGCCTATCAAAGAACTGTTCTCTCAGGACCCGGCCTACAAAGATGCCGAGATGATCGTCAACTCTCCGGACGAGCGTGTCTGCACCCCCGGATTCTGGATCGACAAGCGCCCCGTCACTAACGCCGAGTACGAGCAGTTCCTGACGGCCACGGCCTATCGGAGACTTCCGCTAGGCTGGAAGGAGATGGACAAGGCCGGTATTCGCCGGCAGGGGGATCTGCCCGCTCAAGGCGTTTCGGCCGACGGCGCCGCAGCCTACGCGGAATGGGTGGGGAAGCGCCTGGTGACGTCGACCGAGTGGCGGCGGGCGTCGCAGGGTCACCTGACGATCCGGTGGAGGGACGCCTACATGGCAGCCCGGTCCATCGCTCAGTTGCGTCTCCAGGACGCTCACTGGGAGCCTTGGATGGGCAGTCGCGAGGTGATCCGCCAGAAGATCAAAAATCAACTGCAGGCGATGGAAATGCCCCCCGCGGGAAAGATCGCAGGTGATTTCAGGGGCATTACAGGAGAGGGCGGCTCGTTTGCGTCATACGTGGCCCTCGTTGAAGAGCATTTCGGCTATCCCGGGGTCATCGTTCCGGCAGGCATCCGGGAGTTCGACCGGAGCGATTTCGGTGTGCTGGATGTGGCGCTGAATCCCGGAGAGCAATTGCTCCAGGGCCCCGACGGGTACGGGAGAGCCGCGGGAAAGCTAATCATTCCTTGCCCGTTTCTGCTGCGCGAAGATAGCGTTCCGGGATGGCGGGCTATGCTGGTGCTTTGGTATGCACACATTCCCTTGAAGACTGGAACCATTCTCGGGGGAGATCGATTGCCGGTGACGTCTTTCCCCACCCTTAACCCGAGCCCATTGAGCCATTTACCGGTGACGGGAACGCTTCCCGTGACATGGCAGGCGGTCTTTGGAAAAGAACTATTCCATCCGTTCGTACCGGTAAAAAGGGGATTTGGCCCTCCCTGGGAAGTGGCAGGCCCGACGTTCCGATGCGCCCGTTGATTTCGTTCCGGCGACTGCACTGGAGGATCGCACCATGATGAGGTTTCAATGCCGCTTACTGCTCGCGCTGCTGCTGAGTGTGGTCTGCACGTATGGCGTTGCCCATGCTCAGGAAGGGGAAGGCGGCGACCCCGGAGTGGTCACCCTTTCGGGAGACGAGTACGACGAGTACCGCGCCCCGACAAAGGCGGACAGGGCGCCCTACAACCAGTAGAAATTCCACACCGGGCGCGCGGAGGACGCGGTGGTGCTGATTCGCATGGAACTTCGGGACGAGGCGAGCGGTGAGAAGCAGGTGCGCACGGGCTGCGGCTTCCTGATCCGCTGCGACGGGTTCCTGCTGGTGCCGCCGAAACTGGTCTCGCTGGACATGACACTCTCGGACGGCAAGCCGGGGCGGGCGCACACCGACACGAAGCGGTTGAACGCTACGTTCTGCGCGGCGGACGGCGAACTCCCGAAGCCGCAGGACCTCTTCCAGCCCCGGCACAACGAGGAGGTGCGTGACTTTACGGCGCTGAAGGTGAACGGCCACCACTTCAAGGCGCTCCAGATGCTGCACCCGCGCAACATCAAGCCGGGACTGAACGTGCGCGTCGTCTACGCTGTGCCCGACCCGGACAAGCCCGGGACCGCAAAGCCCGTCTCCATCCCGGCGCGCGTCGGCACAGGCTACGAGCCGGACACCCGGAAACTGCGCTTCACCTTCGCGGACGGCCCGGTCTCGGTGCCGAGCGGCGCCGTGGTGGTGGATGCGGCGACGGGGCTCGCGATCGGTCAGGTGCCGGGGGATGAGAAGCAGGTGGACGCCGATGACGTGGTCAGCGGCACGTTTGCCCCGAAGGCGTTCTTCGCCTCATTTGCCGAGGTGTACAAGACCCAGAACGCGATCGCCCTTCTGCCGGACCCGAAGGCACGCGCCTCGGAGGCCGAATCGATGAGCGACGACGCCCGGAAGGCGGTGCCGGGGAACGTGGTGGACGGCATGGTGTACGTCCCCGGCGGCCCGATAGACCTGGAAGACTGGCGCTTCGGCAACCTCCTCTCCGAGTATAAACTGCTCTACGGAGTGACCGTGGCGTGTACCCCGGGGTTCTGGATCGACCAGAGAGCGGTAACGGCGGGCGAGTACGCGGAGTTCCTGCAGGCGACACGGTACAGGCCCCTTCCGGCCGGTTGGACCGACGCTTCGGTGGCGGAGGAGTATGCGGCCTATCCGGTAAGCGGGGTAAGCCCTCAGGCCGCCGCGGAATACGCCCTCGCGAAGGGGAAGCGCCTGGTAACCCCGGTAGAGTGGCTGAAAGCGAAGCAGATGCGCTCGTTCCAGCTCTACGAGGAGGAGTACGCGGCCATTGACGCGCTGGGCGCAGAGTTCGCGCAGATCGATCAGGCTGAGGCGCAACTGATCTTCCAGCGCAAGCAGGAGGCCGCCATCCGCGCCGCGCAGCGGCGGGTTCCGCTGGATCCGAACGCTTCGTACACCGGTCCGGAACTTCAGGCCTTTATGGCCGAGCGCGTAGGGCGGGTGCGCGAATTCGTGAACGGGCATGGCTTCCTGATTCATGCGACCCCGGCGGGTTCGAACCCGAAGGACGTCAGCATGTACGGCGTCAGGGACGTGAACTCGAATACGCCCGAATGGCTCCTCCAGAACGAGGGCAAGATCGGCAGGGACGTCGCGGGAAAGCAACTGGTTATTACCCCGACCGGTGCCCGCGAGAGCTACGGCCCGCCCATCCCCGAGCGCGACATTCGGCAGGTGACTACCGTCGACCCGGCGCGGCCGCGGAACATCTACCTGCGCAAGACGAATCCCGCCCTGGATGCCTTCTGGCAGATCCTGCTGCGCCACTTCGGGGACGACCCGATACAGGACATGCTGCTCTTCAAAATGCCTGGGCTGGGCTTCCGCTGCGCCCGGTGACGGCGGGGCCGGCACGGCACGGGGCTTGACCGCGCCGGGCGGCGCGACGTATACTGGCGGCGGCCTATGGAAACGACACCTGCAGATGTGGTAGGGGATGCGCCCCTGACGGACGCAGACGTGCTGCGTATCTTCGAAGAGAGCGGCGCGCTGCTCACCGGGCACTTCGTGCTGACCAGTGGGAAGCACTCCGACCGTTACTTTGAAAAGTTCAACGTGCTCAACCAGCCATGGCACGTCGCGGCGCTCTGCCGTGAACTGGCGCGGCGGGTCGCGCCGCTGGCGCCGGATGTGGTGCTGGGGCCGACGACCCTCGGAGTGCTGCTGGCCTATGAGGTGGCGCGTAACCTGGAGGTAACCGCTGCCTATGGGGAGAAGGGCGCCGACGGGAAGCGGTTCCTGCGCCGGGTGGAGCATATCCGGCCGGGTCAGCGAGTGTGCGTGGTGGACGACGTCCTGACCACCGGTGGTTCGGTGCGCGAGTGCATCGACCTGGTGGACGAGGTAGGGGCGACGCTGTGCGGGGTGGGGGTGCTGGTGGACCGCTCCGGCGGCAAGGTCGAGTTCCCTGCGCCGCTGGTCTCCCTGCTCCCGATGGAGGTCACGGCCTACCCGCCCGACGCCGTACCCGACTGGCTTGCCGCCATCCCCATCAC
>CALEKU010000090.1 GCA_937902745.1 uncultured Armatimonadota bacterium
GTCCCGCTCGAACATCTCCATGGCGAGCGTCAGGCGGTCCCCCGCCCACTTGTGGACCTCTTCCAGCAGCGCCCGCTCCACCCGATGGGTCTGCGGGTCGTCGTGGAACTCGCCTACGAAGATCGCATTCGACGGCGCGAGGCGCCCGGGCAGATCCTGCCACCGCAGGTCCTTACCCGTCGCCGCGTCCACCACGCGCCAGCCGTTGCCGTTCTGCGCCGCCTGGGCGGTGCCGACCGCCCCGAGTGCAACCGCCGCCGCTCCTAACCCCGCTGCCAGAACCGTTCGTCGTGTCACGTCGTCTCGTCTTCCTTCCACGGCCCCGCCTCCCCGAAGAGCGCGTCCCAGAACGCTCCCCGAATGGCGGACGCCCCCCAAGCGTTCGGCTCGATTCCGCCCCAGTACCACAGTTCGCGATTTGCAGGCCGCGCTTCCTGCTGCCCGGGCGCCCCCGCCGGCAGCCCATGCCCCAGGAAGCAGGCGTGCAGGTCCGCCACGATCGCCCCCTGCTCCGCGGCGACCTGCCGCAGCGTCTCGTTGAACCGCGCGATCCACTCCGACGGCACCGGCCACGCCCCCATGCCGCCCCCTACGGCCTCCGGGTTGCCGGCGCCGTCGCTGGGGTCGTAGACCGTGCCCACGACGACGGGGGCGCCCGGGGCGAGCAGTCCGGCCCGCAGCTCCGCCAGGACCGCGTGGGTGTTCTCGCGCAGTTCGCGGTGCGCGCGGCGGGCGCTCTCGTCGCTCCCCAAGGTCTGGATCAGGTCGTTCCCCCCGAGCGTGACCGTGACCACATCGGCGCTTATCTTCATCTCCCGCAGGCGCGGAATCTGGGCATAGCGCACGGTCGCCGAGGTCGCGCCGTCCATCGCCAGCGGCACCAGACGCGTTCCTTTCCGCCGGGTTGCCAGGTCCCGCCCTACCCACTCCGGAAAGTCCTCGTCCCGATTCTTGTACAGCAGACTCGCCGCCCCGCGCCCCGGCCCGCCCGCGTAGGCATCGATACTCATTGAATCGCCGAGCGAAACATAGTAGCGGCGCGCCGTGGGCTCGGGGGCCATTTGTAAAAGCATGATTTTCTCCTCACCCCCTTGCCTCCGGAGCCCTCACCCCCAGTCGGCGCAGGCCGACTTCTTAACCTAAGCCGCGAATTCATTCGACGGCACGAACGGGCTGCGATCCGGCGGCGGCAATGGGCGGCCCCACTCCACGGCAACGCCATGCCTGCGGCCTCTCCCCCTCCTTCGCTTGCGAGGGAGGGGGCAGGGGGGACAGCTACATTCCGACAAACGGCACGGGTGCCGTTGCGGCGCGCACGTACAGCGGGTGGCGCGGCTGCCCCTGCGCGGTCACCCCCAGACAGAGGGTGTCCTCGGGGAGCAGCGCGGCACGCCGCACGGCGTCGGCGCGCCCGAGGAGTGCCCCATGGTTGCCCCAGCCGGCTACCACGGCGTCCGCCGACGCGACGACCTCCGCGAGATGGCGGTCGTTCTCCGGGCCGATGGGGTCGGCGGCAGCGCGCAGCGCGGCGGGCGAGGGCGAGCGCAGCGCAAAGAGGTTCACCACCTCCAGCGCGCCAAAGCCCCACGCGCGGGCGAAGCCCAGGCACCGGCGCAGCGTAGGGTCGTCCGCCGCCGCATCGGCCGTGGAGGGGTTCAGGAGGACGAACGCAACCCGCGGGCGCGATGCGTCCCACTCCCGCCACAGGCGGTAACGGTACGGCCCGAGGATGAGGGCTCCAGCTTCCGTAGAGCCCTCACCCCCGTCCCCTCTCCCGCGGCGGGAGAGGGGTGCCTGCTGCCGTATCAGGGCAGGCTTGTCGGAGAGCAGATACTGCCGATGCCCCAGGCCCCCCTCTACCGCCGCGGGAGAGGGGACGGGGGTGAGGGCCCCTCCCATCACTGCCGTCGGTCCAGCGCCTCCGCAGCTTCGGCGAGGGTCTTGCCGCCCACCATGTCGCGGGCGATGCCGCTCATCGCGAGTTCGGCCAGGGGGCGCGCTGTCCGCTCGAAGCGGTCCATCGCCTCGCGCACCGCCGCGTGGTCGTCGGCGCCGTCCCGGGCCTCCTTCAGGAGAGCGAGGTCGGCCTCGATGGCCGCCCGCACCTCTCCCGGGAGTGATTCCCCCAGGTCGTGCAGCAGCTTCTGCGCGCCCCGGATGGCGGCGTCCGCCTCGTTGCGCATGTCGGCCAGCATCCGCTCCTTGAAATCTTCGTCCGCGTGCTGGAACGACTCGCGCACCATCCGACGCACCTCGCCCTCGCCCAGGCCGTACGTCGGCTTGACGCGCACCTCGGTCTTCGCGCCGGAGCGGACCTCCTTTGCGGAGACCTGCAGGATGCCGTTGGCGTCCAGCAGGAACGTCACCTCCACCTTGGGGATGCCGGCGGGCATCGGGGGGATGCCGCGCAGTTCCAGCCGCGCCAGCGAGCGGCAGTCCTTCGCCATTTCGCGCTCGCCCTGGACCACGTGCAGAAGCACCGCAGTCTGGCCGTCCACGCTGGTGGTGAACTCCTCCCGGGCGGTGGCCGGGATGCGCGTGTTGCGGAAAATCAGCTTCTCCACCGCGCCGCCCATCGTCTCCAGACCGAGGGACAGGGGGGTGACGTCGAGAAGCAGGAGGTCGTCCCGGTTGCCGCCGAGGATGTCCGCCTGGACCGCCGCACCCAGTGCCACCACTTCGTCCGGGTTCAGGCTCGTGTGCGGCTCCCGCCCGAAGAGCGCCCGCACGGCCTCGCGCACCGCGGGGACGCGGGTAGAGCCACCAACCAGCACCACCTCGTCCACCTGGTCTGCGGTCAGGCCGGCGTCGGCGAGCACGCGGCGACAGGGGGCAAGTGTGCGCTCGATCAGCGGCGCGACCAGCGCCTCGAACTCCTCCCGGTGGACGGTGCGCAGGAACGTGTCGCCGTCCGGGAGTTCGATCTCCACCACCGCCGCGTCGTGGTCGGACAGGCGGCGCTTGGCCGCCTCCGCGGCCAGCCGGAACCGCGCCCGAATCGCCGCGTCCCCGGCATCCAGCTCCGCCTCCTCCAGGAGAACGCGGACCAGGGCATCGTCAAAGTCGTCGCCGCCGAGGTGGGTGTCGCCGCCGGTCGCCAGCACCTCGAAAAGGCCGTTCTCCAGGCGCAGCAGCGACACGTCGAACGTCCCGCCGCCCAGGTCGTACACGGCCACGGTCGCGGTCTGCCGGTTCTGGAGCCCGTAGGCGAGGCTGGCGGCGGTCGGCTCGTTCACGATCCGGACCACCTCCAGACCCGCGATCTCGCCGGCGTCCTTGGTGGCCTGCCGCTGAGCGTCGTTGAAGTACGCCGGGACGGTGATGACGGCCTTCTCGACCGACTCCCCGAGCCGCTTCTCGGCGCGCTCCTTCAGGGCGCGCAGCACGTGCGCGGCTACCTCTGGCGCGGTGACGGCCGCCCGCTCGTCCCCAAGCGCAATGGCGGCGACCTCCTCGCGCTCCGGCGACAGGGAGTACGACAGGTTCCCGGCCTCGGCCGTGGCAACGTCCGTATACCCCTTGCCCATGAGGCGCTTGGCGGAGTAAATGGTGCGCGCGGGGTCGGTGGTCAGGTAGGGCAGGGCGTCGCGCCCGACCCGGGGAGCGGAGCCGTCCGCAGGGAAGTGGACCACGGAGGGAACAAGGGCGTTCCCGTCTTCGTCGGCCAGGACAGTCGGCACGCCCCGGTCCGCAACGGCGACCAGCGAATTCGTCGTTCCCAGGTCGATTCCGATGATGGTAGGCATGCCCTCAGTGTACCGCCAAGGGCCACCGGACGCAGATACCCGCGCCCCCCAAAATCGCCCGCCGGACTATGCTACGCGTCGCTCTGCGGGCCAAGGTGCGCGCCGCAGGACTCGCGGACGATGAGTTGCATCGGGAGTTCGACATCCCGTACGCCGCTGATCACCTTCCGGCGCG
Source organism: uncultured Armatimonadota bacterium (assembly GCA_937902745.1). GTDB lineage: Bacteria > Armatimonadota > Armatimonadia > Armatimonadales > Armatimonadaceae > CALEKU01. The sequence continues at coordinate 3,922 of CALEKU010000090.1, forward strand.
CCCGCTCCTCCAGTCGTTCCAGAAGGATCTCGCCCGAAAGGCGGCCGACCTGCTCAAAGGGCTGGGCGACCGTGGTCACTCCGAAGGCGTCCATGACTGCGGGCAGCAGGTTGCCGAATCCCGTCACGGCCACATCCTCCGGGACGCGCCGCTCGCGCATCCGCAGGTAGCGGATAAGAAGGGCGGCGACCAGATCGTTGGAGCATACGACGGCGGTCAGCGGTTCCCCGTCGCTGTTCAGATAGGCGTCCAGCACGGAGGCGGGAATCCGTTTGACCCCGCCCTGCTGATGCAATACCCAGTCCGGTTGCGGGGAGATGCCCGCGGCGGTGAGCGCAGCGGCATAGCCACGGGCGCGCCCCTGGACCGTCGCCGCCTCCGGCTCGCCGCTCAGGAAGCCGATGCGGCGGTGCCCCAAGCGAATCAGGTGCTCCGTGACAACGAACCCACCGCCGAAGTCATCGAAGCCCACGAAGTCCGACTCGAACCCGGGGACGCGGCGGTCCACCAGCACCAGCGGCACGGTGTCGCGCAGGCGGCGCAGTCGGGCCACCGGCGCCGGCGTCTCCGCCCAGATCACCGCCCCCTCGATGTGGTGCGCCAGCGGGTCGTCCACCAGCGCCGCCACCGCGGAATCTTCTGCCGCGACTGCCGTCAGGTCTCGCGTGTCGTGCCACAGGACGGGGTACCCCCGCTCTCCCAGCGCGTGCGCCAGGCCGCGCATGAGGTCCGCAGGCGCCGTGGAAGCCTCGTCACGCCGTACTCCGAGCAGGACGCTTCCGATGGGAGCCGTCTCCGGGCGCCCGGCAGAGACGCCACTGCCACCGCCCCGCTGCTCTCCCCGTACGGCCCGGGCCGCACGAGGGGAAACAAACGTCCCCCGGGCGGCGTCCCGGACGATGCAACGCTCGGTGACCAGGAGGTCGAGGGCGCGCCGCACTGTGTTCCGCTGCACGTTAAACTCGGCCGTAAGGCTGCGCTCCGACGGCAGGCGGCCGTCCTCGGCGAAGTCGCCGCGGGCGATGCGGTCCCGGAGAGAACCGGCAATCTGCTCGTATCGGAATGTGCGCTGCTTCTGCGGCATAATGGGTAACCACCCCTCACCAATGGTATATCTGGTACATACCGGTTCACTGTACCATGATTGGCGCATATTCCGCCCAAAGGGGACCATAGGGCTCCCGTTTCTCGCGCTGCCCCCGCACGACACCCGCTCTTCCCGGCCTGTCTTGGAAACCGTCGGGCAACTCTTGATAGAACTTAATCGAAATTTAATACACGAAGTGGTATAGTCCTGGTATACTGAGGAATCGTAAGGTGGCGAATCCGGTGGTACGCTGCGGTACCGCGCCCAACCACACGCGCCTCCTGCCATGGGGTTTGAGAAATCCACCTAATCTCGGAAGGAACGGCTATAACCATGACACCTGTCATCCAGGGGAAGCAACGTCGCCCGGCCGCACGCCGCAATGCTGCATTCACGCTCATTGAACTGCTCGTCGTGATCGCCATTATCGCGATCCTCGCCGCGATCCTGTTCCCTGTCTTCGCCCAGGCACGCGAGAAGGCACGCGCCGCCTCCTGTCTCTCAAACACGAAGCAGATCAGCACCGGAATGCTGATGTACGTGCAGGATTATGATGAGACGCTTCCGGAGCCGGGTCTGCAGGGTGTGTTCCGCAACGCCACCAACACCGGGTTGGGGCAGTTCTACATGGGCATCTTGCCGTTCCACCTGGCGATCCAGCCGTATATCAAGAACTATCAGGTCTTTGGCTGCCCCAGCGACGATAAGAAGCAGAACGCCTCCATTGACCGCTCCGGTGTCCGCGATATGTTCATCGACGCCAGGGTGCCGGGTGCGGATACGCTCCCGCCCTACAGCAACACCGTTGAGTTCCACGAGGCCGTCGCCAAGATATTCCCGAACTCCTACGCCACGAACTACTTCCTGTCCCAGTGCTACGGCTACACCGGGCGCAACGGCACGGTCGTACCGGGCTCGGACAGCGTTGGCAACTACGGTGGACGCGGGCGCGCCCTGGTCGAGATCCCGGAGCCGGGCAACACCTGGATCATGACGGAGTACAGCGTCAACGCCACTACCGGCAACGGCGGTTGGTACACCTACCCGGGCTATCTGAACGATCAGGTCAGCAACGGCAACTACACCCGCTGGCGCGGCGGACGCCGTCACCAGGAGGGCCGCCACTGGCTCTTCGTAGACGGACACGCCAAGTGGTACAAGGACCCGCCCTTCGAGACCGCCCCGGGGACGCCCACCGCGCCCGGCGTGATCATGCAGTCCTACGACAACCGGCAGGTCTATACCTATCCTCAGTAAGCGCGGGGGCTACTCCTCCCGACACGGAAGCCCCGGCGGAACAGGTTCCGCCGGGGCTTCGGGGTTCTTGCTGCAACCCCACCACCTTCGGAAAGATCAGAGACACATGCCCGTTAGCCGACGCTCGTTTCTGTACGGGGCGGCCGCCCTCCCCGCCTCCCTTCCCCTCCTGTGCCGCGCCGAGGGGGTTCTGGCAGCGCCGCCGCCCGTCGTGCCGCAAGGCGCCGCCGTGCTGACCCTGCTGCACACCAACGATATGCATGGGCACGCCTACCTGCCCGGCAAGCCGCAGGGCCTGGCGCGCCTCGCCACGCTCATCGACGAAGTGCGGGCGGACATGCCGAACGTCCTCCTGATCGACGCCGGGGACATCTGCCACGGCACGCCTGAGGAGCGAGAGTTCAACGGCCTGCCGCTCCTGACGGCAATGAACGCCCTGAAGTACGACGTGGCCGCCGCCGGGAACCACGAGTTCGACTTCGGCCAGAAGGTGACCCGCGCCGCCATCGACTTCGCGAAGTTCCCCGTACTCAGCGCCAACGTGGTGGATGAGCGCACGGGCAAGCCCTGGGGCGGCCTGAAGCCCTACACCGTGCTGAAGCGGGGCGGGGTGCGGGTCGGCATCTTTGGCCTGACCACGATGTTGACCGTGGACATCCAGTGGCCGCGCACTCTGGCGGGCATCCAGTTCCGGGAGCCTCTGGAGGAGGCGCGCAAGATGGTCGACCATCTGCGCCGGCAGGAGAAGGTGGATGTCGTGATCGCGCTCTCGCACCTGGGCTACCAACCCGACCGGGAGTTCGCGCAGAAGGTGGACGGCATCGATGTGATTCTGGGCGGGCACTCCCACACAACGCTCAACGAGCAGGTGTGGATCAACGGGACGCTCATCACGCAGACCGGCGCGCACGGCCGCGCGCTCTGCCGCATAGACCTGATCGTCCAGCCGGCGAAGGGCACGGAACCGGGCCGGGTGCTGGCCATCAACGGGCGCGACGGCCAGTGGTGGAGCGGGGCGGCAGCGGCGGACGCGCCGCTTGGTAAGACGTACCCGAACGCGCCCCTGATCCGGCCGACCGCGGCGACCCCAGAGCACGCGGGGGTAGTGCAGGCCTACGCGCCCTTCTTCCGGCGGATGAGCGCCAAGCTGGACGAGACCCTGACCACCGCCGTGGAGCCTCTTCCCGGGACCGATGCCACCAAGCGGGAAACGCCGCTCGGCAACCTCCTGGCAGAGGCGGTGCTGCGGCAGACTCGTGGCGCGGATGTGGCCCTGTTCTCCTCCGGGCAGTTCCGGGCGGAGGGGCTGGACGCGGGGCCGGTCACGGTGCGCGAACTGTACACGCTGATGGGGTCGTACACGCGCCAGCACGTGGTGGTGGTGCGGGCGGAAGGCGGCGCGCTGAAGGCGGCGCTCACCCGGGCGTTCGGCGACCCGGAGAAGTACCCGGTGCACATCGCCCCAGGCTCCGCGGCGCGCACGCCGGAGGCGGTGGACCCCGGCCGGACCTACACGGTCGCGGCGGCGGCGCACGTGATCCAGGACTACCTGCTGGGCAAGCCGGGGGTCACGGTGGTCACCGACGACCCGAGCGCTCCCACCGTGCGCGATGCGGCGATCGCCTTCCTGCGCGGGCACGCCCCGCTGCGCAACACCCTGTAAGCAGCGCGGCGGGTGCTACGGCGACGGGGGCTGCGCCTCCGTCGCCTTTTTGCGCGTGGTCCCGGCGGTGCGGCCGCTCCCCGTGCTGCCCCCCACCCGGCGCCGCGGCCCAAGGGTCAGCGTGGGCAGAGGGGGCGGCGCATCGGCCTCTACGCCCACTTCTTCCCGGTCCATAGCGGAAACCGGCGCGGCATCACTGTCGCCGTTCCTGCCGACGGCCAGGTTCGCCACCGCGGCGCTCCCTTCGTTCAGGGCCTCGCGCAACTCGGATAGGGCGCGGCGGGCGTCCCGCAACTCGGCGCTGCGCGTGAAAAGGGTCTCCTCCAGGTCCTCCACCTCTTTAGCCAGCTGTTCCGCCCGCATCTCGGTGGCCTGCGCCCGGAAATGGCTCTGCTTGAGAGCCTCTTCCAGGTCCCGCACGTGCGCCAGCAGTTCGTTGATCTTCCGCTCGGCATCCTCGGCGCGCTGCCGGGACTCCTCCGCGGCCCCCGCCGCCCGGGCCGCGGCGGCTACCGCCCGCTGCTCGGACTCCCGCAACTCCGCCTCACGCTGCTCCGCTCCCCCGGAAGCCAGGGACTTCTCCAGCTCCTCCATCTGCCCCTGAACCAGCAGAAGCTGGCGGCGCGCCTCGTTGCGCTCGGCGCGCAGCGTTTCGATCTGCTTCTCGTAGTCCAGTCGGATAGCCTCAACCGCAGCCGCGGCGACCTCCGCGCTGGAGGCAACGGCGCGGGACGGCTGCGGGTGCGCGCCGCTGGCGTCGCCGGCGCTGCTGCCGTCTGGAGCGGACTCCCGAGGAGCCGCCGCCGCAGCACTCTCCGCCCGGGGGAACGGCGCGTGCTTCGCCTTGCCGGGGAAACCGGACAGGCGGGCCGGCGCCGAGCCCGCAGTGGCTGCCGCAGCCAGCCGAACCACACCAATCAGCCCGAAGATCGCGGCCGCCGCCCACGCAACGAACGGAAGAATCCCGGAGATCGGCGCCAGCCACTCCGGTATCCGGCTGCTGGAAAGGGCGTCCTTCGCCTCCTGATCCAACCGGGCGGCGTACGCGGCGAGGCGGCTCTGCCACTTCTCCGGCTGGGTCGCCACCGCGCCGGCGACCTCGCCCCGCAGGGAGTCGAAGAAGGCATCGTTCAGGGCAGAGCGAACCGCTCCCGTGGCCTTTGTCGCGGTAACGGAGGCATCAAACGCCTTGCGGAGTCCCGCCTCCTGCGCCGCACCGAAGCCGCCTGAACGTATCGCCTGCCGCACCACAAACGCCGCGCTCGGGTGCTTGGCGACCTTGCGCGCCACAGCGGCGCGCACCCGCGCCACCTCGGCCTTCTGGCGGCGCGTGGCTTCGTCGGTGTGCTGCAGCCGGACCTGAGAGTTGAGCCAGATGCCCGCGAAGACGAGGAGCGCGGCGACCACGAGCATTAAGAGAGGCGCGCCCGGGCCTGAGGACCGGCCGCCACCGCCGCCGCCGCCGCTCCCACCGGGAAAGGCGTTACCACCCCCCCGCCTGCCCGAAGGCATAGTCTGCATTCCCGCCGGGGCTGCACTCCCCACCGGCATCCGTACTCCAGACATCCGCACCTCCGCCGCGCGTCGCGCCGCCTCTCCTAACTATTACTGCCTTCCAGGCGTGCGTACGGCGCGCCTCGGACTGCTGTCTGACTGGCTTCCTGCACTAAATGTACCAGCGTGCCCCATCGCTTCCGGCGACCGGCCCTGGTTGCTTTCCCCATTATTGGCAAACGAGACACGGAACTAAAAAATTGCGTAAAATTCCGCCCGCGGGCGGTCACAAATCGGCATGGTCGTGCGTCAAACTCCCTGGCGACACTTGTCACCCAGACGCCATCTGTGCTATATTGGGTTACACTTGTCGCCAGCATGGCAGGCTGCCGGTTCCCCGCGGGGACGGTACGCCAAGGGGGAAACGGCCGCAAATGCCGCACAAAAAGCGCCAGACACTGGGTGAGCAGGAGACTGAACTGTTACGTTTCGTGGCCGCGCGCGGCCCGTTCAGCGTCGGTGAAGCGACCGAAGCCTTCGGTGAAGCCTCCGGCCTGACCCGCTCTTCGGTGAAGACGATGTTAGAGCGCCTGCGCGAGAAGGGATTCCTGGCGCGCAGCCAGCGCGAAGAAGACGGCGTCTTTGTATACTCCTCGCCCGTGGAAGAGCGCGAACTGCTGTCGCGTCTGGTTCAGAGGTTCGTGGACCGGACGCTCGCGGGCTCGCTCGACCCGTTCGTCACGTATTTTTCCCGGAATAACCGCTCGCTCACCGACGACGAGATGCGCGAACTGCAGCGCCTTGTCCACAAACTGCAGCAGGGAAAGGACGACGCTCCCGCATGACGCCGATGCTGACGACGCCGATATTTCTCCCCACTCTGCTGGCGCTCCCCGGCACGGTTACGGAGGCCATCGCGGGTCACCTACCGACACTGCCGGACGTCACCGGCGCGCTGAACGACCTTTCGCTGGCCTGGGGGCAGGCGATCTTCCGGGCGTCGTGGCAGGCGGGGCTCCTTGCGCTGGTCGCCTGGGCGGTGACACGCCGCTGGGGCCAGAAGATGCCCGCCGTAGCCACGGCCGCGCTCTGGTGGCTGGTCGCGGCGAAGGTGCTAATCGCACTGGTCTGGTCCACCCCGGTCCCGCTCCCGGTGCTCCCCTCCTCGCCCGCCGTCGCCCCGCTGGCAGCCGCTCTGCCGGACCACCTCTCGCCCCTGACCGCCGTTCTCCAAACCGGCAACACCAGCGGCAAGGGTGGCAGACGCGGCAGCGCCTCCCCGTCGCCCAGCAGACGCGGCAGTGGCAGCACAACCTCCCCATCCTCCGTCGCCTCCGCAGGCGCCGCGGCCGGGTCGAGCTCCTCTTCGCTGTCTCTGCCACCGCCCGCCCCGGCTCAGCAGCGGCGCACCATGCCCACTGTGCTGACCCTGGTCTTCTGCCTGTGGAGCGCGGGCGTTCTGTGCCACGCGGGTCTGGCTCTCCGACAGTTTCGATTGGCGCGCGCCCTGGTGGCGCGCGCCGCGCCGCTTTCAGGGGCCACCGGATTGGCGATCGAGACCGAAGTGACGCGCCTGGTGGAGCGCATGGGCGCCGCCGGCCGGCCGGAGGTCCGCATCTCCACCGAGGTATCCGGGCCGCTGCTGATGGGCCTTGCCCGTACCCCGGTCATTCTGCTTCCGGCGCACCTGGTGCCCCCGCCCGAAACCGCGCTGACTCCCGAGGAGCTGCGCCTTGTGCTGGCGCACGAACTGGCGCACCTGCGGCGCGCTGACCCGCTGCTGGCGCTGGTGCCCGCTCTCGCCGCCGCGCTGTTCTTCTTCCACCCCCTGGTGCGCCTGGCAACCCGCGAGTTTGACATCGCGCGGGAGTCTGCCTGTGACGCCGCGGCGCTCTCCGCCACGGGCGACGCGCCCGAGCGCTACGGCAGCCTCCTGCTAAAACTGGGCGCTCTCAGCCACCTCCTGCCCCTGAGCCTCGGGGGCGGCGTAGTGGCAGCGGCGGCAGCAGACACCCTGCCCTCTTCCCGTGGGCGGGTCGCGCACCCGGCAGGCACTCTGGCGGCCGTCTCCGGGTACGCCTCCCTGCGGCGGCGCCTGACGCTCCTCCAGCAGTTGCTCACCCGCGAAGGGCGCGCCGCCGCTGCTCCCACCCACCGGCAGCGGATCGCGCGCGGCCTGGTGTTCTTCTTTGTCGCCACTGCCGGGCTGGTTCCGTGGCGCATGGTCCCGTTCCCGACCACACGCGACGCCGCCCCGGCCACGCCGACCGCACCGGACTCTGAGGAGTTCCCGGCCGCAACGCGCACGGCGCCGGCCGTGGCACCGCCCGCTGCCGCCGCTGCCGCCGCGCCGAAGCCCGTGGCGCCGGAGCCCACAGCACACACGGCGCCGCGGGCTCCGGCGGCCCCTGCGGCCCCGCCCCGGCTCGTCGCCCCCCAGCCCGCCCCGGCCCCGGCGCTCGCGCTGAGCCCGCTCGCCCCGGCCCCGGCGGAAACCGCGCCCGCGCCGGAGTTCGAGCCGGCCACTGCCGAAACCGATGCCTCCCCCCTCTACGCCGTCGAGCCCGCCATCACGACCGAAGGAGCGGGGCCGTGGGACATTTTCATCCTGGAGCCAGCCGGTGACGAAGCGACCGCGGCGATGGTAGCCGCAGCAAGCAGCGTGCAGGTGGTTGAGCCCGGGGACGATGCGGCCATGGTGATCCCGGGACGCTCGCACGTGTTCGCCCTGGCGGCGATCCTGGTGCCCTCCACCGAGGGGGTCGCCCTGGCCATCCTCGCCCCGTTCCAGGAGGCCGAAACGCTGCCCACGGACGCCACAGTCACAGTTCGCGGACGCAGCCTGCCGGTCGTCGGAGAGGTTGGAGAAGCGTCGGAACCAGGCACCGTGCCTGTGGGGAGCGTTCCTTCCTTCACCCTCGCCCCGCTCACGCTGTCCGTGGGGTCCGCCCTTACGGAGACGCGGCAGACGGGCTCCGCACCTGCCGAAGCGCTTCTGGGCCGGCGGGCGGATGTGGCGGCGCCGCCGACGCCGACCGCTTTGGCGCCTGAGATTCCCGCCCTGGCCCCGCCGCCCGCGGGCCTGCAGCCGCAGCCGCTTCTCCCCGAGGAAGCTGCCCCGCTGCCCGCGACAAACTCCGCCCCGGCAGCGCCCCCCGTCGCTCCGCCCACCGGCCAGATGCTGTCTCTGGCACGCAGGGAAGTTCCCCCGCAGGAGGCGGGCAAGTCCGACACCGTCCGGGTGGGGAGGCGCATCGCCCCTTCCTTCACCCGGAGCCGCGCCGCGTAGCGAGCGCGCCCACAAGTCGTTCGCCCCGCCCGGGCCTTACGGGCGGGGCATCTTTATTATCCGGCACGGCGTTTTTCTGCAACAGAACGGGGCAAATGGGAGTCGAACGAGTTAGGAATGGCGGCGCCCGCCCGGGGAATCGGGACGACACACGTCCACCCTTACCGCCGGCTCTTCGTTTTCTTTAAACGCGGCGTCGCAACCTGTCACTGACAAGTGTGCAGGACCGTTAGTTAACGTAAGAGACGCAACCATGTACGGAGATCAACAATACCCTGTGAAGGAATCCGGTGTGGACAATGCCGCCCGCCACCGTCGCTCGCTCCCATCGCCGGGCGCTTCGCCGCTGAACGCATTGCGCGCGGCGGCCGCTCCCCTGTTTCTCGCCGCGCCGGTGCTCTACTTCGGCGTGCTGCGCGCAGTAGAAACGGGCCGGGCGCTGCGCCAGGCAGACTGGCACTTCGGCTCCTCGCTGCCGCCTACCGTCGCCTTCTCGGACATGGGAAGCTTTGCCGCCTCCGGACTTTCGTCCGCGGCCCACTCCGAGGTGCCCGTCGGCGAAGCGCTCCTGATGGTCCTCTTCTGCCTCGGCATGGGCTGTTTTCTGCTCTCCGCGGCCCTGCGCGCCCTCACCTCCCGGCAGAACGGCTAGCCTGCCGGGAGGAGACTTCCGGGGAACGCCCACGCCCCTCAGTGCCCGCGTGACGACCGAATAGCGAGACGTGTTTCTCCCATAACCTCGCATTTCGTTCCCTGCCTCTGCCAAAACTACCCTCCAAAGATAACGTCAGGCTGTCTCCACGGCTTTCTGGCGAACCATCGGAACCAGCGACGTACTTTCGGAGGAATGACACTCGTGCAGACCACCCCCTCCCCCCTCTCCCGCGGCGCGGATCTGACACGTATCGGCGCCTGCGACGGGCGCGTCACCGTCCGGCAGGTGCGCGTCATGCCCAACCGCGACCAGCGGCGCGCCCGGCAGATCGGTCTCGCGGTGCTGCTCATTATGCTGGCGGCCGTCCTCACCTTCACCACCCGGACGCAGCGCGACTCTCGTCTGATCGAAGCGGCGCAGAAGGGGGACGTGGCCGGAGTGCGCGCGCTGCTGGCGCAAGGGGCGAACCTGACCGCCCGCGGCGCGGATGGACAGACGGCCCTGGAAGCGGCGGCGGGCCGGGGGCATGGCAACGTGGTGCGTGCGCTCCTCCAGACGGGCCGTGTGTCGGCGCAGGACGGCCTCCTCAGAGCGGCGCTGAAGGGCCAGGCGGATATCGTCAAGCTGCTCCTGGCGAGCGGCGCCCGCGTCGCGGGCACGGACGCCGGGCCGCTCCTGTGCGCAGCCGCCCAGAGCGGCGACATCCGCACCGTGAACGTCGTCCTGGCAGCGGGCGGGTCCACCGCTCTGAACTGGCGCGCCGCGAACCGCAGCGAAGAGGGCATGACACCGGTCATGTTCGCTGTGCGATCCGGGCGCTCTGGCGTGGTCTACACCCTGGCGAAGCGGGGAGCGGACATCCGGGCGCGCAGCAAGGGCGGGCGCACCCTGCTCATGCACGCCGCGGTCTGGAATACGCCCGAGATCTGCTCCTTCCTCATTAAGAACGGCGTCCGTGTCAACGACCGGGACGAAGGTGGGCGCACCGCCCTGATGATCGCTGCCGAGGCGGGAAACCGCACCAACGTGGACTACCTCCTGAAGGCCGGGGCGTCCGTCCACACGAAGGACGCACAGAACAAGACTGCGCTGGACTACGCCCTCCAGAGCGGCGATATGCGCACTCAGAACCTTCTCCGCCGCGCAGCGGCCGCGAAATAGCGCCAAAACTTTCCCGAACGCTTTCCGAAACGAGTTTCCCCACGCAGTTTGAACGGCGGGAGGGGAAATCCCCCCTCCCATAGAACCCTGAAGTGCCGGAAGGGAAGTGGCGGGGTGGGTTCTTGGTATCCACACCACCCCCGTCGGGAAAGTCGTTAGCATTCCGTCCGCGGCGCTCCGCCGCGGCTGCCGTGAAGCCCGTTTCACAGCACCGGTCCCCGTTTCTACTCAGCGCCGCACCGAATAGGTGCCCCTTGCGTTCCGCGCTGAGAAGGCGGTGGCCCAACGTCCCGCAAGGGGCACCTATTCGGTGCGGCGCCTACAGTGAACGCCGCCGGTCCCGGTTCGTAAGTAGCGCAGCTCCCGACGCCCCCCTTCCTTCCGGCCTCCCTTTTCTGCTGGAACCCGACCAACGAGGCCGCTCTACGCCATGCCCGCAAACAAGAACCGCCGCAGCAACGACGCCGACACGCCGCGCCGCGAGACCACCGCCCCGGGCGGGCGCTTCGCCGGGGCGTGGCCCCCCGCGGACGATGCCGCACGCGAGGCGCTGGTTAAAGAGATACAGCGCACCCCCCTGGGCTACGGCACCTGGCGCGACCTGAAGGCCCTGTACAAGCAGGCGGAGGCGAGCGCGCTGGCGGAGCCCGCCAGCGCCGACGCCGCGGTGCTGGGCGTCCTGCTCGGCCGCATCGACGCCGCCCCGCGCGTCCCCGAATCCCGCCAGGCCCCGCGCATTACGTTCCCGAACCACAAGCTGGACGGGGTGTCGGCGATCGCGGCGCTCGGCACGGACGCCGTCGCCGTGCTGGGACACAGTTACTCGCGCGGCTACTCGCGCCGCCTCATCGTCATGGAGGCCGACAGCCCGGACCCGCTCAAGCCGGCGGTGCGCGGCAGCCTGGAGTTCGAAGGGTATTACTACGGCAACCAGTTCCTCCATGCGCTGGATACGCGCCTGTACCTGGCCGGAGGCAGCTACAACGAGGGCACGCTCGAAATCATCGAAACGGCCACGTCTACGAGGGAACTGCGGGTGCTCGCCAGGCACACGTTCCGGGAGGGCTCCCTGCTGGGCTTCTCCGTCGCCCGCGCGGCTGGCGGCGGCCTCCGGGGTGCGGCGCTGCCGATGAGCCAGGGCCGCCGGGGCGTGGCGCACCTCCAGGTGCTGGACCTGTCCGACCCGGAGCGCGGCGGCGGCATCACCGTCCTCGGCTCGGTGCAGGTGCCAAACGCGCAGTCGGTCGTCCTGCTGGAGGGCGGCACCCTCGCCGTGGTCGCCACCGGCAACGTCGGGTTCTCCTGGAGTTCCCTGCCCAAGCCGGGCGGGCTGCGCGTCTACGACCTGTCCGACCCCGCCCGCCCGCGCCAGATCGGCGCCCTGCCCCTGGACAACGTCAACAGCCTCGCGCTCGGGGGCAGCGCCGACCGCCCGCTCCTGTTCGCGGGGGTGAGCGAGAGCGCGCAGTCCCACGGGGTCCAGGTCGTCGATCTGGCCACCCCCGCCGCGCCGCGCAAGCTGGGCTACGTCGCCCTGACCGCCCCGGTGCAGCGGCTGTACCTCCACCCGGAGCGCCGGAACCTGCTCTTCGCCGGGCCCTACGCGCATGGGGCGGTCGTGGATGTCTCCGACCCCGCCGCGCCGCGTACCCTCACGCAGGAGCGGAGCGGCCTCTCGCTCCAGATCAGCGCCGCGCAGGGGGACACGCTCTGGACGGGTGAGGGCTACGGCGGCATGGCGCCCTGGTATATCGCCGACCCCGCGCACCCGGTCCAGGTCGGCACGCCGGTTTCCGCGGCAACGCTCGGCTACATGAAGCGCCGGGCGCGGCGCGTGCTGCGGCACCTGGAGGAGGCCGCGCCGGACCGGTACCCGGAGCTGGCCGCCCGGATGCTGCTCGCCCTGGGGCGGCAGCACGCGACCCTGTCCCGGTCGGACCACTGGGCGGCGATGGACGTCGTGTTCGGTGGCGGCGGGCGCTTCGTCCAGAAGAACCACGGGCGCGGCGCGTACGTCCCCGCGTCGCCGGACGCTGCCGCCGCCGCGCCCCGCATCCGCCTGCGCCGCCGCGAGGAGCGCCGCCCGGACCTGTGGGACGCCCACCCCGAAGTCGCCGCCAGCCTTGTTTCCGCAAAGGAGACGCCGGACGAGGCGCGGGAAATGGCGATCCGCGTGCTGCGCGCCAACCGCATCCCCCTGCCGGACCTCACGAGCGGCGCGCAGGAGCGCATGTTCAAAAGCCCGTCCCCGGTGCTTCAGGTCTTCGCCGCCCGGCAGGTCGGCAGCGCCCTGGTGCGCGGCAGAAAGGTCGGCGGGCCGAACGCCGCGGACGCCTACCGCCTGTCCGGCGCGGGGGCGCGCCGCGCCCAGGAGGAGGCGATTGCGAAGCGGGCGTCGGAGGACCCGGCCTGGCTGGCCCACTTCGTCCGCCACGCGCTGGACGGTCTGAACGCCCGGGCAGCGGGCGCCACCGCCGCTCTCCCCCGGCGCGATGTCGGCCTGATGGCGCTGCTCTTCCGCCTCTCCCTGGACCCGTTCGCGCCCGATGACAACGCCATTCTCACTGCCCGCGCTCTTGCCGGCGGGGACGCGGCGCTGACCGAACCGCTCCATGCGCGCCTGGCGCGAGGTACCGACCCGGCCCGCGTCGGGCGGCTCCTGCTGGCCCTGGCGACTATCCCCGATGAGGCGGTGCGGGATGCCGCCGTGGACGCTACGGTACGCGGGCTGAGCGGGGCTTTAAAACCCATCCCCGATGCGAACCTGACGCTCTACCAGACCGACGACTGGGTGCGCCGCGCTATGTGGCGCGTCCTGGCCGCCGCGGCGCCTCCGGAGCAACTCGCCGGGCTCTGGCGGCAGATACTGGCGGCGCCGGCACCCTCGGACTATGTCCGCACCGCGCTGTCCTCGCCGGATGCCCTGGCGGCGCTGGCCCGGAGCGGCATCCCCACCGACGAGATCACCGCCTCCCTGACCGAGCGCCCGTTCCTGGTCGAGCTGCTCTCGCCAGAAACGTTCGGGGACGTGCTGCGGCGCACGCCGCCAGAGGTCGCCCTCCAGCTCATCGCCGCCGCGCCGGACGAGCGCTGGTCCCTCCTGCGTCCTTCCCTGGTCCGGGCGCTCGCCGAGGGCTTCGGCGGCGCCGCCTTCTGGGTAGCCCTGCCAAAGGCGCTGGAAGCAGACCCCGCCGACCGCCTCTCCGCGCGCCTGCTCCGCGACGAGGAGGTCGCCGTTTCGCTCCTCGGCGTGGACGATATCGACGGCATCCTCGCGATCCGCGAGCCGGAGATGGGCGACCTGCTCGGCCGCTGGGCCGGGCGGCACGTCGTCACTCTCCCGCGCGACTCCGGCTCACTCCTCACGGCGGCGACGCACGAACTGCCACAGGTGCGCGCGGTCGGCCTATCGCGCGTCCGGGCCGTGGGCATGGGCATGCCCTTCGCCCTCGCCCTGCTGGAGAGCGAGGTGCCGCCGAGCGTGGAGGCGGGCCGCGCGTTCTTCGAGGACGACCGGACCGAGGACGGCGACAAAGCTTTTCCCTACGCCCTCGCCCTCTGCGACAGCCCGCGCGCCGCCGTGCGCGCCTGGGGTCGGGAGTACGTCACGGCGCGCCGTCACCGCGTCTCCACCCCGGCGCTCTGCCGCGCCCTCTTCGAGAACCCGAACCCGGACATCCAGGCGTTTGTGGCCGACCTCGTGGCCGCGCCGCCGGCGCCGGACACCCCGCAGACGGGCGAGCGTCCGGATACGGAGGAGACCGCCCGCTTTGATGGCGAAGTGCTGCGCGCTCGGGGCCGCGCCCGCCGCGCCAAGGAGAAGATCAAGGAGCGCCAGTCCGCCGCCCCCGCCCCGACCGTGAACGTGCCCACCCTTCTCTCGCTCGCCCGCGGCGCCGACGGCACCGCCCGCGACGCGGAGTGGGCGCTGTCCCAGCTCGCGCGCCTCGCCCTCTCCGGCCAGTCCATCGACGGCCTGACCGTGGAGACACCAGAGACGGTGCAGCCCGCATCCGGCGTATAATCGCGTAGGAGGGAAACGCGCTGGAGCCTGAGGCCGCCGATTCCGAACAAATGGCGCTCTGGGTGCCCGGCTGGTACAACCTCGACCAGTCGCTCGAAGTAGGCATGCGCCGGACGTTTGCCTTCTTCAAGGAGCTTCCCGAATACCTCCGGGAACTCGCGCCGGATGCGGGACCGGTGTTCCACTGTTCCACAATACCCTCTGGCATCCCGAGGAGGCCTACTTCGCGGACGCGACCGTGACGCGGGTGCACCACGCTGACCTCGGCGACATCGAGAAGATCGTGGCACGGAACGAATACGAGCGCCCCCCGGACGGAGGGCGCGTGTCCGACGTGCAGGTGTCCGATTGGCGAGTGTATGTCACCCTCGCGGATGTGTCCGAGCCATACCCTCCTGGCGCCGTCAAGCCTTCCTGATAGACCTTTCCTTCCCTATGCCTGTACGGTTTCCCCCCCGAAATGCGGGGGAATGAGCACGTAGGAACGCCCCGGACGCTCCGACGGCGGGGGTGGGGGCGCGGAAGGAACTCAGCCCATGCAAGCTGTGGTGTGGCACGGCGTCGGGGACATCCGCCAGGAGCGCGTCCCCGAGCCAAAGATCGAACAGCCCACGGACGCCATCGTACGCCTGACGGCCTCGGCGATCTGCGGGACGGACCTGCACTTCATCCGGGGCACCATGCCCGGCATGGTGCCCGGGACCATCCTCGGGCACGAGGGCGTCGGCATCGTCGAGGAGGTCGGCAAGGACTGCCGCAACCTCAAGCCGGGGGACCGCGTGGTCATCCCCTCCACCATCGCCTGCGGTTACTGCTCGTACTGCCGCGCGGGCTACTACGCCCAGTGCGACAACGCCAACCCGAACGGCGCGCAGGCAGGCACCGCGTTCTTCGGCGGCCCCAAGGAGACCGGCCCGTTCCAGGGGTTGCAGGCGGAGTACGCCCGCATCCCCTTCGCCAACGTCGGCCCGGTGAAGCTGCCCGACGAGGTCACGGACGACCAGGCCATCCTGCTCTCGGACATCTTCCCCACCGGCTGGTTCGGAGCGGAGATCGCCGAGATCAAAGACGGCGACACCGTGGCCGTCTTCGGCTGCGGCCCGGTGGGCCAGTTCGCTATCACCTCGGCGTTCCTCCAGGGAGCGGGGCGCGTCCTCGCCGTGGACCGCGAGCCGTCGCGCCTGGCGATGGCGCAGAAGCAGGGCGCGGAGCCGGTCCACTTCGACGAGGAGGACCCGGTCGAGACGATCCTGCGCCTGACGGGCGGCATCGGGGTGGACCGCGCCATCGACGCGGTCGGAGTGGACGCCGAGCCGGCCACGAGCGGCCCCGCCGCCAAAGAGTCGGCGAAGAACCGCGAGGAGTTCGAGCAGCAGGTGGAAAAGCTGTCGCCGCAGGTGAAGCGGGCCGGCGACTTCGCCGCGGGCGAGGCCCCCGCGCAGGCGGTCCAGTGGGCGGTAAAGTCGCTGTGCAAGGCCGGCACGCTCTCGATCATCGGGGTGTACCCGCAGACCATGGAGGCATTCCCCCTGGGCACGGCCATGAACAAGAACCTGACCGTGAACATGGGCAACTGTAACCATCGCCGCTACCTGTCGCACCTGGTGGATATGGTGCAGAACGGCACGCTTGACCCGACCATGATCCTGACCGAGGTCGAGCCGCTGTCGAACGCCCTGGACGCCTACAAGGCGTTTGACGCGCGCCGGGCCGGGTGGATTAAGGTCGAACTAGACCCCACCGCATAAGCAACGCGTCCCGGCCCGGCCACGGTAAGCCCGGCGGGCCGGGACGTATACACTTCCTTCCCTATCTTCCGTCTACTACGGATATAATACAGACGGATAATCACCGGTACGCGAGACGACCGCCGAAGAGGGCGGTCGCCCCTGCTGTCGGCTGGCCCCACCCGATTCCTCTGTCAACCGCAGTCGCACCCGGTCGTTACCCTCGGGGGAGAGACTACCACCATGACACACCAGCGCCACGGGCGGGAATGCCGCCTAGCCGTTTCCTTCATCCTGCCGTTCGCGCTCTTCGCCGGGACGCTTCCCGCGGGCGCCCAGACCAAACCCAAGCCGCAGACGCCCCCCAAAGCGGGCGAACAGAAGCCACCCGCGAAGCCCGCGGCAACAAAACCGGCGCCCAAGCCTGCTGCCGCGGCTGCGGCACCTGCCCCCAAACCAGCCGCGCAGAACGAGCCGAGCACCTGGGCGCTGCTGGTGGGGGTCAGCCAGTATGCCGGTGCCGCCGGCGTGAAGCCGTTGAACTTCCCGGCGGCGGACGCCACCAGCATCCGCGAAGCCCTGACAAACCCCGATATGGGCAACGTCCCGGCCGAGAACGTCAAGCTCCTCACGGATGCGGAGGCGACCCGAAGCGCCATCCTCGGCGCCGTGGATGCGTTCCTCAAGCCCAACGTCAAGCCGGGCGACCGGGTAGTGGTGTTCCTCGCGGGCCACGGCGTCGCCAAGGGCGTCGGCACCGAGGCGAAGTCCTACTTCCTGCCCCACGACGTCACCGGATACCGCAAGGAGCAGTTGGACGCGAGCGCAGTGAACCTGCGCGAACTGGCCGATAAGCTCTCCGACCTGCCCGCCTCGCAGTTCGTAGTGTTTCTGGACGCCTGCCGCGAAGACCCGATTCCCGGGCGCGGCATCAAGGGCAACCATATGACCGACGTTATGAGCCGCGGCATGACCATCGTGCCGCGCTCGGTGGGCAGCGCTCCCATCTCTGCCGCCACCTTCTTCGCCTGCTCCGTCGGCCAGCGCGCCTTCGAGGACCCGGCCTACAACCACGGGGTCTTCACCTACCACATCCTGGAGGGCGTCAAGAAGGTCGCCCAGCCACAGAACGGCGAGATCGACCTCGCGCTGCTGGCGCAGTACGTGGAGAAGCAGGTGGTGGGCTGGGCGAAGAAGACCAGCGACACCAGCCCCTTTGAGGTGGAACAGACCCCGGAGCTGGTCGCCAGCACCCTCGCCAATCCCATCATCGTCCTGCGCCTGCAGAAGCCGCCCGCAGACACCGCCCCGCTGAAGCCGGAGCCGCCAACCCTCTTCGTGGCCAGCGAGCCGGCGGGGGCGCAGGTTCTGGTGAACGGGCGCAGCGTTGGCGTCGCGCCAGTATCCGCGACGCTCCCGGGTGCGGGCGAGTACGCGGTCAGCCTGGCGGCGCCCGGGTTCGCCCCCGTAGAGCGGCAGGTGAAGGTGTTCGATGGCTACCCGCTCCAGATCGAGGCCACGCTGGCCCCGGGAGGGCGCGGCAGCGCCGCCCCCTCCGGCCGCGGCGCGGACCTCTACCGGCAGGCGCAGGAAGAGATCAAGCGGGAGCAGTGGGAGGTGGCCGACGCCACTCTGACCCGCGCCTACGAGGCGCAGGCGGACTTCGCCCCCGCCTACGAGGCGCAGGCCGAGCTTCGACGTCGGCGCAACCGCGACCTGGACGCTATCGACACCCTTTCCCTCCAGGTAAAGAAGGCCGCCGAGACCGCCCGGGCCTACAGCCTCCTGTCCCGCGCCTACGCCCTGTACTCCCTGGAGTCCCGCGTGACCGAAGACCAGAAGGCCGAGGAGAAGAAGGAAGAGAAGAAGAGTGGCGGCCTGCGCCTCCCGGGTGGCATCCGCCTGCCTGGTGGCGGCGGGAGCGGCGGCAAGAAGGAAGAAGAGAAGCCCACCGACAGCGGCGTGACCGGCCCCGCTCGCTTCGTCCGCCCTGAGGGCGCCGCACAGGCGGCCCGGCTGGCCGCGGAGGCGGCGGCCGAGGCGGTACGGCGCGACGCCAACGACCCGGACGCCCAGATAGCGCTCGGCTTCGCGCTCCTGGCCACGGAGAACAAGGATAAGAAGAACCGCCCGGCGGCGGAGGCGGCGTTCGGCAAGGCGGTCTCGCTGGCGCCGAAGAACGCCGATGCCCACTATGCCCTCGGGTACTGCATCCGGCGGTACGCGCAGGGCATCAGCAAGCAGAGCGAACGGGACGCTGAACTGGAGCGGGCCATCCGCTCGCTGAACACAGCCCTGGAGTTGCGCCCGGACTTCTATGAGGCGCACCGCGAACTCGCGTACTGCCACCACCTGAAGGGCGACCTGCCCGCGGCCAAGGAGCAGTACGAGATCGCCAATGCCCACCGCGGCTCAGCCAGCGACGAGAACGAGGTGGCGGCGCTCAACCTGTCGCTCAGCGCTGTGTGCAAGGCGATGGCCCGAACGGCGAGCGGCGACACGAAGACCGGTCTGGAACTGGCCGGGGCGGGCTACTTCGACGATGCCCGGGATATCACCCCTGACCTTCTGCACGCCGTACGCGTCCTTGCCGGGGTCAACCTGACCCCAAGCGTGGCGGATTACCTGCCCGGCCCGCTGAAGGACGCCATGCGCAAGTTTGACCGCCTCGGCGACATCTTCTCGATCCCCGGCCTGCCCGGCGGGCTCGGAAGCGGCCTCGGCGGCCTGCGCCTCCCCGGACTGTAAGTCCCGTACCGGCAACCGAATAGCCCTCCCCAGCATGGCCGGGGAGGGCTATTCTGATTGTATATCCCCTACGCCGCTTGCTTAATCCCCGGCAAAGGCCGGGTATCGGTTCGGTATGAAAGCAGCAGGAGTCGCTCCGGACGGCATGACGCAGCCCGACCGCCGGAACGAGCATAAGGGAGACACACGCGCCAGGAGCGCGCACATCTATGAGGCGGTGCTGCACGGGCGCGTCGTGCGCACCGGTGACCTCGTGGCGACCCGGGACGGGGCCGCACGCAGCCTGCTGGGGCGCTTCTGGCAGGCGATTGGCCGCTGCCTGCCCGGGGTCATCCACCACGTCCTCATGTACGTGGGACCGGGTCTGCGCTTTGTGGAGGCCGGCCCCGCCGGGGTGCGCGCATTCACCATGCCCCATGACCGCTGGGACCCGTACGCGGTCGAGCACCTCCGCGGCGGGGTGACCGACGCGCTCTTCGGCGTCGCCAACCCGCTCGCCGGGCGTGCCCTGTCCCCGATGGCCGAGGCCCACATCCGCCGCGCCGCTGCGGACTACTGTCTGGCCCAGGTCGGTAAGCCCTATAACCTGCGCTTCTCCCAGCCCGAGCGCGAGGATCGCTTCTACTGCTCGCAGCTCCTCTGGCACGCGTACGCGCGCCAGGGCATCGCTCTTCTGGAAAGCCCTACCCTTGGCGCCAGCAGCGACGGCGAAGGCCGGCGGCGCATCCTCTTTCCTGCGGACCTATGGCGCGCCTGCCGCACGCGGCACCACGCCGACGGGATACCGCCGGCAGAAGCCGCCGCCGCCGAGGCGCCCTGCCCCCGCGAAGCCCTGGCAGATCGCGCGGGCGACCGTTTCGAGCGGGCGGTAGACGGCGCAGCCGACCTGTGGGACCTGCTTGCGCGGCGCCCTCTCCTGCCCGGGTGGCGCTGGGAGCTCTTTGCCCCACGGGAGACCCCCACAGGGTGACGTGCCCGGGGCTTTATCCGAACTAGCTGCGCCGCAGGGTATCCTGAATCGAAGGGGCGAGGGCTTTGCACACGTACGAGATCGAAGGGTTTTCGCTCAAGACGGGAGACCTCCTGGCCACGCGGGACGGGGCAGAAGCCACGTTCCGCGGCCAGGTGTGGCGCCTCGTCGGCGCTCTGCTCCCCGGCCCCGTCCACCATGTCCTGATGTACGTCGGTCCCGGTCCTCGCTTCATCGAGGCCAACCCGGCGGGAGTCGTCGCCTTTGAGATGCCGGACGGGCGTTGGGACCCCATTCCGGTGGCGGAGGCCCGGGGCGGCCTTCTGGACTCTCTCTTCGGCGTCGCCTACCCGCTCCAGACCTCGGGCCTCTCCCCGGAGGATGAGACGCGCCTGCGCACCACCGTAGCCGCGTACTGCGAGGCTCAGGTCGGCAAGCCCTACAACCTGCGCTTCTCCAACCCGTACCGTCAGGATCGCTTCTACTGCTCGCAGCTGGTATGGCAAGCCTACCGGCGCCTGGGGATACGCCTGCGCCCGCGCCCCACGCCGGACACGCCGCGCGGCGGCCGGAAGCGCATCATCTTCCCGTCGGATGTGTGGCATGCCAGCACCGAGCGCCGGATGCTGGAACCGTCCGCAGCGCCGGAACCGGACGCCACCGTTGCGCTACGCGAAGCGGTAGCGGACGCGGTAGTCGACGCGGTCGAGACGGTCGCGGATGTCGTGGTCACCGCCGTCGTGGACGCGGTAGGCGAGCGCATCGGGGAGTTGGAGGAGCGCATCGACCGCCTGGAGCGCGAGAAGGCAGAGTGTGCTATCGGTGAATGAGATATGCCGTGGGTTTCACCCCACGGCAACCATCTGACGGCACGAACTACGCCGCCGGGGAGATGATAACGTACCGCTCCGGGTCTTCTCCCTCAGAGTACGTCCGCACCCCGGGAATCTCCAGAAGCGCCTGATGCACGATGCGGCGCTCCAGAGGCGAAAGCGGGTCCAGCACCGCCTCCTGGCCGGTGGCGAGCACCTGCTCCGAAAGCTCCTTCGCCAGATTCCGAAGGGTCTGCTCGCGGTGCGCCCGGTAGCCGTCCGCGTCGAAGATCACCCGAAGCCGCGGGCCGCCGCGCCGGTTCACCACCAGCGATGCCAGATACGCCAGCGCATCCAGTATCTGACCGTTGCGCCCGACCATGTAGCGCGCCTCCGCCCCCTCGAAGGCGATGGTCACCCCGTCCGGCTCCTCGTGCGACAGGCGCGCCGTCATCTGGAGGCCGGACTGCTCGGCCACCCCCTGCGCAAAGGCCAGGGCACGCTCTTTGAGCGCCTGCATCCCCGCAGGTACGGCTTCTTCCTTGCTGTTGCTGGTATCCCCCGCCATATTCCGTCGTCGCTCCTTTTTTCTGTCCCGACCGTGCCGCCGCTACCTCTTGCGCTTGTTCTTCGGCGTGATAAGTTTCGGATTCTTCTCCAGGGTCCGTACTACCTCCCCCTGAAGAGCGCCACCGCTGTTTTTCGCCGCCGCACCGCCGGCCCCGCTGCTGCCGCTGTCGGCAGCATCAGCCTTAAGGACGAGCGGTTCCACCTTCGGCAGGCTGCGGTTGATAATCCACTGCTGCCCGATGGAGAACAGGTTGGAGATGAACCAGTACAGGATGAACGCCGAGGCGATTTGCGACTGGTACATCATGAAGAAGAACATCGGCGGCATCATCGTCGCCATCAGCCGCTGCGTCTCCGCCGCCTGCGGGTCCGTGGTCGGCGTGAAGCGCATCTGGAAGTACATCGAGAGCGCATACACACCCAGCAGGACCATGTCCGGTTCGCCCAGATGCCGCGCGATGGCGTTCGTGAACGGCGCCGCCCAGCTCGCGCTTGCCACCCCGTTCGCCGGGTTAATCCACAGGAAGTACGAGTCCGCGAAGTGGAACTGGTAGTGGACGATCACCTGATACATCAGGAACAGGATCGGCCACTGCGCCAGCGCGGGCAGACAGCCCGCGTACATATTGATGCCGTGCTCCTTCTGGAACTCCCGCATCTTCAGGTTGAGCGTCATCGGGTCGTCCCGATACTTCTCCTGAAGCTTCTTCAACTCCGGCTGGAAGCGCTGCATCTCGCGGGAAGACTTATACATCTTCACGCGCAGGGGCCAGGTGATCAGGGTCACCACGACCGCAATCACGGTAATTGCGATCACGGGCTGGTTGCCGCTCAGGCGCACCAGCAGGTCCATCGCCTTGTAGTAGTAGGTCTGGGAGTTGTTCGCGTCGAGCTTGCGCACCACATCGTCGTGCAGCTCGCGCGCCTGATCCGTCAGTTCCTTATCGGCGATGCGGGCGGGCGGATAGTTGCGCAGCGCACTGCGCAGGATGATGTGGGCCTGGTTCAGGTTCTCCAGTTCCACATCGGTGATGCGCCCCTGACGCAGCAGCGCCCTCAGGGCGTCCGGCGACCCGCCGAACTTCCGGGCCACAGCCCCATAGTAGTTGGCGGCGTCGGTCCACAAGCGGACCGCCTCGCTCTTGCTGCCTACGTTCTCCGCGTCCTGAGCGGCCTTCTCCTTGGCCTCGCCCTCGGCCAGAGCGGTCTGGGCGTTGTCGGAGACAGTGTAGCGCGGCCCTTGCTGGCACCCCGCAAGCCCGAAGGCGGGCACGACGAGCAGCAGCAGGAGCACCAGGGTGCGGACAAACGAAAGTGACAGCTTCTTCTGGCGGATCAACAGCATCTCCTAAACTAATCCGGCGGGCGCGCCGCGGGCGGTTCCCCGTCCTCTGTCCCGGGCACCGGGTCGTACCAGTCCCCCCGGTAGAACGGGTGGCACCGCGCGATGCGCTTCACCCCCAGCCACATGCCGGCCCAGGGACCGTGCCGCAGGATGGCCTGCGCGGTGTACTCCGAGCAGGTCGGGTGGAAGCGGCAGACGGCGGGACGGAAGCGACTGGTGGACTGATAAGCGCGGATGAGGCGCACACAGACGCGGCCGAACAGCGATGTGGCGGCGCCCCCCGTTTCCGGTGGTGCGTCGCTACTACTGCTGGCACGAACTGTCGCCCTGGAGATCACGCGCGGCTCGTTCCCTCTCCCGTGACCGCATCGGCGGACACTGGTACGGACACACTGCCGGCCGCTGAGGTTGCACCCGCGGACGGAAGTTCCCGCAGCAACAGCCCCGCCTTCCCCATCAGGAAGACGACGGCGGCGTGCAGCTCTTCGTACGATGCCGAAGCGGACGCGGAGCGCGCCACAAAAACGGCGTCAAAGCCGCGCCGCCACGACCTGCCGTGTTCCCGACAGATCGCACGCAGCCGCCGCTTGACGCCGTTGCGGTCGTGCGCCTTTCCTACTTTCCTGGATACGGAGAAACCGAAGCGCCGCGTTTCCGCATCCGTCCCGGCGGAGTCATACCGCCGGACGTACAGGACCAGCAGGGGATTCGCCCAGGAGCGCTTGCGCGCGTAGACGGCGGAAAAGTCCCGCCGACGAGTCAAACGCTCCGCGCGTGGCAGCAAACCGGTGCCTTTCGCCCGGACGTTCGCCCTGGCGGCCATCCGCCGCCGGGGCGCCCACGCCCGGTGTTAGTGCTTGTAGGCGAAGACCGTCAGGCGGTGGCGACCCCGGTCGCGGCGGCGCTTCAGGAGATTGCGCCCGTCCAGGGTGCGCATGCGCGTGCGGAAGCCGTGGACGCGCAGGCGGCGGCGGTTCTTGGGCTGGAAAGTTCGCTTCATAAAAAGACTCGCTTACTCTGTAATTTCAAGCGGCGCGGGCATGCGCTCCGCGCCGCGTGGGTCGCCTGGGAAATAGCCTGCATACTATACCACGGAGGGCACCGCGCCGCAAACCGCCCTACCCGGGCGCGCCGCGATTCGCCTCCCCGCCCCCCGGTTCCCGATGCTCCTCCATAATCTCCTGCACCGTTTCGCGGGCGGCGTCGGCCGCCTCGGCGGCGTTGCCGGCGGCGGAGGCGGCGTCCTCCGCAGAGGCCGCAGCCTTGGCGGCGGCATGGGCCGCGGGCTGGGCGCCCGCGGGCGCAGGCGGCCCCTCCTCCCGGGGCTTCATCAGAAGGGAGAGCGGCGTGGGGGCCTTTATGCGCGGGAACAGGCGGAACAGAATCACCTGCACGCTCGCGGCGGCCGGCACGGACAGCAGCATCCCCCACAGCCCCATCAGGTTCCCCCCGAGGAGCAGCGCAAAGAGCGCCATCAGGGGGTGCAGCCCGACCTCACCGCCGACCACCCGGGGGTACACCACCATGTCGAACGCCTGGTTCAGCACCAGCAGCACCCCCGCGGTAATCAGCAGTGCCCAGGTGCCGCTCCCGGTCGCCAGCGCTGCCACCGCCGCGAGCACCAGGATCGCCAGCGCCCCCACGTACGGCACCGCATACAGCAGCCCCGCCATGAAGCCCAGCAGCAGCGCGTAGCCGCGCATCGCCGGGAACCAGAAGCTGACCACCATCAGCGCCACAAACGAGGAGACCGCATACAGCGAGCAGACCACCACCAGGCCGCGCAGATAGTTCCCAAAGACGCCGCCGACCTCCGCCGTAGCGGTGAGGGCGTGCCCGCGCACCTGCTCCGGCATGAGGAAGAACAGCCGCGCCCGAAGCCGGTCGATGTCGGCGAGGATGTAGACCGTGATGATCGGGATCAGGACCAGGTTAATCAGTCCGGCAATCGAGCCGGCGATCACCGAGGCGAAGCGGTTGGCGAAGTTCTTGATGTAGTTGGCGAACTGTTCGGAGTACTGCGTGGTGATCGAGTCGATGTTCGGCGGCAGCTTGATCGGGCCGATCTGCTGGTGCTTCGCAAGCCACCGGTCCGCCTCCTCGCGTAGCTGATCGAAGCCGGACTTCCCCGCCACGGGGGCGCGCCATCGCAGGCGCACAAACCGATCGCCCGGCTCCGCGGTGAGCGCGCCGGGACCGGTCGCCGGAGCGGTGTCCGGAGCGTCCGGCCCCGGCATGGTCGGCCCCGTGGCGTCGTCCGAGGCTCCCTCCTCCCGCGGTTCGCCATCCGAGTCGGCCCGGGGGGTGACCTGCACCGGGCGCGACGGGGTCTCCTCCCCCTCGGTGTGCACCGCAAAGACGACGAAGGTGTACTCCTGGCCGTTACTCAGGCCCGTGATGACCGCGCTGCTGTCGGCGAGCCCCTGTACCAGGGTGTGATACCGCCCGGACTGCCCCTCCAACCGCTTGACGGTGTAGGTGACCGGGGTGAAGAAGCGCACAAGATGCTGGGCCTGGGCCGCCACCCCGGGCACCACATACGACAGCAGCGCCCCGAACACGCCCAGGAAGAACAGGAACACGATCAGAACCGCGCGCATCCGACCGCCGCGGGTGACCCGGGTCTGGAAGAAGGTCACAATCGGGTCCAGGATCAGCGCGATGGCGGCAGCGGCGATAAAGGGACCGATGATGTCGCCTGCGGCGCGGAGGAAGTACCAGGCGAGCCACAACAACAGGGCCATGATGGCGGCCCCGAACGTGGCGCTGAACCCGAACGAAAAGGCGTCGCGGCGGAACATCGTCGGTTCCCTTTCGCCCGGGTCAGGCGCCCATCTGCTGTGCGGCGAGGAGTCGCTTCAGGTTCTCCAGGGCGCGCCGCTGGAGGCGGGACACATGCATCTGGGAGATGTTGAGCCGCTGCGCGACCTCGGTCTGCGACAGGTCCTGGAAGAAGCGCAGCCGGATAATGGCGCTCTCGCGCTCCTCCAGCGCCTCCAGTGCCGCCGTCAGGTCGCCGTGGCGCTCCAGCGCCGCCAGCCCCTCGTCCTCGTGCCCCAGAATGTCGGAGAAGCTGGAAGAGGACTCGCCGTTCTCCTCCGGGCGCGCGTCCAGCGACACGGTGTCGTAGGCGTTCCCGAGTTCGATGGCCTCCAGCGTCTCCTCCTCTGTCGCCCCGATGGCGCGGGCGATCTCGGGGATAGTGGGAGAGCGCCCGAGGCGCGTCGAAAGGTCATCCATCGCCCGGCTTGCCGCCTGATTCAGCTCCTGGAGGCGGCGCGGGACCTTCAGGCTCCACGCCTTATCGCGGAAGTAGCGGCGAATCTCCCCCACGATCGTCGGGGTGGCAAAGGTAGCGAACTTGATCCCGCGCGTAGCGTCGAACCGGTCCACCGCGTTTACCAGTCCGATACTGCCCACCTGGATCAGGTCCTCCAGCGGTTCGCCGCGATTGGCGAACTTCTGGGCGAGAAAGCGCACCAGGCTCTGGTGCATGGTCACGATGCGCTCCCGCAGGCGGTCATCGCCCGTGCGGGAGTACTCCAGCAGCAGGCGCTCCGCCAGACCGCTGAGGCCGCTCTCGGTCACGGGCGACGACTCAGCGGCGGGCGTTTTCTCCGCGGGAGTAGCAGCAGCGGCGGCGGCGGCGGCGGCGGTGGCATCGTCGGTCCTGGATACGTCGTCCGCCGCCATTACTGTGAGCCCCCCATTCCCGGTTTTGTGAAAAACGCCGTCTTGAATATCATGCTTGCGGGTGTCGCTCCGGGCATCCCGTTTACTCCGAAGGCGCGGTGTCGGACAGGTACTTTACCAGCCGCGCCCGCGTCCCGCCGTTGGGAGCCGCCTCCAGTGTGACCTCATCCACCACGATCTCCATGAGGACGGCGCCCAGTTCCTGCGCGGAGAACTCCTCCTCGGCCGCCTCACCGCCCTCGGTGCCGCTCGCGCCACCCCGGACGTTGTCCTCGATCTCGATGGTCAGGCGCTTCGCCTCTACCAGGCAGCGCATATCGATCTGAGCGGACGCACCACCGCCGTTGCTACCGTTGCGGTTCGCCCGCTCGATTGCGTTGGTGCAGGCCTCCCCCACGGCCAGCCGGATGTCCTCAATCTGGTCGTAGGAGAATCCCATCCGGCCAGCAACCCCCAGGATCGTCAGGCGCGCAGTGCCAACGTACTCCGGGGCACAGGGGATAGTGAGCGTAACAAGTGCGTTCTCCGCCGGTTCCTCGCTCACGCCATCGCCTCCTCTTCGCTCGCGTACACGTCGAAGATGCGGTTCAGGCCGGTAATCTCGAAGATGCGGGTGATGCGGGGCGGCGGGGCGACCAGACGGAGGGTGCCCTCCTGCTCGCGCATGCGCTTGACCCCGCCGATGAGGATGCCCAGTCCCGTGGAGTCCAGGTACTCCACCTTGGCCAGGTTTACCAGCAGGCGCTTCACGCCCGCGTCCACCTGGTCCATGATCTCCTGGCGCAGCAGCGGGGCGGTATAAACATCTACCTCCCCCTCCAGGTCCAGGATGCGCGTACCGTCGTCCACGGCGCGCGAAGAGACTTTCAGATTCATGTTCGTCGTTTCCACAACAAGATCCTCTCCATTAAGGGAACGTCACCGGGCACAGCACAGCAGCAGTCGTCGCATCACCAGGGCATCAGCAGAACGGAGCGCGGAGGCGCGGGCGAAGTCGGGTCAGGAACCGAGCAGGAAGGCGCAGGCGCGCGCCGGGAAGGCGCGCACACAGGAACACGGGCCTGCGCAACGCTGCTCCACCGACCACAGGCGCCGCCGCCGCTGCTGCCCGGACTGCCCCGCCAGCGTGTTACGCCGTCGCCGCTTCGCCGCTGGCGCCGTCTTCCAGTTTCCCGGTCAGTTCCTGCTTCTTCTGGACGTAGGCTTCCTTACCGACCTCCACCGAGCGGACGATGTTCTCGCGGGTGCTGTCAAGCAGCGTACGGGAGCGATCCCGAAGGTTGGCAGCGGACTCCTGCAGGTCGTCCAGCACCTGCTCTGTCCGCTCCTTCACCCCTTCCAGCGCCTCCTCGATGTCTCCCCGCAGTTCCTTACCGGACTTGGGGGCGAAGAGCAGGGCCAGCGTCCCGCCCACCGCCAGACCGATCACGACACCCGCCAGAATACTACCCAAGACGCGTCCGTTTCCGGGCGTCTCCCGTTCGTCCGTCATATCTCTGGTTGTTCCTTGTGTGGAATAGAAGTTAAACCTGCCCGCCATAAAGATTTAGCGCGCGAAAATCACCCCGTCCTCAGGCCGTCAGAAGGCGGCGTCGCTGCGGTCGGTGATGGTCCCGCCGCCGAGCACAAAGCCGTCGTGCACACCCTCCGGTAGGCCGTAAAATACCGCCGCCTGACCGGGCGTGACCGCCCTCAGGGGACGGTCGAAGCGCACCAGGACCGTGTCATCCGCGCGGCGGACGACCTGCGCCCGGCTGGGCGGCATATTGTAGCGTATTTTCACCGTGCAGTCTATGGGGGTGTCCACCGGCGGCGGGGCGAGCGCGACCCAGTTCACATCCTCCACCACGCAGCCCGGCGCGTACAACTCCTCGTCGGCCCCGACCACCACGGTGTTTGTGGCAGCGTCCACCTTCAGGACGTAGAGCGGGATTGCCGAGCCGACATTCACCCGGCGGCGTTGCCCCACCGTGTAGAGCGCAACCCCGTCGTGCGTGCCGCGTGCCTTGCCGGACGTATCCACGATGGTACCCGGCTCCAGCGTCTCCGGTGCATTTTTGGCCAGGAAGTCGACGTAGCTGCCGCCCTGCACAAAACAGATCTCCTGCGAGTCGGGCTTGTTCGCCACGGACAGCCCCCAGCGCCGCGCGATGGCGCGCGTCTCCTCCTTGCTGGGCAGGTCGCCGAGCGGCATGGTCATCCAGCGCAGTTCGTGCTGCTTTGTGGCATACAGGGCGTACGTCTGGTCCTTGGCCGGGTCGCCCGCCCGCGCCAGGACGTAGCGGCCGGTCGCCGCGTCCGGGAAGACGCGCGCGTAGTGCCCGGTGGCGAGTGCGTCCGCGCCCAGGCTCAGCGCCTTCTCCAGCAGGGCGTCGAACTTGATATAGCGGTTGCAGTTAATGCAGGGGTTGGGGGTGCGTCCGCGCCGATAGTCCTCGATAAACGGCGCGATGACCTTATCCGCGAACGGCTCGCGGTAGTTCAGGACGTAGTGGGGTATCCCGATCTTCGCGGCCACCCGGCGGGCGTCCTCCACCGCGCCGAGCGAGCAGCAGCCCGCGCCCTTTGTCTCGGTCGCGGACTCCTGCCATATCTGGAGCGTGACTCCGATAACGTCGTGCCCCTGCTCCTTGAGCAGCGCCGCCGCCACCGACGAGTCCACCCCGCCGCTCATGGCGACGACGACCGTTCTGCGCAGCGGCTCCGCCTGCTGGTTGTCCGTGACCGGGTTCATAGCGACATTATTGTACCGCCCGCGTCACTGCCCCCGCCCGGCGTTCCCGGCGCGCTACCGGAGGTTTTGGCCCCTCGGTGGCCACTTCAACGCGCCTCGCACCGCGTATCCTGGTCCGCTTCCTCTCCCCGACCCGGTCCCTGACCCGGGGGAGCGAGCGTCAGACCAGAATCTTTTTGATCGGCTCTGCGCCTTCCACGCCCACGAGCTTCTGATCCAGACCACTGTAGAAGTACGTGAGACGGTTCGGGTCCATGCCCAGGCGGTCCAGAATCGTCGCGTGCAGATGCTTGACGTGGAACGGGTCCTCCACGGCCCGGCTGCCCAGTTCGTCGGTCTGGCCTATGCTGACACCGCCCTTGATGCCGCCGCCCGCCATCCACATCGTGAAGCCGTAGGCGTTGTGGTCGCGTCCGGTGCCCTTCTCGTACTCCGCCGTGGGCTGCCGCCCGAACTCGCCGCCCCAGACGATCAGGGTCGAGTCCAGCATCCCGCGCTGCTTCAAGTCCTTGATCAGCGCCGCGATCGGCTTGTCGGTCTCGCCCGCGTGCAGGTTGTGGTTGTCCACCAGGTCCCCGTGGGCGTCCCAGTTCGCGTCGTTGTGCGAGCCGCCGCTGTAGATCTGCACGAAGCGCACGCCCCGCTCCACCAGGCGCCGCGCCATCAGGCACTGCCGCCCGAACGGCGCGGTGATCTTCTGGTTCAGGCCGTACATCTCCTTGATATACTCCGGCTCCTTGGAGAGGTCCACCGCCTCGGGCGCGTGGGCCTGCATCTTGTAGGCCAGCTCATAGCTGGCGATGCGGGCCGCCAGGTTCGAGTTGTCGCCGCGCGGGTCCGCGTGCGCCTCGTTGTACTCGCGCAGGGCGTCCAGCAGCCGGCGCTGCTCCGCCTCCGACACACCGGTCGGCCGGTTCAGGTCCAGAATGGGCGTGTTGGTGGCAGCGATGGTGGTGGCCTGGTAGGTGGCGGGCATGTAGCCGCTGGACCAGTTCTTCGGGCCGGAGATCGGGCCGCCGCGCGGGTCGAGCATGACCACGAAGCCGGGCAGGTTCTCGTTCTCGGTGCCCAGGCCGTAGTTGACCCAGGAGCCCAGACAGGGGCTGCCGGAGAGGATCTTGCCCGTGTTCATCTGGAGCATGGCCGAGCCGTGGATGGGCGAGTCGGCGGTCATGGAGTGGATGAACGCGATGTCATCCACGCACTCCCCCACGTTCGGGAACAGGTCACTCACCCACTTGCCGCACTGCCCGTACTGCTTGAACTTCCACTTCGGCTCGACGATGCGCCCCTGGTTCTTGTGGCCGCCGCGCCCGAACGTCTTGACCTCGATCGTCTTGCCGTCCATGCCGACCATGCCGGGCTTGTAGTCGAACGTGTCGATGTGGCTGGGGCCGCCGTACATGTAGAGGAAGATAACAGCCTTCGCCTTTGGCTCGTGGTGCGGCTTCTTCGGCGCGAGCGGGTTCTTCCAGGGCGTCTTTCCGTCCGCCGCGAGCGCTTGCCGCCCGAAGAAGTCGTTGTCCAGCATTCCCGCCAGCGCCACACCGGCGAAGCCCGCCCCCATCTGCCACAGGAACTGCCGCCGCGTTCGCCCGCAGAAATTTCGCCCGTTGTCGTTGCTCATAACCCTCGTTCCTCGTCTGAGCCGCCACGTAGCGCCTGCTCCAGAAGAGCGATCAGACGCGCTACCATCTCGCGCAGATGAGCGTTCTCCGTTTCCAGTAGTTCTCGCTGCTGCTGCCGCAGCATTTCCAGTTGACGCGCCAGACGGTGCTGCACAAGTGACAGTCGGTTCAAGCGCCGGATCGCGATGTGCGACGTGCCTTCCGGCGTCAGCGCCTCCAGAAATCCGGTCGCTGTATCCTCGCGCACATGGAGAGACAAATCATCCCGCAGGGGGTGCAGTATCCGCACCTCCGCCGAGTCGGCCACCCGGGGTAGATGGTCCCCTTTATTTGTACAGGTCTTCGTACTGAGCGCGAAGCCTCTTGTTTTCCTCTTCTAAAGCCTGAACCTGAGCGCGGGTATGGGCTGCGGCCGTTGCCAATTGCTGGCCCTCTTCCGCATCCATACGGTGGATTACCGCATCATATTTCGCCTGCTCCTCAGCGTTCAGTTTCTCCCCCGCCACAATGCGCCGATGGAGGGCGGACCACTCCCGGTACTCCGGACTTTCGAGAAAAGCTCTGTGCCCGGATTCCGTCATTTGCTTCCCCTATACGCTGTCAGCGCACATACAGCGCACGATAGAACGCGTCCGCGCACATCGTCAGCGGGAGGCCCGCCACCACCTCTCCCCGAACCACTCCCGCAACACACCGGCGGGAGTGTAGCAAGGGCGCCTTAATCCAAGTAGATGAACTCGTTCAGGTTCAGGGCGACCAGACAGAAGCCCTTGAGCGCCTCGTCGGCGGTCTTCTTGTCCTTCTCCCTCAGGTCGGCCATGAGTTTCACGCCGCGCGCGATCTCCTCCGGCGTCGGCGGGCGCTGGAGGGTGCGCCACAGGACGAAGCGCACCTGCGCTGCCGGGTCGGCCGTGCTCACCTTCTGCTTCGTCAGGTCCGCCAGAATCGCGGCCTGCTCGTTCAGGAAGGCGCTGTTCATCATGCCGAGCGCCTGGGTCGGCTGCGTGGTCGAGAAGCGCACCGGACAGGTCGCGTCCGTGTCCGCCGCGTCGTGACTGGCCAGAAGCGGCACTGAGAGCGAACGCTTTACCTTGACGTAGATGCTGCGGCGGGTCTGCTCCTCAGGAGGCGACTCCTCCCAGCCCTGCCCCGGCACCGACTGGCCCGCCAGTACCTCGCGCGGCAGCTTGATCTTGATGCTGGGGCCAAACATCTTCCGGTTCAGTGTGCCGTTCGCTGCCAGGATGGCGTCGCGCACCTCCTCAGCCTCCAGGCGGCGCATATCAAAGCGCCAGAACAGCTCATTCTCCGGGTCCTTCGCCAGCGCCTTCGGTTCCGCCTTCGACGACATCCGGTAGGTGTTCGAAAGCAGGATCATGCGGTGCAGCGGCTTCATCCGCCAGCCCTGCCGCACGAACTCGTCGGCCAGCCAGTCCAGCAGCTCCGGGTGCGTGGGCGGCGTGCCCAGGAAACCAAAGTTGCTGGTAGAGCGCACGATGCCGCGCCCAAAGTGGTACTGCCAGATACGGTTCGCCATGACCCGCGCGGTGAGCGGGTTCTGCGGCGAGGCGATCCACTCTGCCAGGGCCCGGCGGCGCCCGCTGGACTGGGGGTTCGAGGCGGGTGGAACGATCTTCGGCTCCGGCGGCGACAGGACCGATGGGAACCCGGGCGTCACCTCGTCCTCAGGGGCGTGCGGGTTGCCCCGCGCCAGCAGGAACGTCTTGGGCGGATTCGGCCCGGCCTCGGTGACGCACAGCGCCATCTCCAGGCCCTTCGGCGGCGCGGCGCGCAGAGCGTCCCGCTCCTTCGTCAACCGCTCATACTCGGCGAACTTCTCGGCCGAGAAGCTCCCCTCACCGATGTGCTTCTTCGCGATCGGGAGGCGATTCTGGTCGTACTTGAAGTCGTCCGACTCGCCCCCCTTCAGGAGCGGGGTGAGGATCTCTTCAATATCCCGCAGACGCTTACCGAGCGCGGCGAGCTTCTGCCGATGCTCGGCGTTCTCCTTCGCAAACCGCTCCTGCTCGCTCTTCGGAGAGATGGGGCGCAGCGACGCCTCGGCGACGGACTCCCCGCTGCGCTCGCCGAACCGCTTGACGTTGCGGAAGAACGCCAGGAACCGGTAGTAGTCCTTCTGCGGGAACGGGTCGATCTTGTGGTCGTGGCAGCGGGCGCAGCCAACCGTCAGCCCCACGAACGTCTGCCCGGTGGTGTTGGCGATGTCGTCCAGGTCGTCATACAGCGCCTGCTCCGGATCGGCGGGCTCGTCGTCCCAGATACCCAGGCGGTAGTAGCCGGTGGCGATCAGGCTCTCCGGGGTCACGACATCGAGTTCATCCCCCGCGATCTGCTCCCGGACGAAGCGATCATAGGGTTTGTCCTCGTTGAACGAACGGATGACGTAGTCCCGGTAGCGCCATACGAAGGGCTTGTCGCCGTCGCGCTCGAAGGAGTTCGTTTCGGCGTAGCGCACCAGGTCAAGCCAGTGGCGGCCCCAGCGCTCCCCGTAGTGCGGCGAGGCGAGCAGACGGTCCACGACCTTCTCCCATGCCTGCGGGGTGGTGTCGGCCAGGAACGCTTGCACCTCCTCGGGGCTGGGGGGGAGGCCGATCATGTCGAAGTACGCGCGGCGAATCAGGGCGATTCGAGACGCCTGCGGAGCGGGCTTGAGGCCGTTCGCCTCCAGCTTCGCCAGCACAAAGGCGTCAACCGGGGTCTTCGCCCAGACGGCGTTCTTCACCTTCGGAACGGCGGGGCGCTTCACAGGCTGGAACGCCCAGAACGCCTTCGTCTCCGCGTTCACCTGCGGCGGGCCGTGGTGGTCGGGCTCCGCGTTGGCGCCCGCTTTCGGCTCCGGCATGGGCAGGCCCATCTCCACCCACTTCGTCAGGATGTCTACCTGCGCCTTGGGGAGTTTGCCCTGCGGAGGCATCTGCCGCCCCTCGAAGCGAACGGCCTTGAGCATGAGGCTGACGTGCGGGTTCTTCGGGTCTACGGACGGACCGGAGACGCCTCCCTTAAGGATCGCGTCACGCCGGGTCAGGTCCAGTTTGCCGCTGCTCTCCGGGCCGCTGTGACAGGGGAGACAGGAGGTCTTGAGGATCGGGCGTACCTTCTCCTCGAAGAACGCCACACCCGCCGCCGGGTCCGCCTTCTTCCCCCCCACCTGGGCCGGGGCGACCCCCAGCCCTGCCGCCAGGAGGGTCAGGGTGGCGCCAATCACCGTCTTCGCCGTCCAAAATCGCTGCCGCCGCATTCCGTACCTTCCCGACCCACTCCGGCGCCGACCAGGCCACACAGGACCCTGCCCGGCCTCACTCCGAAGAAGATCACCGCCGGCCTTCTATACCATTCGGACCAAAATGGCGCAAACTGCCCCGGTTGGTCACTGCGCGTCATTATACACCGGATACACCAAGTCAACCGGACGCGCACGGCGCCCCACGCGAAAACAAGCACTCCCGCGACGTACGACTTGACATAAACCTCTGGGCACCATTATACTACCACCCGACCACCAATGTTTGAATTGGTCATTAATTGGTCCAGGGAAGGAACCACCACCTCATGGGAGCCATCCACAGCGTTCAGCGTGTCGTTGTCCTGCCGGGCGAGGCTATCGCCCCCATCAACCCGTATCTGCACGGCCACTTCGCCGAGCACCTCGGTGAACTGGTCTATAACGGCGTCTGGGTCGGCCCGGACAGCTCCATCCCCAACACCGACGGCATCCGAAACGATGTGGTAGAGGCCCTGAAGCCCCTCGGCATCCCTGTGTTGCGCTGGCCCGGCGGCTGCTTCGCCGACGACTACCACTGGCGCGACGGCATCGGCCCGCGCGAAAGCCGCCCCGCGCGCCTCAACGCTCACTGGGGCATGGCGCCGGAGCCCAACCACTTCGGCACCCACGAATTCATGGCCTTCTGCCGCGCGCTCGGCGCGGAGCCCTACTTTGCCGGCAACCTGGGCTCGGGCACACCCCACGAGCTGCGCGACTGGGTGGAGTACTGCAACTTCGGTGGGGAGAGCGCCCTGGCCAACGAGCGGCGCGCCAACGGCGCGGAGGAGCCGTTCCGGGTGCGCTTCTGGGGCGTCGGCAACGAGAACTGGGGCTGCGGCGGCCATATGACCGCGGAGCAGTACGCCGACGAATTCTCGAAGTTCCGGACGTTCGTATACAACTACCCGGATGCGCCCGTGGAGGCCGTGGCCTGCGGACCGAACGGAAGCGACTGGGGCTGGACGCGCCGCTTCTTCGAGCGGGCATCGGGCTGGCGGCGGAACCGGGTGCAGGGCTTCGCCGCGCACTACTACTGCGGCACCGCCGGCACAGCCACCGAGTACGACGAGGCGCAGTGGCTGGAACTGCTCGCCAAGGCGCGCGCGGTCGAGGGCATCGTTACCGGGCACCGGGCGGTCATGGACGAGTACGATCCGGAGCGCAAGATCAAACTCCTGCTGGATGAGTGGGGCGCCTGGCACCCGGTCGAGAAGGGCAAGCCAGGCAGCGGCCTGTACCAGCAGAACACAATCCGCGACGCCTGCGTTGCCGCACTCAGCCTGGACGTCTTCCACAACCACGCGGATAAGCTGTACATGGCGAACATCGCCCAGCTTATCAACGTCCTCCAGTCCCTGCTGCTCGTGCAGGAGGACCGCTGCATCAAGACGCCCACCTACCACGTCTTCGACCTGTATCGCGCCCACCAGGGAGCGACCGCCGTGCGCCTCCTGTCCGCCGCCGAGAGCATCAGCGACGGCGGGGCGGCCGCGAAGCACTGCCAGGGCTGCTACCTGCACCGCCAGCCCTTCGCGCTGCGCGCCGTGGAGGGCTCGGCGTCCGTCAAGGACGGCGTCCTGTGCGTCACCCTGGTCAACAGCCACCCGTCGCAGGCGGTGGAGGCCGAACTCGACCTGCGGGGCGGGCGGCTCACGGAAGCCGAGGTCGTTACCCTGTCCGCGGATGACATCCACGCGCACAACACGTTCGATGCGCCCGATGCGGTGACCCTCTCCGCCCCGGTAACCGTTTCGGCCCAAAACGGCGACGCCCTGCGCGTCCCGCTCCCCGCGGGCAGCGTCGTTCGCGTGACCGGGCGCCTCGCGTGACGGACTCTCCCCCCGCGGCGGGCGCTGCTGCTACCGCTGCCGACCTGCGGGGTAAGGAGGAGGAGGTCCGTAGCCTGGTCCGACAGTTCGCCGGGCAGCGTCTGCCCGGCGAACGGGACCTGGCCGCGCGCCTCCAGATCAGCCGCCCCCGGCTCCGCGCCATCCTCGCCACACTCCGGCGCGAGGGCCTGGTGGAGCAGCGGCAGGGGAGCGGAACGTTCGCCGTTGCCCCGGCGGGCAGCGCCGGCGGGGTCGGTCGGTTGCGCCGCGCCGCGCTGCTGGTGGACGAGAACCTGAAGCTGGGCGACGACCCCTTCTTCTCTCTCCTGCTGGAGCTGCTACAGCGGCAGCTCCAGCAGGAGGGCGTCCGGTGCGTGGTGGAGCGCGTCACCGGAGAGGAGACGGCCCCGCACTTCGAGGAGGGCGCGCTTACCCTCGGCCTGGCGGGTGCGGCGCTGCTGGCCCGCCACCGCGGCGGGACAAACGCCCCCCCCCTGGTCACGCTCTTCCCGGAGCCGGACGCCCGGCCGCACCGCCGGGCCAGCCTGCTGGGGGTGGACGACCGCGAGGCGGGCCGCGAAGCGGCGCGGGCGCTGATCCGGCGCGGCTGCGGCAGCCTCCTCTTCCTGGGCAAGGAGGAGATTCCGGCCTCCCGTGAGCGCCTGGCGGGGGCGCGGGAGGCCGCCGAAGCGGAGGGCGTTTCCCTCCGCTTCCTCCCGAGCGGCCTGAGCCACGGAGCCGGTCTGCGTACCGGCCGCTCCCTGGCGCTTGACGCCGACGGTACCACGGGCCTGATCGCCACGAACGACTGGCTGGCTGTGGGGCTGCGGGCGGGCCTCGCCGACCGGCACGGCGCCCGCGCCGCCACTGTCCCCCTGGTCAGCTTCGACGGTCTGCCGCTCGCCGCCGACCCGGGTCTGCATATCCGCTCGCTTACCCTGCCCGTGGAGGCGATCGCCGCGGACGCCGTGGCGGAACTTCTGCGCCTCCATGCCTCCCCCGTTTCCGTCGGGCGCGCCGTCCGCTATCCGTTCGCCTGGCGCTCCGACGCCCTGTGACGGCATGAATTCCTGCGTCGCGCGAGGAACCCTGAGAGCGGCTGCGACGAGGAGGCGATTTCTGAATGGAGAATCTGTGGGCGCTGGCGCTACCGCTTGGCGCGGCGCTCGCGTACGTCGCGGCGGCGCTCTCCCTTAAGCGCGCCGCCGACCTGGGGGTGGGACTCTGGCATTCGACCGTGGTCTGCAACGTACTGGCCGCGCTTGTATTCCAGTCGCTGCTGCTGCTGGGCGGGACCTGGGCGCCCCTTCCCCACGCCTGGTGGCAGCCGCTCGTTATCGCTCTCCTGTTCATCGCCGGGCAGATGGCGACCCTGTTCGCGCTTCAGAAGGGCGATGTCTCCCTGGCGACGCCGGTGCTGGGCCTGAAGATCCTGCTGGTCGCACTCTTCACCACCCTTGTCGTCAGGCAGGGCGTCCCCGGGAAACTCTGGCTCGCCGCCGTGCTCAGCACGGCGGGCATCGTCGTGCTGAACCGTGCGGGAGGGGGCGGCGCCCGCCGCGCGGCAGACTCCTCCCCCTCTCCCGTTGCCCGGACCGTGGCGAGTGCGGGTCTCGCCGCCGCAGCCTACGCCCTGTTCGACGTTCTGGTGCAGAAGTGGTCGCCCGCATGGGGCATGGGCCGCTTACTTCCGCTAACCGTCGCGCTGGTCGGCGTGCTCTCCTGCACCCTGATCCCGCTCTTCCCCACGCCGCTCCGGTCGCTCTCGCCCTCCGCCCGGCGCTGGCTCGTGCTGGGCGGGTTACTGATGGGATTCCAGTCCCTGCTGTTTGTCTCCGCCATCGCCCACTTCGGGCAGGCCACCGTCGCAAACATCGTCTACAGTTCGCGCGGCCTGTGGAGCGTGCTTGCGGTCGCGCTGCTTGGCCACTGGTTCCGTAACGCCGAGCAGGCGCACGGCGGGGCGGTCCTGCGCGGGCGCTTCGTCGGCGCGCTCCTCATGTTTGCCGCCATCGCCCTGCTGCTCGTTTGAGAAGTGCGAAAACGCCCCCGCCGGCTATTCGCCAAATAGCCGGCGGGGGCGCCGCGTTCCCGTTCTGGCGCTACGGCTTCATCATAACGTCGAATCGCTTGACCCCGCTCTGGCCCAGCGATGCCAGGCTTCCCTCGTTGGGCTCGAACTCCACGGTCAGCGAGGCCACCGGCTCTCCGTCGTAGCCGAACACCGGCATAACCCGCACGGGCAGGCTCTCCGCGCCGTCCCGCAGCCGCACCGTCATCTTATACTTCCCGATCGGGATGTCGTTCAGGTACGCCTCACTTTGCGGCTTGTTGTTGGGCAGACGGAAGACCAGTGTGCGCGCCGGGACGCCGCCCATCAGCGGCCCCTGCGGCGTCAGCGTGATCTCGATAACGCCGCTGCCCACCGGGATGTCGCTGTCGAACCACACCAGGCGGATATGCCCGCCGTAGTAGTACGAGCCGAACTGCGGGCTGCGCGCGGTCTCCTCGCTCGCGGCGCCGTAGGTGCGCAGGGTGAAGTTCTCGATGTGCCCCCCCTTCGAGTCGAAGTGGTCCCGCTGGCCGTCCACCGGGTGCAGCGGCAGAAGGTACGACTTGCCGTTGTAGCGCACCGTGCAGTCGGCGTTCACTACCTGGCAGATGCCCACCGGCAGCGGCATCTCGTAGATGCCCTGGGCGTTGGTGCGGGCGCGGACATCGGTACGGAAGCCGCCTGCCGCGCTCGCCTGGACAATAATCTGAGCACCCGCGATGGGCTTGCCCGCGGCATCGCGCACCGCGCCGCGCAGCGTACGGGGCTTCTTCGCCAGCGCCGGGAACGCGGGCGCCTTCGGCGGCGCGATGCCGCGCATGGCGTCGTTGTTGTCCTTGACCAGCAACGTGTTCGGGCCAGCCACATCCGGCAGTGGCGCCTTCTTCTCCTCGGCGCGGTGCCCGGCCGGAGCGAGCGCCAGCGCGAGCCGCGTCTCCCCCTCAACCCACGCCCCCACCAGCGTCTGCCGCTTGCTCTCGTTCTTGGCGGTGAAGTAGCTCACCCGGTCCGTGACCCCCAGGTCGATCGCGCCGCTCATCAGGCCATACTGCTCATCGAACGGGTTGGTCTCGCGCAGGGCGTACTCAGAAACGGCAGCAACCGCATACCCCCCCTCGCGCAGCGCGTTCTCCACCGCGGCGCGCACAAACTTCGGCCGCCCCGGCTTCAGCCCGGCCCAGACCAGCACCTCTGCATTCGCCGCCGGGGCGGCGGGCAGCCCCAGTTCCCGGGCGACCGAGGCGACCAGTTTGCCGGCTCCGGCCCCCATCTCCGGGCGGCGCACCGCCCCCGCGGAAACGGAAATGCCCGCGACCTTCAGTCCCGTGGCGGTCTGCTGCGCTCGCGCGGCCTCGGGGCCGGCGGCGAACACAAGGGTGAGAACGGGCGCTACCGCGGCGATGCGCCGGAGCGTCCGTCGGGTTCCGATAAACATAAGCGTGTTGATTTCCTGTGCCCCGCCCCGGACGGGATGGGGCCATGTGATCTTAGAATTTCAGAACGACGTCGAAGCGCTCGATGCCGCCCGTGTTGCTGAAGACCTGCGCTGTGGACTTCGCCTCGAAGTCCACCGTCAGGCGGTCCGCCAGCGCTGCGTCCTCGCCGCGCGCCCGGCGGGCGCGGATCGGCGTTGCCTCGCCCCCGTCTAGCAGGCGCGCCGTCAGGGCGTACCGCCCGACGGGGATGTCATTGAGGTTGATATCGCCGCCGTGCTTGTTGGGCAGGCGGAACACCAGGGTGCGGCCCTTGCTCCCGTCCAGGAGTGGCCCCTGCGGGGTCAGCGTCACCTCGACCGTGCCGCCGGGTCCGATGTCGTCTACCCGCCATATCACGCGCACCGCGCCGCCGTAGTAGTAGCCGCTGTACTTCGGGTCCTCCTCTACGTGGAGCGGGTCGGCCACGCCCCAGGAGCGCAGCACCAGGTTCTCCACGTGCCCCTTTCCGGACGCGAAGTAGTCGCACTCGCCGTCCGCTGGGTGCAGCGGCATGGCATAGGTCCGCCCGTTGTAGCGGACCGGGTAGCCGCTCATGGAGACACGGCAGGAGCCCTGCGGCACCGCTGCCTCGTAGTAGCCGTTTTGGTCAGTCTTCGCCGTGACGCTGGTGGCGAAGCCGCCCGCCAGGCTCGACTCCACGAGCACCCGCGCCCCCGGCAGCGGCTTGCCCGCGGCGTCCTTCACGTAACCGCGCACCCGGCCGGGCTTCGGCACGAGTTTGGCGAACGCGGGCGTCTTCAAACCCGGGGCGCCGCGCATGGCGTCGTTCGGGTCCCGCACCAGGAGGGCGTTCGGGTCCGCCACATTGGGGAGCGGCACCTCCTTTGGCGGCGCCTTGAACGCGGCGCGGGCCGTGGCCAGAACCAGGCGCTTTTCCGTCGTTTCCTGGTCGAACCACACACCCACCAGCGTTTCGCGCTTCTGCGGGTTGGTGGCGACCCAGTAGGTCTGCTGGTCCCAGAACGTAATGTGCAGCGGCCCTCCGTCCTCTCCGAGGCCGAAGGACTCGTCGAACGGGTTGACGCGCACCTCCTCCCGGTGAAACTCCTGGTACTGGTAGCCCGCCGCCGCGAGCCCCCGCTGGAGCGCCGCCCGCGCCGCGGCGGCGCGCCCCGGCTTGTAGGCGGCGCCCGCCCAGGTGTAGACCTCGGCCGGGCCTTCCCCCGCGCCGCCCAGTTCGCGCTCAGCCGCCCAGCCCGCCAGCAGCCGGCCCAGCGTCTCGCGCGCCGCGCCTGCCTCCACGGCCTTCGCGCTCGCCGGGATCGGCAGCCTGACCGCGCCCCCCTGCGGCACGGCGCCCGTCCCGGCCATTGGCAGCGTTGCCACCGCCACGGCCACCGCGGCGAGAGCCACCACGCTTCCTCTCATGCCCTTTGTGATCATCCTCGTATTCCCCTTGCTCCTCTTGCTCCTCTTGCTCCTCTTGCTCCTCTTGCTCCTTAGCCGACCTACCCGGCCAGGATCGGTGCGAAGCGACTCCGGTTGGCGCACAGCCACGCCTCGAAGGTTTGCAGCGACGGATACAGCGCCCGGCTCAGGGTCAGGTCCTCGATGCGGTTCGGGATGAACCGCCGGTTGAACTCGAACATGTTCGCCAGGTCCTCCGCCCCCGGAAAGCCCAGCCCCGCAAATACCTCGCGCGGGACGTACTGGTAGACCACCGGCGCGTCCAGCACCTCGGTCATGATGCGCGCGTACTCCGCAGGCGGGCGGTCGTCGCCCACCACGCCCACCGTTCGCCCCCGGAAGTCGTCCGGACGCGCGAACAGCGGCGCGACCACGCCCCCCAGATCCTCCGCGGCAAACGCGGCCAGCGGCGTATCGCCCTGCGGGAAGCCGAAGGCGAAGGTGCCGTCCTTCTGCGGGCGTGGCGGGAAGAACGACAGGAAGTTCTCGTAGTAAAACGCCACATGGACGAACGTAAGGGCCGTACTTCTGCCGCACCGATTTTGGGCGTACGCCTCCAGCTCCGCCTTGATGTCAAAGTGCGGAACCTCCAGTTCTCCCCCGCTGATCTGCTTCACATGGGGCAGGGTGCTGAGGACGAAGTGCTCCACCTCCGAGTCCGCCACGGCGTCGATCAGGTTGACCCCGTGCTCCCGCTCCCGCGCGAAATGCTCCCAGAAGTTGGTCACGCCAAACACGCCGTAGGCGCC
Organism: uncultured Armatimonadota bacterium; assembly: GCA_937902745.1. GTDB lineage: Bacteria > Armatimonadota > Armatimonadia > Armatimonadales > Armatimonadaceae > CALEKU01. Next base: position 45,596 of record CALEKU010000090.1, read on the forward strand.
CACGAGCGCCGCGCGCAGGCTCTCCGGGTCCCCCAGGTCGCCCTGAACCACCTCCGCGCCCACTGTCCGTAGCGCCCGCGCTCCCGCCGAATCCGGATCGCGCGTCAGGGCACGCACCGCGAAATCGCCGCGCCGGAGCAGGTGCCGGGCGACGCTGCCGCCCTGCGCCCCGGTCGCACCGGTCACCAGAATCGTCTTCTTCTCTGCCATCGTCTTTCGATCACTCTTCTCCACGTCTGCTCTGCTGTCCGTTGCTGCCGGTACTCTCTTTGTCACTTCTTCTCGATGCGCTCCACGAGCATACTGAGCCGCTCCATGCTGCCGCCGGTCACCCGCAGGATGCCGTGGTCGGCCCCTTCGGAGCGGAAGATGATGGTGGCGGAGTCCTCCGTCTCCTTGGGGGTCATGCCGCCCTTGCCCGGCCGACCGCTGTTGTCCTTCAGGCGCAGCGGCTCGCTACCACCGTCGGTTATGAGCCGCGCCGCGATGGTATAGCGCCCCACGGGCACGTCATTAACCTGGAAGTAGCTCTTGTACGGCTCCAGCTTCTTGCGAAGGACCAGGGTCCGGCCCTTGCTGCCGTCCACCAGCGGCCCCTGCGGCGTCAGCGTAATCTCGATCGTGCTCCCCTCCGGAACGCCCCCGGTGATACCGGGCCGGTCCGGGTCCGCGACCCAGTACCCCACGGTGAACGACGCGCCGTAGTACCCGCCCGCGTAGACCGGGTTTTCGCTGACGCTCGCCTCGTTCGCGATGCCGTAGGGCGCGAGGTAAAAGTTTTCAACCGCCCCCTTCTTCGCCTCGAAGTGGCCCAGCTTGCCATCCGCCGGGCGCAGCGCGAGCGCGAGGCGGACACCGTGGTACGTCACGCCATAGCCAGCGCACCAGACCTGCGAGATGCCGACCGGCAGCGGGGCCTCGTAGTACCCCTTCGCGTCGCTCTCAGCGGTGACCCCGCTGCCCAGCCCGCCCACAGCGGACGTCGTCACCAGGATTTTCGCGCCCTCCAACGGGCGGCCCGCCGCGTCCTTCACGTAGCCGCGCAGGCGGCCCGGCTTTGGCGCGAGCTTCGGGAAGGCGGGCGGAGCGGGCGTTTTACCGTCCATCACGTCGTTCATCTCGGTGACGACGAGCGGTTCTGCCGGTCCGTTTCCGGCCCCCAGCAGCGGCGCGACGGCAAAGGGGAATAGCGCCAGCCCGGTCAGCAGGCGGCGTCGGTTCGTGTGCATCGTGATTCTCCTCGTTCGCCAGGTCCGCCCCCGCTGGGGGGCGGCCTGTGTCTCTTGTTCTTACGGATTCTTACTTTTCAACGCGGTCGATGAGCAGGCTCAGCCGCTCCATGTTGCCCTTGGTGACCCGCAGGATGGCCGGGTCGGCGTTGTCCGATCGGAAGACCACCGTCGCCACGCCGTTCTCCGACTCCTTCGGCTCCAGCCCCCCTTCCCGAGGTGGCGGCTGTTGTCGCGCAGGCGTAGAGGGCCGCTGTTGCCCTCGCCGTCGTTCACCATCCGGACCTCGATGCGGTAGCGGCCGATGGGGACGTTGTTTACCTGGAAGAAGCTGGTATCGGTCAGCTTTTTGCGCAGCAACAGGGTTTCGCCGCGGCTCCCATCGAGCAGTGGCCCCTCCGGCGTCAGCTTGACCTCGATCTCCGCCCCCTCGTTCAGGCTGCCCGGCGACGCAAACAGGTCATTCTTGCCCTCGCGCAGCGTATAGCCGATGCTAAACGACGCACCATAGTAGTTGCCTGAGAAGGTGGGGTTCTCGCTGACGCCGGCCTCGCTGACGGTGCCGTAGGTCCACAGGACCATATTCTCGACGTGCCCCTTCTTCGTCGCAAAGTCATCGACTTCACCGTCCGCCGGATGGAGCGGCACCGCGATGCGCACCCCGTGGTAGGTCATCGCGTGCCCGGCGCACCAGACCCGCGCCACACCCCAGGGCACGGGGATCTCGTAGTAGCCCTTCGCGTCGGTCTTCCCTTTGGCGCTGGAGCCAAACCCACCGACCGCCGACGAGCGCGCCATCACCCACGCCCCCACCACGGGCTTGCCCGTGGGGTCTTTGACATAGCCCCGGAGGTAGCCGGGCTTCGGTGCAAGCTTCGGGAACGACGGCACGGGCGGCGACTTGCCCTCCATGACGTCGTTGATGTCTGTGATCCTGCGCACGGCCGGTGCCGGTCCGCCGCTCTCCCTCGCCGCCGCTGCCGCGCCGGCACGGGCCATGCCCACGCCGGCTCCCCCCATCAGTGCGCCCGCTGCCGCGGTGATCGCTATGGCTGTGAACGCCCCCCGGGTGGTCTTCGAATGCATAACGTTGCTGGTCTCCCTGGTCATGGCGCCGCCGGCCGCGCCCAGGGGGGGCACGGCCGACGGCGTATCGTTTCTCTTCTGCCGCTACTTCGCCGGGCGGAAGCGGCTCATGTTGTCGGAGCGCTGCTTGCCGGGCGCCACATACAGCTCGCGCTTGCCGTTCTCGTTCCGCCACTCATAGGCATAGGTGGTAGGCTTGCGCTCCTCCGCCGTCATGGGGCGATCGATCACACGGCTGCCGGTGTTGCCCTTGTAGTGGCCCTTCTCCGGGTACAGCGTGAACGTGCCGTCCCCGTTGAACTTGACCGTGCCCTCGGACGTCGTGGTGGACTGGGTCACCAGGTTGTAGGTGCGCTGCCGGACGTAGAAGAAGAACTTGAAGTGCCCGTCCTTCGTGAACGTAAACTTGGTGGCCATGCCGCTCGGCTCCATGAGCCGCCCGGTGTTCATGTCCTGGTAGTTCACGCCACTGATGGTGGTCCACTCCCAACTCCCGATCAAGTCGCCGGGGATGCCCCCTTTACCCGGCGCGGGACGCGCTGCCGCCGCGGTCTTCTTCGCCGGAGCAGGCTTCGCAGGAGCGGGGTCCGGGTGCGACGGCAGAATCTCGGTCGGCTTCTCCGCGTCCTCCGCCGGGGCGTCTCCGCGGCGGAATGTCCCCCAGGCGAGGAGCACCAGGCCCTCGTTCTCGATCCACATTCCGACCAGGCCCTTGCCGGAGGTCTTGTCCTTGACCGCGCCAAACGGGGTCATCTTTGCCCCCTCGGCCTCCAGAGCATCCTCGGCCACATAGGTGTAGCCTCCGGACTTCAGCGTGCCCTCCACCGTCTTCCGATGGGCGTTACCGTTCTCCGGCCAGACCAGAACTTCGACATCGCCCAGCTTGCCCCCGCCCGCGGTCGCGATCTTCTGGAGCGCTTCCTCAAACTTGGCGACATCCTCGGTGGAAAGGGAGCGGTAGGTCCCCTCCGGCAGCTTGATCGGGGCCAGGGTGGAGATGTAGACCTTCGCCACCCCCTCCTGGGCGCCCAAGGGCGCCGCCGCTGCCACCGCTGCCGCCGCCTTCGGACTCGCAGCGTGGGCCGCGCCTGCCGTCAGTCCGGCCGCCATCAGATTCGGGGCAACCAGCACGGCCGCCAGAATGCGTTGTCGCTTGCTCATGGTATGTGTCTCCCTTCGGGGGTGCGGCGCGTCTCCTGCGCGCCGCACCCGATCATCGCCGGTTCCTTCTCTTACTGAGCCCCACCCAGGTCGGGCAGGTCCACGGTCCGCACCGGCGTGCGGTAGCCGCTGATACTGAGCTTCGTGAACCGGAGGTCCGCGCGGGACATCGGGAACACGTAGCGCACCTTCGCCTCATCGCCGGGCGTGATCGTCACCGTATGCGTGATCCGCTCCGGCACATCCCCCGTGACCCGGTACAGTTCACCGTTGGGCCGCACGCTCAGACCGTCCGCGTCGGTCGCGGTCAGGCGGAGCGTGGTGGTTATCAGCCCCACGTTCGTACTGCCGGGGTTCTTGACTGTGACGAACAGCTCCATCGTGGTCCCGTCGCGGCCCCGCCGCACACCGTCGAAGCGCACGTCTACGTCGTCCACACCGAAGAACTGGCCGTTTCCGATCGCAGCGCGCCCGGCCGGTTCCGCGGCCGGCGCCGGAGCGGGGGCGCTGCCGCTGTCCGCGTCCCCGGTCGTCACCTCCTCCTCGCCGGGCAGTTTGATGCCGGTAAGGTCGGCGATTACGGGCGGCGCCACGTACTCGCTGATGCGCAGCGACTTGAGCGGCGGAGCGAAGCCCTTCGGCACCGGGAAGACCCAGCGGATCCGCGCCTCCCCACCCGGATTGACGATCACCGTGTTCGGGATGCGCTCCGGGCGCTCTCCGGAGACCCGGTAGACGTTGCCCATGTCGCGGATAGAGACGCCGTCACTGTCGGTTATGGTCAGCTTGAAGCCGCCCGCCGTGATCCCGTAGGGCTTCTGCGTCCGGTTGCGGTAGGTCACGAACAGTTCCATCGAGGCCCCGTCGCGGCCCGGCTTCATCTCGTCCAGGCGGATATCCAGCTTATCCAGCGCGTAGAACTTGCCGTCCCCAATCCGGGCGATGCCGGTGGCCGTGTCCGCCGGGGGCGGGACCACGCCGCCGTTGTTCGGCGTGCCACTGTTGCCAGAGTTCGTCGTGTCGCCGCCGCCGGTATTTCCGGTGTTGTTTCCGCCCTCCTTGATGCGGGTGCCGTTGTAGACGATCTCGTCGCCCGTCTGCAGGATCACCTTGCCCGTGAAGCTGTCACCGTCCGGGTTGAGCGCGATCGTCACCCGACCGGTGTTGCTCAGCTCTCGCCCCGTGGGCGTGGTATTCCACAGGCCCGTGATGACGCCGCCCGCTTCGACCGACAGGTAGAACCCTTCTGCCTGAATCTTGCCGCCGTTCTCGTACTCCTTGTTGGCCTTGCCCTCCAGCATGGGCGGCGGCAGGGTCCGCACCACCTCCGTGATGTTCAGCACCGTCCCCAGGCTCGTCTTCCACTTGCCCTTCAGCTTGTCGAGCAGGGCCTGGGCCTCCTCGGGGGTCGGGGTGGTGGGGGTCGTCGGCCCTGTGGGTGTTCCCGGTGGGGGCGTGCCGGTGGACGGCCGCGCGGTCACCCACTCCTCCTCGCCCACCTGGCGCAGGAAGAGCTTCTGGTAGGTCGAGCCGCCGTTCTGGGCGAAGAGCAGGCGGGCACCCGGCAGGGAGTCCTTATGGGACAGCCCCTGCCACTGGTTGTCGTTGTCGATCGACTGCAGGAAGCCCAGCATCACGTTCTCGAAGTTGGCGGGCAGCGTGGGCCGCAGGCACCCCTTCGCCGCCAGTGCCTCGATGAGCTGGCTCATGCCGTCCTTGCCGAGCAGCATGAGTTTGCACATCTGCACCGTGTTGAACGCGGGCGGGAACTCGTTGATCCGGAACGTCTCCTTGTTGCCCTGGGTGAAGCCGCTGTCCTGAATATTCAGGTACTCCCGGTTAAACTGCGCCAGCGTCACCCGCTGCGCCGTCCGGCCCGGGTGCTCCCCGCCCGGCCCGTTCATGATGGGGTCGAAGTGCGTCTCGGGGTTGCTGATGAAGTCGGCCCACTCCTGGATCGTGCGGCCCGTCGCGGCCTTGGCAACCGTGTTGGCCATGTCCTTCATCAGGGCCTTGATGGCCTCGGAGATGAAGTCCGGCACCACGGCGTCCAGGATCTTGGCCATGATCTTGAACGTGTCGACCACGCCGTCCGGCACCGGCCCCATGTAGACCAGGTAGTTCTTAACGTAGTCGTCGATGACCTCGTTGACCCGCTTCAGGTCCGCGCCGCCGTTCGTCTCGTTATAGATGAGCGCCTTCGCGATTTCGTGGCTGGTCTTCGGCCACTGCTGCAGTCCCTTGTCGATATCCTCAATCCAGTGCTCCTTGAAGGTGCACTCCGGCCCCTGCGCCACCTGCCACGCGACGCGCGCCGGCCCCGACTTGCTGTCGCGGATGCGATAGTAGCTGTCTACGTCCTTCTGCAGGCTGTTGCGCAGCTCGGAGAAGAGGTAAGGAATGGAGTATTTCCGGTCCTGCACCTCCAGCAGCTTTTTCTTGAGAATGCTGTCGGGGCGCGCCCAGGTCATCTCGCGCCAGAGGTAGCCCTCCAGCCCCTCGATGGAGATGTCGTTCTGGGTGACGATAGCATCTTCGTACTCGCGGCTCAGCTTCATGAGCTCGAGCGGCTTCGTGATGATGTTGCGCCGGCGAGCCTCCTCCGCGACAAGGCTGGTAAGCGACGAGCCCGGATAGGCGGCCGCGAGCGCTTCCGGGGGGTTGTTGGCGACGGAGCCGAACGTGTCAATGGTGAGCGGCGTCCGCTTGCCGATGTACCCCTCCAGGATGATGTGCTTCAGGGCGTTGCGCGGGTCCGGCTGCAGCATGAACTCGCCGCCCGTGAAGTGGTTCATGAACGTGTGGGCGTACATGTCGCCCACGGCGTGCGTGATGTAACCGATCACGAACGCGCGCACCTTCGGGTCGTCCGGCTTCGTGATGTTGAAGATCGGAATCTTGATCCCGTCGAGCGGGGACGGGTTCGCAGGCGTCTTGAACGACAGGTTCCACAGGTGGGTCAGCCAGGAGTTCGTTCCGCCCGCCTGCTGGCCGTCCAGCGGGTGGCTGGCGTGCGGGTGGATAATCTTCTGGCCGGTGGCGATGTCCGGGTAGGCGTCCGGCCCGAGCACGCCCGCGCGATACTGCTTCGGGTACTTCTTCAGCGCCTCCAGGATGCGCGGCTCCACCGGGAACTCGCCCAGGACGCCGAGGATCCGCCCGGTCCGGTAGTCCGTCTCGTAGATTGTGACCTTGCCGTTGTCCACGGCATCTTTAAGCGCTTGCTCCGCCAGGTAAATGTGTGTCTTCGGCTTCCAGGCCCGCGCGGGCGCGGCGCTCACAGCGAGCAGCAGGAACGCCGCCCACAGCGTCGCGAGGAGAGCGGGAAGCGCCGCTGCCGCGCTGTGCCGTGTGCGCCTCTCCCGCAGCTGCCGTCCGTTCGGTGTCATGTGGTTGCTGTCTCCTTTTCCGACGCGACCAACGGGCGTTCGCGCCACCCGTCGCGTTTCACATCCTGCATCCTACGGAGCCAGCGTAAACAGGTCGTGAACAAATCGGCCGACACGAAAAAAAACGGCGAGGATTCCTCCTCGCCGTCTTTTCAAAAGTCCGCTTGCCGCCGCTACGGCCCCTCCAGCACCTTGCCAAAGGCGCTCACGCGCAGGGGGCGCGCCTCGCCCACCCGGAGGCTGCCCCAGCGCTCCTGCGGGAGCGTGGTCTGATACACCCGCGGCCCCCGCAGAGTCACCCGGTACTCCTCGGTGCGCTTCCCCTCCCGCTCCTGCTTCCCTTTCGGGGACACCGCGGGCCAGTGGGGAGCGACCTCCGGCCCACCCGCGGCGCGCACGTCGCGGTCGTGGACCCAGCGCCAAATCTCGTAGTGGTGCCACGTGTCATACACCGGCTCCTGCCGATACACCGGCTTCTGGTACGTCTCCCGGCGGGTGCGCGTCTCGTACACGGGGATTGAGCGGTTCTCGTAGACGTGGGAGAAGGTTCCGTTGCCGTTGTCGCGGGTGCCGACCTGTACCCGCTCCGTGCGCGTGCCGACCTGCACCCGCTCGGAAACGTCCCGCGTGGCCGTCTCATAGTGGTCCAGCACCTGACGGTAGGAGCGTACGCGCCGGTCCCGGCCCGTGACCCGGGCATCGCTGGGCGGGTCCCACCCCTCCTGCTGCAGCAGACGGTACTCCTCAACCTCAATCACGCGCGACCAGGCGAGTTCGGTCACTGTGGCGGTAACGGCGCGCGGGCGCAGCGCCAGGTATCCCGCCAGAAACACAAAGGCAAGCACGATCAGCGCAACCGCCCCGGGGCGGCGAGGCCGGCGCTGCGGCGGTGGCGGCGCGGCCCGCTGCGGCTTTGCGCCCGTACGCGGCGCCTCGCCGGGGGCATACATCCGCACGGCACGGGCGTCGCTCTTGCCGCGCGGAGCGCCGCAGTTCGTACAGACCGTCAGGTCCGCCGGTACGGAACTGCCGCAGTGCTCACAGAGCCACTCCGGCCCCGCAGCCGCTGCCCGCCGCAGGTCGTTCGGCGCGGTCAAACGCGCCTCCTGCCCCTCCTGTGGCAGATAAAACGTGACGTCCTCGTCGCGGGCGCCCCCGCAGCCGGGACACTCGACCTCCAGACCCGAATTGGCCTTCCGTCCGCAGCGCGAGCAGTCCCAGAGGCCGACCACGACCTCCTCTTCGT